>VBOY01000021.1:20789-30126 GCA_005893295.1 Candidatus Eiseniibacteriota bacterium | reverse complement strand
GGCTGACGAAGAAGACGGCGAGCTTGGGGTTGCCGAGCGCGCTCAGCAGGCCCTGGCGCAGCGCGACGGGCGGGGGCATCGACCGCTCGCCACAGGATGCGGCACGTGGCGCCGGACCCTTCGCGCCTCGAGCCGCCTCGAAGAGGGAGCGCGCCCCGAGGAACACGAGGTAGGCCGCCCCCGCCAGCTTGATGACCGTGAAGGCGCTCGCCGACGCGAGCAGCAGCGCCGTGATCCCCGCGGCCGACGCCAAGGTCCAAACCGTCTGTCCCATCGCGACCCCGAGCGCCGTGAAGACGCCGGCACGGCTCCCACCTCCCAGGGCGTTTCGAATCGTCAGCGCGGTGTCCTGCCCCGGCGTCACGATGACCACCGTCGAGACGATCAGGAAGGCGCCGAGGTCATTGCTCATGCGAGGCGATCAAGCGGCTCTCGGCATGGCGATGTCAGCGGTTTGACTTCGAGGCTCCCGTGGTCGGCGCGTTGTCCGCCGGGAGGGGCTCGCCCACCAGGGCCTTCGTCATCGACAGGATCTGGCCCGTGTGCATCGCGAAGTGCTCGATGATGTGGTAGACGCACCACAGGACGGTCAGCTGCCTGCCGTTCACATTCCGAGTCTCGAGAAGCTTCTCACCCGCAAGCTCGGCCAGTCGTCGGTCGGCATCGCTCACGGCCTCGCGAAGGCCGGCCAACAATGCGTGCGACGAAATCGGATCTCGCCGGTCGAACTCCTGTTGACGGACACGCACGATCGGCGTACCGCCAATCGCCTCGGCGGCCCAGTAGCGGGTGCTTCCTGTCATGTGCAACAGCAGATTGCCGATGCTGTTCGAAGCCTCGTTGCTGCGCGACCAGAGTTGTTCGTTGGTCAGTCGAGCGACACAACGCTCGACTCTCGGCATGTAGAACTCGGTCAGGAAGCTACGAGAATCCGAGACGAAGTGCTCCGCAAGATCGGGCATAGGACCTCCGCATGGCGGGCCGGGCAGCCCCCAGCGCACGACTCGCATCTTAGCGCGAACGTTCAAGAACGCGAGCGCACCTCGGGTTTCCGTTGTCGAGACCTTTCGGGCAGGTGAGTGCGTACCGAGAAGCCTTTCAGCCGAGCGCCGGGACCCGCGGGAGAGGATCCGCGAAAACAGTGCTCAGCGGACTACGATCCGGCGCTCACCCGACGGCACGCCATCCACCCAGAGCCTGCAGAACACGCCCGGCTGAATCGGTTGGCCGTGATCGTCCATCCCGCTCCACGTCCAAGCATGCCGCCCGGGGCCGACGGCGCCTTGGGTGAGCCGGCGCACGGCTCGACCACCGACATCGAAGACGACGGCCGAGACCTCGGCCGCCCGCGGCATCTGCACCGACCATTGGACGGGGCCGTGAGCCGGGTTCGGGAACGGGGCCTCGAGGAAACTGTGGCCTCGCGCCCACGCGGGCCCAGAGGGCGGGTGATACACGAGGACGCGCCCGTCGCGGAACACCGTGATCGGATGCCCGGCGAGGGTGCTGGGCACGGTGTTGCCGAGCTCCTGGTTCACGGTCTCGTCGACGACCACCCGCGATCGCGGGTTGCTGGGAAAGCTCACCGAGATCGCGTACCGGCCACTCGGGACGACACCGAAATGGGTCGCGTACTGAGCGGGCCGCTCGGTCCGGTCGGGAGGCCAAAGTCCCAGCCGCATGGGACGCGCTCGTTGGAGTATCCTTTCTAGCCTTGATGCGACGGTGGTCGGTCGACAACTGCCTGGGGGATAGCATCCATGATCCGGCACCACGCACGTCCTCCCTTCGGCCACCGCCGCGCGCCGTTGGCCCTACTGCTGGTCCTCGTCGCCCTGACGACCTGGAGCCTGCCCTCAAGCGCCCAGGAGCCGCTCGAGCCTCCGAACTCGCTTCCTCCTGAGCTGCCCGACAACCCACCGGGTGTCCCCGCGTCCTTGCTCAACGCTACCTCCACGGCTGCGGTCGTATCGTTCGGGCGATTCACCAGCATTCAGGTCAACGTCGATGGGTCGGGAGCCAACATCATCGGCGACGCCGCCAACGAACCGTCGATCGCCGTCGACCCGAACAATCCGAGCCGGATCGCGATCGGCTGGCGCCAGTTCGACACCATCACCTCCAACTTTCGGCAGGCCGGCTTCGGATACTCGGCCGACGGCGGACAGAGCTGGACCACCGGCAAGATCGAGCCGGGCGTGTTTCGAAGCGATCCGGTGCTCGGCTTCGATGCCCAGGGGAAGTTCTTCTACAACAGTCTCTCCAACACGCCCACCTTCAACTGCAAGGTCTTCCCTTCGACCGACGGCGGCATGACGTGGGGCGCCGGGGTGTCCGCCTTCGGCGGCGACAAACAGTGGATGACGAACGATCGGACCGCCGGGACGGGGCACGATAACGTCTACGAGTCCTGGAGCAGCTCGAGCAATCCGACCCCGGGGAATATCTTCTCGCGCTCGATCGACGACGGGGCGAGCTTCCAATCGCCCACCTCGATTCCGCACCAGCCGATCTGGGGCACGCTGGACGTCGGTCCCGACGGTACGCTGTACATGGTCGGGCAGGTATCGAACGGCACCATCTACGTGGGGCGCTCCACCGACGCGAAGAACCCGCTGGTGACGCCGAGCTTCACCACCAAAGCGGTGAACCTCGGCGGAAACATCGTCACCGGGGGCCCGAACCCCGCAGGGTTGCTCGGCCAGCTCTGGGTCGCCGTCGACCGTTCGAGCGGCCCGAGGTCGGGATGGGTGTACGCGCTGGCCTCGGTGCAAACCGCGACCGATCCACTCGACGTGATGTTCGCTCACAGCACCGATGGCGGCCAGACCTGGAGCGCGCCCGTGCGAGTGAACGATGATCCGACCGGAAACCGCGCGTTCCAATGGTTCGGCACCATGTCGGTATCCCCCGATGGACGGATCGACGTGGTCTGGAATGACACCCGTGGATCCGCCGACAGCACGCAAAGTGCGCTCTATTACTCGTTCTCGAACGATGGCGGGGTGACGTGGTCGCCCAACGAGCAGGCGAGCCCCGTGTGGAACAGCACCGTAGGCTGGCCGAATCAACAGAAGATCGGGGACTACTACCACATGATCTCGCGCGTCGATGGCGCCGATCTCGCGTGGGCCGCCACCTTCAACGGCGAGGAGGACGTCTATTTCCTGCGGATCATGGGCGGGACGACGGCAGTTGCCGATCAGCGGCGGCCACGGCTGCGGCTCTCCGGCGCACCCAATCCTCTCTCGTCATCGACGACGATCCGATTCGAGGCGCCCACCCCGGGCGGTCGCGCCAGGCTGGACGTGTTCGACGCCAGTGGACGACGGGTGACCACTTTGGTGGATGCGTTCGTGCCAGGGGGGTCGCACGCTGCTCGCTGGACAGGAACCGATGCGCTAGGACGGCGCGTGAAGCCCGGACTCTACTTTGTGCGCCTCGAGACTATCGCGGGGTCCCAGTCGCTCAAGCTGATGGTGTTGCGATAGATTCGCGGCGGCCTTGGCGTTGAAGGCCCCGGCAGAGGGTCGGCCCGCGACCACCAACACGAGCCGGGGCTCCTACCGAAGGTGCCCGGGGACGCGTGAGCCGGGCATGCTCGTTGCCTGACGAGGATCGGGTGACGATGCGTTGGGGGTCGCCGTGAAGGAACTTGCGTTCGCTCCGAAGGTCGTGCTTCTTGCCTTCGGGGCCGGGACCATGCTTTACGTCGCGACCGGTGCCAGCACCCACCCGATACCGCACACGGCCGAACCCGTCCTCACGACCGGCCCAAGAGCATGGGCCGGCCCTCTTCACGTACCGGAACGGGCAGCGTCTCGACATGCTCGCACCGGAGGTGCGGAACGATTCCAGCATAGCAGACACCCGGCGCATCCTTCACGATCGGTGGGGCATCGACGACCGTTTCGATCTGCTGCAAGCGCTGGAGCATCTGGACCGTGAAGGGCATCGCGTAGAGTTCCAGAGGCAGGGCCAATCGCTGCTAGCAATGACGGATGCCCGGTACCAGATGGCGCTCCTTGCGGCGCGCAACCGCCCGGACGTGGTCCGCCGCATGAAGCTCCTGCGCGCGCACTACCAGAGGCACCGCCGGACCAGCCTCCTCGGCTGGGACTACTGTCGCTACATCATGCTCTGCCGTTGGGGATACATGCTGTGCTTCCTGACCGAGGACGAGGCGTGGCGTCAGATGCTCCCCGCTGCGCGCACGATTCAAGGTGGGTTCGGCTCATGGGCAGAGCTGGGCGAGGACTACCTCGTAGGCCGTGAGTTCTGGTCGCACGAGGAGATGGACAGAACCGGCAAGATCTATCGCGACATCGAGACGTGGCTCGTCAAGAATCCGCGGAGCGCCTGGAACCAACTGCCGTGGCGGATGGAGCTCGGCGCGGGCACCCCGTCGACGCCGCCCTGATCTCCATGTCCGTCGGGGCGCCATGTGCTTCCCGGGCTCGAGAAGTCGCATCGCTCCACGGGGTATCACCGACGCGCTCGTCGGGGATAACCGAGTCCACGTCGGGCCGCGGGAGGTCTGAAGATGAAATCGACCCCGAAGCGCTCCTGGTTCCGGAAGTCATGTCTGTTGCCAACCATCTCGATGCTCGTGCTGGCTGTGGCTCTCCCCGCCCAGGCGAATCACCTGCCCGCGGACAAGATCGGCGTATCCGCGTCGGCGGTCGAGGTCATGACCACAACGGCCAGTCCCATCGGACCGGTCTCGAGCGGCCCGGTCGTGCTCCTGCAGGCGACGCTCCGCAATTCGACTCCTACGGACCTGATGATCCGGTTCACCGGAGAGAGCGCGCTGTGGACCGACATCGTGTCGCCCAGCTCCGACGCCATGGCGTCGGTCAAGATCTGGGCCGAGATCGACGGTAGCCCGGTCCCGGTCACCTCGGATGCGAACGGTGACGGGGTTGCCAACGACCCCGACGACGGGCGAGTCGTGCTCGCCAACCGTGACTTCCGCATCGCGTCGCTGATCTCGGCGGACGTGATCAGTCTCTACCTGAGCACTCGGAATGCCGGCGCCTTCCAGTGGATGGCGCTGAACGTGGGCTCGGGCATCCACAACGTCGTTCTCAAGGGCCAACTCGATGTTCAAGTAGCGGGCGCCGGTCTGGCCAAAGCAGCGGTCGGCAAGCGAACGCTGTTCGTCGAGCCCGCCAAGCTCGCCAACGACGCCACCGTCGCGTTCGCGGATCCACCGGCGGCCGGGGCGTCGCCGTCCGCCTCGCCGCAGGCATTGCGATGGGGATCCATCGGGCCGAACCCGTTCCGGAGCGCGGTCGACCTCGAGCTCCGCGCGCGGCGCTCCGGGCCCGCGAGCGTCACGGTCTACAGCGTCGCCGGGCAGCGCGTCGCGCGGCTCTACGCCGGCCATCTGGACGCGGGCTCACCCCATCTCAGCTGGGACGGGCGGGATCTCCAGGGCCGGCCGGCCCCCGCCGGGTTCTACGTCGTCGAAGCGCGGATGGGAGCGGAGACGGCGACGGCGCGCGTTGAGCGGTTGCGGTGAGGAGAGCGGGGCAAGCCGATCGTCGGCTCCCGGCCGCCAGCGGGCGTCGGCGATCGGAGTGCCCCGCGTCCGCACTGGACGCTCGTGCCATGCCCCTGCCGACCGATGGCCCTCGCGAGTTGCGCGGCACCCGTGGCGGCTCCGGCCCGGGCGCCCGGCTGTCTCGCCTTGCGCCGAGCGGATTGGCGAGTGATAGAATCCTTGCGACGCGAAATCGCAAGGGCAACGACCCGCTCACCGGACGAACGGAGTGCTGGCCCAAAGAGCCACGGCCAGCGCCCAAGGGCCGTCGTTGGGACGGATGCCGCGGTAGGCCCCCGGGCCATCGGCCGACGGTCCGGCTGCCTTCAGTGAGGCCGACGACGCAGTGATGTCCGGGATGGAAGTTGGTGCGCACGCCGGGGTCTCCGGACCCCCACGCGAATCCACGAAAGCCCTGGTGCGCGAGCTGGTGGCGCATCTGAGGGCACACCGCGGTCCGCTGAGCTACGAATGGGCGCGCCGTATCCGGCAAGCGGGTCTGCTGCGGCGGATGTCCAAGCGCGAGGTTTTCGCGGAGGCGGACGCGGCATTCGAGCAATACGTGGACGCCTTGGAGACGGGGACGATCCGGACGCTTCGAGCGTACGCACGAAACCTTTCCGAGCGGATCATCCCACGCGGTGTGGAGACGGGCGAGGTCGTCGGCATCGTGCTGCTCCTCCGCGACGTGCTCGCACGCTCGCTGTTCGGAAAGTACCGCACGGACTCCGAGCGCCTCGATCGTGTCCTGGACGCATACGAGCCGGCAGCCAACCGCATCGCCACTACGGTCGCGGTCGGCTTCGTCGAGGAGCGCGACCGCATCCGCGACGTGAACATCGCCCTGCGCCGCATCAACGAGCGGCTGGAAGCGGAGGTGCGCCGGATCGCACGTGCGCTTCACGATGAAGCGGGGCCTCTCCTCGTAGCCGTTCATCTGGCTCTGAAGGAGACTGCGCGTGACACCCCCCCCCGCGATTCAGCGGCAGCTGGCCGAGGTGTCAGAGCGCCTCAACCAGGTGGAGGATCAGCTCCGGCACCTCTCCCACGAGCTTCGCCCCCCGATGCTCGACGAGGCGGGTTTGGTCCCCGCGCTCCGATTCCTGGTCGATGGAGTGTGGGCCCGCAAGGGGCTGGGAGTCGTTCTGGACAACCGTCTCGAGACCCGGCTTCCATCGGCGGTGGAAACGGCCGTCTATCGCGTCGTCCAAGAAGGGCTCTCGAACGTCTGCCGACACGCGAGGGCCACGCAAGCATGGGTCACGGTCTTCGTCGAGCGGGGAGAGCTGCATTGCATCGTCCGGGACGACGGCAAGGGGATGAACGAGGCGATGAGGTCGAGCGCGGGGCGCCGCGGCCTAGGCCTGGTCGGCATGCGCGAGCGGCTCATCGCTCTCGGCGGAACCCTTCACGTCAGCTCCACCACCGGGCGCGGCACGCAGCTCCACGCGAGGATGCCAGTGGAGGTCTGAAGGTGAAGCCGATTCGCATCCTCATCGCGGAAGATCACGTGATCGTTCGCCAGGGATTCCGGTCCATGCTCGAGCGGGATGGGTTCCAGGTCGTGGCGGAGGTGGGCGACGGTCGCGAGGCCATTCGGCTGGCGCGCGAGCTGGCGCCCGACGTGGCGATCCTCGACCTGGCGCTCCCCTTGCTCAATGGAATCGACGCGGCCCGGGAGATCCGGCGAGTGGCGAGCGGCACGCGGACCATCGTCGTGACCATGTACGGGGAACAGGATCATCTCATGTCGGCCCTGCGCGGCCGTCGAAGACCTGGAGAACGCGATCCGAGAAGTGCACCGTGGCGGCGTCTTCCTCGGCGACTTTCCAGAGGACGCGCTGGACACGTACCAGGCAATGCCGGACAAGGGACACGACCCCCTGACCCCACGAGAGCGCGAAGTGCTCCAGCTCGTCGCCGAAGGGAAGACGACCAAAGAGATCGCGAGCCTCCTGGGGGTGAGCTACAAGACCGCGGAGTCCCATCGGGCCCATATCATGGACAAGCTGAGCATCCACGAGACCGCCGGCCTGGTTCGCTATGCGGTCCGCCACGGCCTCGTTCAGCCCTAACGCGGCCCCACTGCGCCACTCCTTCAACACCGTGCCGACCGACATCGCGCTGGTGCCCCTTCACCGGGCGTACGCGCTGCGGGAAGCGGGCGTCACCCACGTGCCGTGCGTCATCCAGCACGTCGCGGATCGCGAGGAGCTGGCTCCCGCCCGACGGTGGACGCCGTCATGCGGAGGCTACGAGTCACGCCTCGCGACGTTCGACGCGCCTTAGAAACGAGATCTTGTCACACCCCGTCCTTGGCTAGGGTCGCGCGTATACGCGGAACTGCACGATCCGGAAGTTGCTGTTGGTTTCGACGGTCCAGAGGACGTCTTCCAGGCTCGCGTCGAACAGCGACGACGGCGCGAGTTGGAACTTCGATTTGTCGCCGCTCCGGGTGAGGTCGATGGTCCCCGCGAGGCACAATGTGTCACCGGTCACCGGGTCCACGGTGAGGTCGCCGCAGACTCTGATGTGTCCCCCCGGCTTGCCGAGGATCCTCATGTAGACATCGTAGAGCCCGAGCTGGCTGCTCTGCAGTACGGCCTGGTGATCGGAGGTCGCGTTGCAATCGAGGATCGTCCAATAGCTGCCGTCCTGGACCAAGACGTGCGCGTTGTTCGCTTCTCGATTGACGAAGATGCGGTGGCCGTTGCCGCAGCCTCCCGTATACGTCTGGTCGGCCGGGTAACCGAGCACATTGAAGTTGAACACGAGCTTCGAGCCCGCCGGAATCGGGTTGGGGCCCGCCGCAGCGACCCCGGCGAGGGCCATCGCGAGCACCATGGTGGATGCACGGACGAGTAGCAGACGGGGTCCGGATGACGAGTTGAACATGGGGCTCTCCTCGCGGTGGAGTGGCTGGTGACCGGTGGCGCGACGCCGAGTGCCGCGACTCCGGACTGTCTTGTCGAGCAGGCGGCGATCTGCCGAGCGAACGCGCGGGAGGGCATGGACAGTGCCTGGAGGATCGTGCATCGAGCACGAGGATGAGCTGGTGCCCTTGGCAGACTTAGACGACGTAGGAATCGCTGGCTCTGCAGAGTCCGCGGTCCTTGGCAGATTGCACCGCGAAACCTGCACGTATCGTCGGTGCGTTCTGCGCTGGGCACCAGATCACGGCTCATTCGGGCTCGCGCGGCTCCAGCCGGGCACAGACGCCGGCGTTCCCAACGTCACCCCGGGGAGAATCGTCTTGGAGCCGGGCGTCAGGGCGAGCGTAGACTTAGCCGGCAACCGACAACACCGCCGGAGAGCCCTTCACACCCACTGGAGCTGGCATGGAACAGTCCGAGCTTGGCAATTCCCCGCGTGCGCTCGCCCGCATTGCGGGAGTGCTTTACCTGATCAACATCCTCCTCGGCGCCTACCAAGAGCTGGGAATCCGGCAGCGGCTCACGGTGTCGGGGGACGCTGCGGCGACAGCGGCGAAGATGCATGCGATGGAATGGCTGTGGCGGGTCGGCATCGCGTCGGAGCTGGTGCTGCTCCTCACCGCCGTGCCGCTGCTGATGATCCTGTACGCGTTCCTGCGGCCTGCGAACAAGCCACTGGCCCTGCTGGCGATGCTGTTCTGCACCATCGGGATCGCCATCGAGGCGGCTGTATGCATGTATCTCCTCGAAGCGATCTTTCCGCTGGGGACCAACGAGTACCTCAAGGCGTTCACGCCCGACCAGCTCAACGCCCTGATGAGCCTCGCGCTCAAGGCGCACACCTACGGATTCGCGGTGA
>VBOY01000021.1:0-20688 GCA_005893295.1 Candidatus Eiseniibacteriota bacterium | reverse complement strand
TCGGAGTGGCTGGCTATCTGATCAACAACTTGGCGGTGATCCTCTACCCGTCGATCACCAGCTGGCTCTTCCCGGTGACCGCGGTACCGGCGCTCCTCGGGGAGCTGTCGCTCTGCCTCTTCCTGCTGTTCAGGGGAGTGAACCTGGAGAAGTACCGAGCGCGATTGGCGCTGCAGACGGCGTAGCTGCGCCTGATTCCGGAGCCGAGACCGGCGGCTACCTGAGACGAGTCAGACCGTGCACGTCGGCGGCCCGACTCGTCCCGGTGGAAACCTACCGTCAGGAGCTGGAGTTTTCTGGGTTGGCGCTGCCGGACGGGTTGTGGGGAGCATTGCTTTGATTGCCGGGTTGTCCGTCATAGCCGCCCGTGCCGTGCACGCTCGGCGCGATGCGCGCCTCGAGCTCTTCCAGGTGGAGCGTCAGCTTATTCATGCCTGTCACCTCCTTCCGTTTGGATTCGATGCGCCCAAGCGCGTGTGCGAGCTGCCCAAGGGCGCTCCCTACCACCAGGACCAGAACTCGACGCGGATGAACCGGCGGAGCTCCCGGGTCAGCACGTCGAGCGCCCGACGTTTGCCGCAGTAGATGCGTGCGTAGCCGGTCATCGAGGGCTTGATGAGCCCGGCCGCGTTCGGGAGCTCGATCGTCGCCTTGATGATCCTGGTGCGCTGCTTCGGTGTCTCCAAGGCGGCGGCCGCGATGGCAGTCACGCGCCCCTCCCAGGCACGCTCGGGAAACGCCCGGAGCCGCACACCCCCCCGCTGTCCCACTCGGACTTCGCCGATGTCTTGCTCTGGAACGGCGACCTCAGCGGTCACAGTATCGAGCGCGTAGACCTCGGCGATGAGGTCGCCGGGCTCCACGTATTCGCCGATTCGCTCCCGCAGCTTGGGCGTCGTCACGACGCCGCCGTGCCGCGCGGTCACCCACACTTGGGCGAGCTGTTCCTCGAGCTGCCGCTCCTCGGCCTCGGAGTGGGCGATGTCCTGCTTCATGGCGGCGATCTCCTCGGGCCGGCTCCCCGCGCGCAGCATCCTGAGTCGGGCGCGGTTCTCATCGAGCTCCTTCGCCAGCACCGCGACGGTCTCCTCGGCTCGCTCGACCGCCTCCCTCGAGGCGGCCTCGGTCGCGGCTAGCTGCCGGCTTCGCCGCAGATCGGTTTCGCCGTAGCGGAGGCGCTCCTGGGCCTTCTGGACCGCGAGAAGCGCGATCTGCACCTCCTCGGAGCGGGGGCCGACCTGGAGCAAGCCGAGCTTGGCGCGTTTTTCCGCCAGCTCGGCCTCCACCATGTGAAGCTGTGCCTGATAGTCTCGGTCGACGAGCCGTGCCAGAGTGTCGCCGGGCGACACGCGGTCCCCTTCCCCCACGAACACGCCCTCGATGATCCCCGCCACCTGGGCGCGCACGTCGGTGTTCCATGCTGGTGTGACCTCCATCTCGCCGCCCACCTTGAGCTCGACCGGCAGCAGGTAGAGCAGCAAGAGGGCAGCGCCGACTAGACCCAAGAGGCGGACGCGGTGACTCTTGATCGACAGGGCCGATGGCCACCGGAGCAGCGATTTCCCGGTGACATTGCCCGCCACTCCGACGAACAGCCCGAGCGACAGCACGGCCCCCCATCCCCGCCAACGGGTCGTAAAGTAGCTACCGAACCCGAGCAGGAGGTTGCTCAGCAACCAATAGGAAAAGAGCGCTGCCACGAGGCCGTAAGCGAGGAGGACGCGCCGCACCCGCGGCGTCAGATCCTGCTGAACAGACGCCGGTATCCCCAGGAGCCGCTTGAGCCGGCTGCCGACATAATGAAACGATCGCTGGCGCAGGTTTGGCGTGTCCAACCAGTCGCTGAGGAGGTAGTAGCCATCGAGCTTGATCAGGGGATTGAGGTTGAAGAACAGCTTGATCCCCGAGGTCGCCAGTACGACGAGAGCTGCGCCCGAGAGCCAGGTCTGTCGCTCCGTCACCCGCCAGACCAGTGTCGCGAGGCCCCAAAGCACGAGTTCGAAGTAGCCGCCGGCGAATGTCACCCACAACCGCTTTGATTTCTCGGGGAACAGCCAAGCGTCACTGATGTTGCAGTAGAACGCCGGCTGGAGGTAGATGAGCAGGAAGCCCATCTCATGGACACGGCCGCCGAAGTGCTTGCAGGTGACTCCGTGGGCAAACTCGTGCAGCGTAGTGACCAAGAGAATCGCGAGCCACGCGAGGAGCACGCTGTCGAAGCTCCACAGTCGCACCAGATCGGCGCCGATCTCGTCACGGCGCACGAGCACCACACCGAGCGCCCAGAGGATGAGGGCGGCCGATGCAACCACGAATCCGGGCGTGAAACAGAGCCGCACTTTGCCGACCATCCAGTCCAGCAGGCGGTCGGGGTCGAACGCTCTGAATCGAAGCCAGAGGAGGTTGCCCTGGATGAATGGGGGTCGCGTGGGGGCTTCTGGAGCCGCGCCATTCGAGCCCTCGAGCAGGCCGCCGCGGCGGAGCTGCTCGACGAACGGCTCAAGTGTTTCGGCGGTCGCCTCGACCTCGAGCTCCGACCCGACCTGCTCAGCCACGGACTCGAGCCGCCTCGTGCCGTCCAGACGCCGCGCGACAGCGTACTCCGTCTCGCGCAGGCGGAAGAAGCGCCTCGTCCGTGGGTCCTTCACCACAAAGTAGGGACCCTCGGGGGTTTCTTGGCGGGTGACTACGAGGTCGGTTCGAACCTTCGGGCACTGGTCTGACATCAGGCACAGCCCTCTTCACGCCCGCCAACGCCCACCTTCCTCGCCCCAACTCGAGGAGGGAAGGGGGATGGCTCGAAAGCGTGAAGGGCCGCCGGCCAGCCAGGGGGGCACGGCGACCCTTCTACTTATCGCTTCAGTCTATCCGTGCGAATCCCTGGTGTTGCTTCCAGGCTGAGGCTTCGAGCCGTTCGACACCTCGTTACCGGGGTTGCCGTTGCTCTCGCCCGGGACCCCGTGGATGCTGTCGGGAGCAATTCGCTGCTCCAGCTCTTCGATCTTGAGGTCGTTGGCGATCATGCTCTCTCTCTTTCGCCATGGGTTGGGGCAGACGTTCTACTTGCCTGCCGGCCCTTCCGGAATTGCGCCCTTGGGAACAGCATTGTGGTCGTTATTGTTGTTGGGGTTGTTGGGGTTGTTGTGCAGCGCTCCTACGGTGTCTGGGGCGATACGCTCCTCCAACACTTCGACCTTGAGATCCATCTTTCACCTCCGATCGAACGTCACTTGCCGGTCGACACCTGACCGCCCGTGCCTTCGTTGCCGGGATTGTTCGTGTTGTTGCGCGGCGGGTTGTTGTTGCCGGGATTGCCCAGCCCACCCGGCGCGATCCGCTCCTCGAGGGCCTCGAGGGTGAGGTCCAGCGTCTTCATCGTGTCCTCCTTAATGAACGAGGGTGCTCACGCTGCGGCCAGAGACGGCCACCTCTGGTGAGCGTTTCGGGCGCCCGATGGCGTGGACGCCAGTCCCCGGCGACTGCCGGGCCTTCCTGACCCGGACCGCAAGCTGCCCACCATTTCCGGGGGTGCACGGACGCACCTCCGGTCGTTTAGCTTCACATACGGCCGTCTCGCGACCGCCTCCGCTCCGTCTCAAGGCCGCCTCACCGGCTTTGCGCCACCCTTCGAGAACGGCTGAAGGGGACCGCTTCGCGGGGACTGGCTCCTGAAAGGCCCCGGCTCAACAAGGCCCCTACTCGTCGGATGCGGCGCGCCGGTGCGCCGGCGGGGCTCGCGCACCGGAAGCCCCTGCGGCCGGTGCCCGTTTCGGATCGCTTCGTACAGAGTCAAGGTCTCGGGCATCGGGCCCACGTCGAGCAGGCGATGCAGAATGTCGGCACACTGCTGGTACTGTCGAATGGCCGCTGGCCGATCTCCCTTCGCGTAATGGAATCTCATGAGTTCGCGATGGACGTGCTCCAGCAGCGGATCACTGCGCAAGAGACGCTGGCCACGGCCGATCGCCACGTCCCAGTCCCCCTGCGCCGCATAGTGGGCCATGAGTCGCTCCAAGGTTCCGCGATGCAGATTCACGAGTCGCTCGCGCTCGTGTACCGCCCAGTCCTGGTCGACGTCCTCGCAGACGTCGCCGCGGTAGAGCTCCGATGCCTCCTCGAGGAGCCGAACCTCATGGGCGGTCAGGGGTCTCCCGGGCTTGGATCCGGCGGCGCGGAGCCTCCGCTCGAACTCGTCGAGATCGAGCCAGTATGGGCCCGACCTGTTGAGCTCGGTCCGGTCGCTGTCGATGCGGAGAAACGTGCCGCGGGGCGTTCCGTGGGGCTCGAGGTAACGCCGCAGACGCCAGAGCTCGGTGCGCATGTGCTTTCGCGCCGTCTGCTCGGACTCATCTCCCCAGAGCGCGCCCCGCACGACCTCTCGCGCGCAAGTTCGGTCGCGATGAAGGACGAGATAGGCAAACAGTAGCTTCGCCCGCCGTGTGGGAAACACCAGATATCGCCCCGCTCGCTCGAGCGCGAGTCTGCCAAAGCATCGGATCGTCAACCCCTGGCGGATGCGGATGGCTTCTCGCGGGGCGACCGCTTCGCCGGAGCCGATCGCAGGGGGCTCGGTCGCGAACGGCGCGGAGTGGTGCGGGGCGGCGGAGCCGTGGACGACACGCCTGGTCATGGCGGATGCTCTCGGGTGCTTCAAGGCGACAACGGAGGTCCTGCCCTGAGATTGGTCCGTGCTGCGGAACCCTATGGCGAAAAGCGGATCCGTCCGCCGCGTCTCCGCATACCGCTCGCCCGTGACCAATATTCGACCTTACACTTCTCAACAGCAAGCAATATCAATCACATGCCGGTCGGGCAGCGCGGGGCGACGCTGGCACTCCACACGTTCGGGCAGGCCGGCGACCGGAGGGTTGGAGGCGGCCAAGGTCCGCCTGAGGTCGTTTACACATCTCTTGCCTTTAGCTCGCGCCCTCGTGCGGCAGCACGAGGGCGACGTAGCGGAAGGGATGAGGGCTGACGCGAAGGGCGACGCCGCAGCGCTGCGGGCCGGTGCGAGAGGCTGCGCGGCTGGGACCCGATCGCGCCCGAGCAGATCACGCCCGCGCGGCACGAGCCCCAGCCGGGGCCAGGCCGGGATCACCTCATGATGAGGAACCGGCCGGTGCTCGCGCCCTCCGGCCTATCGATGCGGAAGAAGTACACTCCCGAGGACAGTCGGGCCCCCTGCTCGTCCCGCGGGTCGACGTGCACTTGATGAAGGCCCGGAGCCGCAAACGCCTCATCCACCAGGCGCCGCACCCTCCTTCCCGAGAGATCGTAGAGGCTCACGCGCAGTCTTCCCGGCTTCGTCAGAGCGAAGCTCAGCACCGCGTCGCCGCGGACCGGGTTCGGGACCAACGTGGGGATTCTCCATCCGGCCGACTCTGGCGAATCGGCACTGGCCTCCGGCGCGGCGATCGCGGCGCCGGCCGCCGCGTTCGCCACGACCAGGTTGTTGACCGTGATCGCGGTGACGGCGCTGCCGGAGAGGGCATTCTTGGCCTTGAATGTGACGCTGTAAGGGCCTGTCCGACCTTGCTTGTCACTCGGCGTCCAGGTGAACGTGCCGAAACTCATGCTGGCGTCGACCTGGAACTGGGCTCCTTTCGGCACTCCCGACGCGGTGAGCGAGGTGATCGCTTGCCCGTCCGGATCCGAGGCGGTCACGGTGAAGGTGATGAGCGTTCCTTCGGTGCCCACGGCGGTCGCGGGTGCCGTGACGACCGGTGCATGGTCGACGGTCGGGGCGAATTCGAACGCGCCCCGGTCCGCGTAGGGCACTGGGCCTGCGCCGGTATTGCGCGTCTTGGGGTCGTCCACGCGTGCGGAGCCGTCGGCGTCCGTGGCGGGCCAACCCGGCACGCCCGAGTCCGCGGCATCGATCGCCGGCGAGCCCGCCAGCAGGTGGAAGTCCGCGGCCGGGCCATTCGCAAACCGCGGGTCGGCCTGGAGCGAATGCTTGTCCTGGTGCGAAATCCTCGCGTAGTCCTTCAAGTCGGTGTACATGGTGTTGATGTACTTGACGGGGAAAGTGCCCGGGGCCGAATTCCAGAAGATGTTGTTGTCGGACACGAACCCAGAAGTACCCACCGAGTCCACCCAGAGGTCGAACTCGTTGGTCGTCAGCCCGTTGTCCACCCCGATGCAGTTGTACAAGTGGGTGCCAGTGGTGTTGACCTCGACCGAGAAGCCGTCCTTGTAGTTCCCGAACGCCACGTCACCCACGTGCAGCGTTCCATCCACCGCCAGATGGTCGAAGCCATGGTCGCCGTTGGCCCAGGAGCAGTTCTGAAGCGAGACGCAGTTGTTGGAGCCCGATTGGATTTGGAGCCCGCTGTCCTGGTTATGGTGGAGCCGGTTGCGCTGGATCAGGTTGCCCGGACAACCGTAGAGGTAGATTCCCTTGGCGGCCCGCTCGGCGGGCCGAGCGTTGCGGAACGACTCGTTGTCCTGCACCGTCGAGCCGGTCACGCCGCCGGTGAGGTTGATCCCGTGGTCGTTGTTGTCCGATACCGTGTTGGCGTCGATCAGGATCCCGGAGCCCCCCACCGCCTGGATCCCGAAGTGGTTGGCGAACGTCGTGGTGTTGTGCGACACCGTCACGTTGGTGCATCCATCGCGCAGCTGGATGCAGCGGTCTTCGGCTCGCGTCACCGTGAACCCGTCGATCGTCACGTAGGAGCGCGCGGAGAGGTGGAACCCGTAGAGCCGGTGCCCCACCAGGAGCTCGTGCGTCCCAGGGTTGTCCCCGGCGAGGTTCACGTACAGCCCCGCGCCCGACACCCAGGTGAACGAGTTCGCCGGGAGCGATCCCGGCGTCGCCGTCGACGGTGTCAACCGCGCGCCGTCCGAGAACACCTGATTGGGCGCCCAGCTTACCGAGCTGGCAAAGTAGACGTCCCCCGACACGGAAGCCCACGCGGCCGGCGACGAGAGCCCGCCGCCCCTGAGGTCCGGATGCCCACGTCCTCACGGTAGGTCCCCGGCTTGACGAGGATGGTCGTCCCCGGCCCGCCGCGGGCCGTGACCGCCGCCGAGATGGTGCAGTACGGCTGCGCCTCCGTGCCGGGTCCCGTGGCGGAGCATGAGGGACTCGAGCCGTCAACGTAGAACGTGCCGCTGGCGAGACAGACCGTCGGCCAGCCGAACGCCGTCACGAGGGCCAAGAGGAATCCGCAGCCACCCAAGGGTGACGAATGCCGTCGGCCACGGTTCGGGGAGGTGCTGTTCACGGCAGGGGTGGTTGGCATCGATGGCACACTTCCGAACCTACGGTTCATCATTTCGTGCGGCCTCTTCGGTTGAATTGTCGATTCCTGGGCAGATCGGTGGCGCAAAGGGTCAAGCGGCCCTGTTGTTTTCAGTTTGACGGAAATGATTTGAATCGTGCCCTGCGCCCGCGCCCTTGGTGGGCTCGGCTCCGGAGCGCTCCCGATGCAGTTCGGCGGTGAGGCAAATTTCTCCCGCCGTCATCCCTCGCCCCTCGCCAGTTGCGTGCCAGGCGCCTGGCCATGATCCCGTTGCGCGCAACCCAAAGGCCCGCACAGCAGCTCCCGAGACTCGCGAGCTTCAGGACGACCGATACACCGGCGAAAACGCTGGAAATCACCCAGTGAATGGGCCAGATTCACCATTCATTAAGATTCGGGGGCTCGTGTCACCAAGGCAAACCCGCGCTCGTTCCCGCGCACCACTGCACCGCCGCCGCGAGCGAACCGCGGCAGCCAGCGTGCGAACCCGTGCTCGCGACTCGGCCGCGCTCCGCGAGCCGACGTTCGTCACGGACTGGTTCCAGGATCTGAAGGCGAAGATGCGGAACGGGGGCCGGACGCCCCCCTGGTGGGAGGGTGTAGATTCGGCTGCATGCCCCCACTCTCGCGGTTCTTTCCTCCGTGGACCCGCCCGTGAGCGCGCCCCGCTTTCCCCTGCGCGCGGCGTCGGCGCTCTTCCTGGAGCGGCAGTGGCTGGATCGCCCACGCGGTCGGCGACTCGGTGCCCGCTCGCTCGCCGGGTTTGCCGAGGCGACCGGCGGCATCCAGCTCGACACCATCAACGTCGTAGACCGGGCGCATCATCTGACGCTGTGGAGCCGCTTCGGTCCCTACCGGCGCGAGTCCCTCCAGCGTCTGATCGAGCGAAACCGCGTGTTGTTCGAGTACTGGTCCCACGCCGCCTGTTTGGTGGCCACCAGCGACTTCCCCGCGTGGCGGCGCGTGATGATGGACTACCGTCGGCGGCACAAAGGGTGGGCAAGGTTCCTCAAGCAGCAAGAGCGGCTGATCGCCCAGGTCGAGGACGCGATCCGGACGCGTGGCCCGCTCGCGAACGCCGACTTCGAGGACCCGCGTAAGAAACGCCGCGCCGGCTGGTGGAGCTGGAAGCCGGCGGCCCACGCGCTCGACTGGTTGTGGATGAGCGGACGGACCGCCGTGCATTCGCGCGTCCATTTCCAGAAGCGCTTCGACCTGATTGAGCGCGTGCTGCCCGAGGCGCTGGCGCGCGAGCCCCTCTCGGCCGACGCGTTCCCGCGCTGGCACGTCGCACGCTCGCTGCGGGCAATGGGGGCAGCGACCGATCTCGATCTGAACCGGTACCTCACGTATCCGCGCATCGAGGCGTCCATGCGGCGCGAGACCCTGAAGCATCTGCTGCGCACCGGCGAGGTGGTCGAGATCCAGCTGGACGGTGATCGTGGGCGCTGGTTCGCGTTGCGCGAGGATCTCGAACCGCTCGCGGCGGCCGCCCGCCGCCGGACGCCGAGCGCGGGCGCCGCGTTGCTCTCGCCATTCGATTCGTTCCTGTGGCACCGCGAGCGCGCGCGGCGGCTGTTCGGCTTCGACTACACAATCGAGGTCTACGTTCCCGGACACAAGCGCACGCACGGCTACTACTCGATGCCGCTGCTGGTGGATGGCCACCTGATCGGCCGAGCCGATACCAAGGCGCACCGTGCCGAGGGGGTGCTCGAGCTCCGGCGCGTGCACTTCGAGCCGTGGTTCGTGCGCGGAGAGTCGCCACCGGTGCGCGGGGGAGGTGCGCTCGAGCGCGACGCCGCGCTCACGGACGTTGCCGAGGCCGCCGCGTCGCTGGCGAGATTCGTGGGGTGCACGCGGATCGTGACCGCAAGGACCGCCCCGGCGGGGCTCCGCAGCCAGTTGAGGCGCACGATCGAGAACGCCCTCGCCCGCGGCGCCGCGAGGGAACAACCGACGGCCGGGAGCCTCTCGCCCCTTGCCGGCCGGTCCGGAGTCGACACCAGGAGCGGACCATAGCCTGCCGGCTAGCGGTGCTCCACCTCCGCCGCCACGCCGAGATCCACGTCGTCGGTAGCATCCATGGCCAGCAGATCCCGATGGACGGGTCGCCAGTTCCGGGCCAGCGCCGCGAAGGCGATGTCCTCCTTGGAAGGAAGGTCCTCGAGCATTACGAACGCCGCCCCGGCGATGAAGCGTCCCAGAACCTCGCGAGGGTCTTGGGCACGGCTACTGCCGCGCTTGGCCTGGAACACCTGGGCCAGGGTGGTTCCCTCGCCCACCGTCGCCTTCCACCGCGTCTCGACCTGTTTCGCCCGTTCGGGGTCGCCCTGGCGCAACTCGTCGGTGACGAGCGCATAGCTGGAGGCGTCATCGATCGGCGTATAGGCCGTCCACATCACGCGGGCGCTCATGGAGCAGGGGTCGTGCCGGCGCGCCAGGGTGGCCCCGGTGCGAGTGGCGATGACCTCGTACTCGAGACTCACGTCCACGTGGCGCACGCGCGAGATGACTTCGATCGGTACCGCCACCCAGTGGGTGGTGGTGTTGCCGGTGGCGTCCTTCTCCCGTACCCGGCGCCACACTGGGTCGCTGAAGATGCTGAAAGTGGTCCTGGATTCCACTTCACCGATGGTGCCCCAGACCACGCGATCGGCTCTGGCCCTCCGCCCGAGCCGGAGCGCTTCGTCGCGTGAGGTGCGGCCCAGCTCGCTGGCTTTGAGATTGCGCTCCACCTCCTCGACCGGCAGCACTTCGGTAAAGATGCAACCCGGAGGCGTCATGTGCTCGACCACGTCACCGCGCCACGAAGCCGCCACCTGGCGGCCCAGGTCGCGTGGCCCCGAGCTCGCGTACAGGGGGACGAAAGCCACCGTGGTGCGCGCCTCCGGCAGGACTCGATCGGCACGTGCGGCGGCGTCGCGATACCCGGGGGCGTAGTGATCCGCGTCCATGAAGTGGAGGTAGGCCCTCTTGGGTCGGTTGGACGCCAGGTCAGCGACCGCCGTCCGGTAGTTGCGGCGCGCGGCCGCCTCGCGCAACGCCGTTTCTTCGAGGTTCCAGCTCGGCTCGGTGGTGACGGTGACGTAGCGCACCGCATTGGATCGGAACGCGGCGAACTCGAGCACCTGATCCACCGCCTGGGACGAATCCAGCCCGGCCAGGGCATGGATGCGACGCTGCCAGTCCTGGGAAATGGAGTTGGCCGCGCGCGTGGCCGCAGCGCGGGCCTCCTGATTGGCGGGCGCCTTGTCCAGCGCGCGGGTGGCGAGGGCCCAGGCCTTCCAGTGGTCGCCCTGGTCCATCCTCTTCTCGCTCTTCTTCGCGAGCTGCGTGGGTCCGGCGCAACCGAACAGCAACAGGATCACAGGTAGGAGTGACGGCACGAATCTGCGGGTCATGGTAGCCCTCCTCCGCGCGGTTATCGGCCGGAACCGGGCGCGGATGAAGCCGACCGCGCGCGACGCTCGGTGCCCGCCGGCAGATCAGTCCTTGCGCAGTGCCGTCGGGTGCTTGGGCTGATAGAGGGAGAGAGTGCCTCCACCGGGCAGCGGCATCTTCGTGGTGGAGCCCCACGGCGCTTCTTGGATCTCGGAGCACCGGATGTGCTTCTTCGCGAGGGCATCCACTTCCGCCTCGAGATCGTCGCACATCAAGTAGAGCTCATGGGCGCCATTCTCATCGGCCGGGTGGAACGCAGCTTCTGCCGGCGGCAACGCAAAGATGAGCCAGCCATGACCCGCGTCCACGGAGTCGAACCCGAGGGCGTCACGAAAGAATAGGCGATCTGCGTCGGCGTCCTTGCTGTAGACAATCATATGAGCGCCATAGATCATGGTGTTCTCCCACACGGCCACTTGTACCTTACCGTCGTTCTGCGATGATACCGTAGTCATGAAACCACCGTGCACGATGAGGGGACAATGGTCGGGGTTGGCGAGGTGATCGCGGGCTGGGACGAGGGGATTCCAGGCATGCGCGTCGGTGGTGAGCGATGGTCCGTGCCGCCCGAGCTGGCGTATGAGTCACGAGGTGTGGCGAACGCGATTCCTCCGAACTCGACGCTCACTTTGACGGTCACGCTCCTGGCAGTGCAGTGACGAGTGGCCCCTGTTGCCGCCCGCGAGCCCGCAGCAAAAAAACAATTTGAACGAGCGGTTGTGTTTCGAGTAACTTGGCATAGCAAAGTACTTCGCAACAGTAGGTGTTGCGAGGTCGAGCCAGCCAGGATGCCCGGTTGTGGGACGATCGAGGCACCGCAGTCGTTGGCCGATAACGGCCGTGGCCGGGCCTGCCAGCGCGTGGAGGAGATGTGCGGAATGATCTGGTGGTCAAACTCTTCGTTCTATTCGTCCTGATCGGCGTCTGCCTCATTCCGCTGGGGCTCATCTGGGGGGTCGTCGCTGGACGGGCGCGCTATCGCGATCGGGTCACCGCCGACATCGGCCAGACCACCGCCCGTGCCCAGATGCTCTGTGGTCCGATCCTGGTGGTCGAGACTCCGGTTCGCCGTCTCGCCGCCCCGCGCGAGGGACAGCGTGACAGCTTTGCGACTCGGCGGGAGCAGATCGTGCTGCCGGAAACTCTTGTCGCCAACGGCTCGGTCAAGGTCGAAGCGCGCCAGCGCGGCATCTACCGCGTGCCGGTCTTCCAATCGAAGACTCATCTCTCCGCCACCTTCACGACCTCCACCAGCCCCGATCTCGATCCGGGATGGGAGATCGCCGGCGCGGCCCGGGGACGCCTGGTCTTCGGCGTCACCGACTCGCGAGGCTTGCGGATCGTCCCGCGTGTGCGGCGCGATGGCGTGCCGGTCGAGGTGCGACCCGAGACCGGTCTTTCGTGGGTCGCCCAGGGATTCTCCACTCCCTTCGAGCTTTCCTCGAAGGCGGCGAAGACGACGATCGACGTCGACCTCGAGATCACGGGGACGCAACAGCTCGGTCTGGTGCCGTTGGGTGGAAACACGGACTTATCCAGCGTTTGCTGGCGGCTTCAGCCCGGACGAACGGGAGATTTCGTCCCACGGATTCAAGGCCCGCTGGCGGGTTTCGCGCTTCGCGACCGGTGTTCCGGCGGCGATCGCTGCCCGGCAATCCACGGACTTGCTCGGCAAGCAGGGCTGCGACTTGAGCGTGCGATTCGTCCAACCGGTCGACGTGTATCAGCAGTCCGAGCGTGCGGTGAAATACGGCGTCCTGTTCGTGGCGCTGACATTCGTGGCGTTCTTCATGTTCGAGACCCTTGGACGACTGGCGATCCATCCGATCCAGTACGCCTTGGTTGCGGGGGCGTTGGCCATCTTCTTCCTCTTGCTCATCTCGCTCTCGGAGCACTTACCGTTCGCAGTGGCCTACGTCGTGGGGAGTGGGGCCTGTGTCAGTCTGCTGGTTTTCTACACCGGGCACGTCCTCGGGGGCGTCACTCGTGGGCTCGGGTTCGGCGCCATGTTGGGGACGCTCTACATCCTGCTCTACGTGATCTTGCAATCGGAGGACTAGTGATGGTGATGACTCGGCGTGTCGACTGGTACCGATTGAACGAGAGCCTCTCCAGAAAGGCCTAGAGGTGCGTGGCGGTCTTGTCGTCGTTCGGTGACCTGTTCCCACTTCAGTAGCCTCGGGAACGTCCCCGGGCGACACAAACACCTCGACCGTAACGCCCCGGATGTTCTCGTGCTTGACCCGGTTCAGGCCCTCCAACTCGGGAGAGTTCAGAAGAAGCCCTGATTAGGAGTCGGATCGGGGGGCCGGACGAATCGGGACGAATCGGGGTGATGAACACAGGCACTTCGCCCCGCTTTCGTCCGGTGCTACATCACGCTTGATCCCGGCTCATCCCGCTTCGCGCGGCTACAGTTGGGCTGCAGTCCCTGATGTCCCTCCGGTTCGAACCAATCATTGCTAAGGCCTTAGAGCAAGAAATGGATGTCCCCGAAGGAGTCGGTCAGGATTCCGGGCTCGGTCTGCGGCCGCCGCGCGGGAACCACGTCCCGCCACTGCGCCGGCGTTCGCCGGGGGAGGGCGGTAGGGCCCGGTCGAGAGGGATGAGCGGGCCGGACCCGGCAGGCGATGGTGATGACCCGCTCGCGGGCGTACACTCCAAGCAGGTCGCGGAACAACGGCGCACCCCACCGCTCCGGCCGTTGAACGATCAGGCTCCGTTTCGAGGAGCCGAACCATGCAAAGAGGCCGCGAGCGGGGATGTCGATGAGATCGAACGAAGGGGCCTTGAGGCGCGGGGCTGCGCGTGAACGAGGGGGGAGTGCGAAGGACGGGCTCCGGAACCGCTCCCGCGATGGCCATGGTGGTACTCCTGGCTCTCCTCTCGGCCGGGCCGCCGGATTCATCCATGCCGGCTCTGAGCCGTTTGTCCGATTCCCGCTGGCTGGGGGGCGGTCATCCCACCAGCTCTCGCTCGCCGGGCCGCGTTGATCCACCGCCCGATGCCGTCGTGCCGGAAACCTACTTCGGCATGCACATCCACCGGGCGGTCCCCCAGTCCGGGGAGCTCACCACCACGGCGTGGCCGGTCGTGCGCTTCGGCGCGTGGCGGCTCTGGGATGCCCACGTCGCCTGGGCATCACTCGAGCCCAAACGAGGGGTTTGGGATTTCTCCCTGCTGGATCGCTACGTCGCGCTCGCGGAGAGCGCGCAGGTCGAGGTGCTGCTCCCTCTCGGGCTCTCGCCCGCGTGGGCCGCGGCACGGCCGAAAGAAGCGTCCGCCTACCATCCAGGGAACGCGAGCGAGCCGGCCGACATGGAGGCTTGGGACAAGTACGTGAGGACGGTGGTCTCGCGTTATCGAGGCAGGATCAAGGCCTACGAGATCTGGAACGAGCCGAACCTTCCCCAGTTCTTCTCCGGCCACGTCGAGGAGATGGTCCGGCTGGCCCAGACGGCATACGTTCGCATCAAGCGACTGGATGCCGGCGCGGTGGTGGTGTCGCCCTCCGCGACCGGCCGCCCCGGAGTGGCGTGGCTCGAATCGTACCTGGACGCGGGCGGCGGGCGATGGGCCGACGTCATCGGCTTCCACTTCTACGTGGGCCAGAACGACTCACCCGAGGACATGGCGGCGCTCGTTCCCCGAGTGCGTGAGGTGGTCGATGCGCATGGATTTCGCGCGCGGCCCATCTGGAATACGGAGACCGGCTGGAGACTGGAGGGGCAGCAGCCGGCACCGGTGGCGCGCTACCGAGTCCAACAAACAGCGGGGCTCGATGACACCCTGGCGGCAGCCTACGTCGCGCGTGCCCTGGTCCTCGGGTGGGCGGAGGGGCTGGAGCGCTTCTACTGGTATTCGTGGGACAACTACACGATGGGCCTGGTTGAAGCCGATGGGACCACCTTGAAGCCGGCCGCCAAGGCGTATGGGACGGTCTACAAGTGGTTGATCGGAGCGCGCGTCACGGACGTCTCGGAGAGGTTGGACGGCACCTGGACGGTGGCCGTTCGTCGCGACAAGGACCGCGAGGCGGTGATCGTCTGGAATCCCGGGGGCGTCACGGCCTATTCGCCTCCATCGCTCTGGACCGAGGCCGTGGCCTGCAACGTGGCGGGGGAGTGCCGCCCGCTCTCCGGAGAGGGAACCAAGGACGTCGTGGTCGGAGCGTCGCCGATCTTTATCGAGCGAACCAGCCGCTGAGGCCCTCACGTCCCGAGGCAGGCCACGATTCCTTCGCGGAAGCGATCGTCCGCGGCGCCCAGGGTGGCATAGCCCTCCTGCTCGTCGGCAAACCAATCGCGGATCTGTGCGCGGGTAAAATCATCGCCGTAGAGGGTGCGTCCGCTCAGGTACTCTTCAATGTCATCCATGCGAGTGCGCCCACGGCGCGACCGGTGGATCAGTTGCCGAGGCATGCGATAACGCCTTCGCAGAATCGGTCCGCCGTGGCCTCGATGCCGTATTTGCGGGCACTCTCGGCGGCACCGATGCGCAGCGTGGCCAGGAGGCTGGGATCTCTGAAAGCTCGGACCAGGGATTCCGCATAGCGTTGGCTCGAGTGTTGTGCGACAAGTCCATTGACCCCGGCTTCGACGTATTCGAACTCCGGCGAGTGGGGGCAATCTGTCGCGAACACGGGCAGCCCTGCGGTGAATGCGTCCAACACGCCGAGTCCGACGAGGCCAGGATTGGCGTACAGGTCTGCGACCCGGAACAGTACTGCCTTGTCCCTGCCGAACAACGGTCCAACGTAATGCAACCAATCCCGCGTCGTTGCCTCGCGCTCGACGGCCTCCCTGACGGGGCCGGACCCGATCAGGATAAGGTGGAAGCTCTCGACCTCGTGGCGGACGCGGTCGGCGGCATCGATGAGGAGCGGTAGGTCCCGTCCCTCGTACAACGAGCCGCAAAAGAGGGCGACGCGCGAGTCGGGGGTGAGCCCCAGCCGAGCACGTTGCGATTGGATCTCCTCGGGGGTGATTGACTCCACGAGTTCCCGAAACGCGGCCGTGTCGACGCTGTTGCGCACGTTGGTGATGCGACGCGGATCGAATCCCTGGGCCGCGACGTAACTGGCCGCCGACTGGGTGTAGGCGAACCACCAGTCCACCTGCCGGATCAGGCCCCGCTTCCAGCGCTCCGCCCAGCTGGACGCGCGTCCGTGCATGTTGCGCCCGTGTCCCCAGAAGGCGACCTTCCGGACCTTGAGACGGCCCTGAGCCAGCACGGGGTAGCTCATCAGGTACTTGTTCGCTTGCTCCAAGATCACGAGGCGCGCGCGCGCCACCTCTCCCAGGATCGGCTGATAGAGGAGGCGGTTCCCGAACAGCCATCGGGCGGGAACGCGGCACCCATAGGGGGCGGGCAGCTCGATGTTGTCGCCTTTGCAAGCCTCCGCGCGGTTCGGAACGCTGTAGGCCACCCTCAGCTCGAGACCGGCTTCGTCGAGGCAGGCGTGCAGCCGGTCGAAGAGCGGCTTGCGGTAGTGCTTGGCGACCGACTGCACGATGAGAACGCGGGGCCGGGACACGAGGTTGGAAGATGGACCAGCACGCCACACGGCACAAGAGTCGCGCCCTGGCAGGCGTTGTGCGCCGCGTCACTCCTCGACGGGCCGGCCACCAGCGATATCGGAATCAATCCTCAAGCGTCCTCCCGCTCATGACGATGCCTGGGACGAGGCCGCGCGAGAAGTTTGCGAGAGTGGACAGGCATGAGGCGCCACGCTTCGTAGTCGCCATATGGACATGGTGTTGCAAGCGCGCGAGGCAACCTGAACGGCCCACCCGTCGGGCCAGACCCTCCCAGGTCGCATTTGACACGCCCGCGGACGCGGGGTACGAATGCCCGTGGTTTAGGCGCACTAGCCGCAGCCGGGGTCGCGCCGTGTCCGACTCCACGGTTCAGCCCAGGATGGGGAGACGGAGTCAGCCACGAACCAACTCAGGTCACTGCGTAAGCGCCTGCTCGCCGCGGTAGCGGGCGGGGCGTTGATGTTTGCCACCGGGTCGGCGGGGATCGCTCCCAGGGACGCGGCGGCGCAGTCGGACGCCGATATCCGCAAGGCCGCCGCCGAGACCGGCCACTCCGAGGCCGAAGTTCGCGAGCGCCTGCGGGCGACCCGCATGTCGACCGACGAGATTCGCGCCGCCTTGCGCGAGGCGGGCTACGACCCCGACGCGCTCAAGGCGTTTCGAGTCGAAGCGGGCGGCCAGCTCGACAGTCTTCCCGTGCAGGCGCCGAGCGGGGCCCTGACGGAGTCTCTCTTCACCGCGCCTCCCGGGGCCGCGGCGGTGCCGCTCGCGCAGCGCCCCCAGGACTGGCCTCCGTTCACGCGCGAGATCGCGACCCGTCTTCCGGGCGCACCGGCGCCGGTGCTGCCCTTCGGCTACGAGATCTTCTCCTACGCGCCCACCACATTCGAGCCCCTCACGGCCGGCCCGGTCGATCCCGACTACCCGCTCGGCCCGGGCGACGAGGTGATCATCCAGGTCTGGGGGGATAACCAGTACACGCACGCCGCCACCGTCACGCGCGAGGCCACGATCACGGTGCCAGACATCGGCCAGGTCGTGCTGAGCGGTCTCACGCTGGAGCAGGCGAAGCGTCTCATCACGCTCAAGCTCGCCACCGTCTACTCCGGCATCCGCGCCAGCCGGCCCACGACCTTCGTGGACGTGACGCTCGGCAAGCTCCACGCGATCCAGGTCTTCATCCTGGGGGACGTCGTGCGGCCCGGCGGCTACACGATCTCGTCCGTATCGACGGTGCTGAATGCCCTCTACAACTCGGGAGGCCCCACGCCGCGGGGATCGATGCGCGACGTGCGCATCATGAGGCACAACGCCGTCTACCGGCACGTGGACCTCTACCGCTACATCCTGGCCGGCTCGAAGGCCGACGACGTGCGGCTTCAGAGCGGCGACGTGGTGTTCGTGCCTCCGGTCGGAAAGGTGGCCGCGGTGCTGGGCGAGGTGCATCGGCCGGCGATCTACGAGCTGAAGGAAGGGGATCGATTCCGCGACCTGCTGGAGCTGGCCGGCGGGATTCAGTCCACGGCCGATCTCAGGCGCGCGCAGATCGATCGCGTGATCCCGTTCACCGAACGAGCCAGGTACCCCGACGCGGATCGGCGCGCCGTCGACCTCTCGCTCTCCTCGGTGCTGGCCGAGGGGGCAACGAGCCCCGAGCTCGTGGACCGCGACATCCTCCAGATCTTCCGCATCGGCGACGTGCTGAAGAACACCGTCTCGATCAGCGGCGCCACCGTGGTGCGGCCGGGGACCTTCGAGCTTCACGAGGGGATGAAGGTGAGCGATCTGGTGCGCGAGGCGGGCGGTTTCTACAAGGACGTCTACCTGGACCGGGCCTACCTCGTCCGGACGCACGCCGATCTCGCGCGCAGCATTCATGCCTTCAATCTGGGAAAGGCGGTGGCCGGCGTCCCCGAGGACGACCTGCTGCTCGCCGAACGCGATTCGGTGGCCGTGGCGAGCATGTGGGACATCCGCGAGCGGCACACGGTGACCATCAGCGGCAGCGTGCGCAAGCCGGGCACCTACGAGCACCTGGACGGCATGACGGTGATGGACCTGATCTTCCGCGCCGGCGGCCTCAAGGAGTCGGCATCGCCGTTCCAGGCCGAGGTGTCGCGTGTCGATTCCTCGACCATCGCCAGCGTGAAGGCGGCCGAGATCTTCCGAATCCCGATCTCGGCGAACTACCGCCTGGCCTCGGCGGACACGACGTTCCAGCTCCAGAAGTGGGACCAGGTCTTCGTCCGCGAGATTCCCGACTGGCAGATGCAGCGTAACGTGTCGGTGATCGGGGAGGTCGTGTACCCCGGAGCGTACTCGCTGCGCGCCAAGAACGAGCGCCTGTCGTCGGTGATCGCCCGGGCGGGCGGCCTCAAGCCCGAGGCGTACCCGCGGGCGGCGACCTTCGTGCGAAAGAAGGACAACGCCGGCCGCCTGGCGGTGCGCGTGGACGAGGCGGTGAAGGGAAAGAAACGCTGGGACCTGGTGCTCGAGGAGGGCGATGCCATCAACATCCCGCGCGAGCCCCGGACCGTGAAGGTGGTGGGCGAGGTGGGGTTCCCGGCCAGCGTGCTCTACGACGGCGGGAAGTCACTCGGTTGGTACGTCGATCAGGCGGGCGGATACACCGACAAAGCCGACAAGTCGCGGGTGAAGGTCATCCAGCCGGGGGGTCGCGTCGTGGGGCCGCGGAAGTTCCTTCCGGATCCCTCGCCGCAGGCGGGCGCGCTGCTCATCGTCCCCGTCAAGCCGCCCGAGGAGAAGCACGACACGCTCAAGGACGTCGCCACCATCATGAGCATCCTGACCGGGGCGGTGACCACGATTTTCCTCGCCCACGAAGCGACCAAGTGACCGGAGCGGCGACCGGCCATCAGGGATCCGCCTTCACCCAGCCCCGCTGGGGCCTGATCCGCAGAGTTGCCCTCTTCGCGCTGATTGCCGGACTGTCCGCCACCGTCATTTCTCAAATCCTCCCTCGCGTGTACCGGGCGGCTGTCAAGATCCTTCCGTCGGACACGCCAGTCGGGCTGGGCTTGGGCGACCTCCTGGCGACATCGGATCTGTCCGCTCTCCTGGGTGCGCGCGGAAGCGGTCAGAATCCGGCGCTGACCTATCCGGAGATCATCATGAGCCGGCCGGTCCTAGAAAGGACCCTCGACCTGATGGCGCCCGCCTCTCCGAAGCATGCGAGTCGGTCGGTTCTTGCCGCCATAGGAATCAAGGGCAAGATGCCGGCCGATCGTTACGATCGCGGGGTCAGGAAGCTCCGGAAACTCATCACGGTCCGCCCCAATCCGCGGTCCGGCATCATCGACATCAGCGTCGACACGAATGACCCGGAACTTTCCGCATTCGTGGCCAACGGGCTCGTCGACAACCTGAACCAGTTCAATCTCGATGTCCGCGAGTCCCGAAGCAGGGCCGTTCGGACGTTCGTGGAGGGGCGTCTGCACGAGACCGCGCAGACCCTCGCCGCGAGTGAGGAAGCGCTGACTCAATTCCGCAGATCCAACATGCGAGTGGGGAACGCCCCCCAACTCATCCTGGAACAAGAGAGGCTGCAGAGAGAGGTCGAGGCACAATCCGAGCTCTATCGCCTTCTGCAGAAGCAGTTCGAGCAGGCGCGGATCGAGGAGCAACGAGACACCCCGTCGTTCACGGTCATCGAGGCGGCCGTGCCGCCGATGAGGCGATACAAGCCCAGCACCATCTTGAACGCCGCGGGGGCGGCCGCGGCGGCGGCTTTCCTGGCCGTCGTCATGAGCCTGATCGAGCCGAAAGGAACCCGGCTCTCGAGCGGATAGAGCCTCGGCCGGGGCCCCCGGCACGGTGCGTAAGCGCGCTCATCGAGACGTCGCCGGAGGGGACCGAATTGTTGGAAGCGCGTTCCATGGACGATCGTCGCCTGAACGGCCGGTGGCTGACGATCGTCGGTGCATTGGTCCTCGGCCTGCTCAGCAGTCTCGAGCCCCGAGTCACACTTCTCGGCGCGGCGATCCTGGGCCTCATCCTCCTCGTCACCCGCGATGTGCTCGCACCGCAGCGGGCGGTGGTCATCGTGCTGGTGGCGAAGCCCCTAATCGATCTCGCCTGGCGCTGGGATTTCTTCACCGTGGGGCAACAGGGGGTCAACGCTCAATCGCTAGCCGCTGCTTTTCTTGTCATGGTCGCTGCCATCGCCATCCTCCGGAGGGGAGGAGCTCCGGCCTGGTCGAACGCCCTCGTGTGGTTGCTCATCACCGCGGGCGTCTCGGTCGCGTTGACGCCGACGGCGATGGGCCTCAATGAGCTGATTCGACTCTACGCCGGCGCGAGTCTGTTCTTCGTGAGCACTGAGGCGCTCGGTACCGAGCCTGCGTTTCATCGCTTCGCGTCAGCGTTCCTGGCCGCCGTCAGCGTTCCCCTGGTGCTCTGCCTCCTGCAGGTGGTCGGGATCCTCCCGTTCGAGTACT
>VBOY01000035.1:38867-40621 GCA_005893295.1 Candidatus Eiseniibacteriota bacterium | reverse complement strand
GTGGTCAACAGTCCTCCAAGAACGACGATCGCCATGGGGCGCACCACCTCGAGACCCGGCACGTCTCTGAGCATCACGGCGGGAAGGAGGGCCATTCCGGTGGCCAGCATCGTCATCACCATCGGCGCGACGCGCTCCCGCGCACCGCGTAGGGCCAGCCCTATTCCCAGGATCTCCCCTTCGTTGCGCTCGAGACTCTGGTAGCGCGTGATCAGAGACATGATGCTGGACACCGCGATGTGGGACACCGCGAGGAGCCCCGCGATCGCGCCCGAGGAAAGCACGCCGCCGGTGACCACGACGGCCAACAGTCCGCCCGTGATGGCCGCGGGTAGCGTCAGGAATGAGAGCGCCGCGAGGCGCCAATTCTCGAATCCTTCGTGCAACAACAGCAGCACGCCGATCATTGCAAGCAACGCCGACACCAGCAGCCGGCGCCGAGTGGCGTGGGCCTCGGCCGACTCGCCGAGCACACGCGCGTGGTACTCGAGGGGGAACTGAACCTGGCGGACTCGGTTCGTGATATCGGTCGCGACGCTCTTCAGGCCACGCCCCTTGACTTCGGCGACCACGTCGAGATAGCGCTTGACCGCATCGTGCCGAATGACGCTCGGCGCGGACACCATGCGCACCGTGGCGACGTCGCCCAGGCGGACGTGACCACCGCTGGGGGTGTCGATCAGCAGATCGCCAATGTCGTGGAGGCTGTGGCGGGTCGCGGGGGTGCTCCACACGACCACGTCGAACACTTTCTGTGCCTCGAACAGGCTTCCCACCTGAATGCCGGAGAGCAACGTGGCGGCGCCGCGGCGCACGTCCCCCGGCTTGAGGCCATGGCGCCGTGCCGCCGCCAGATCCACCTCGGTCTCCAGCGTCACCTGCTGCATCGGGAGCCGGAGGTAGGTTTTCTCTACGCCTCGGACTCCGGCCACGGTTTTCCTGACGTTCTCGGCTTGGCTGCGAAGCGATCCCTCGACATCCCCGTAGACGCGCACGATCACGTCGTCTTCTGATCTCGGGACCACGTCTTCGCTGGCCGCCTTCAGGTAGGTCTGTACCTTGTGACGCACGCCGGGGTAGGCGTCGACCACGCGCTGAATCGCCGCCGTCGTCTTGCCGTAGTTGGCCCGGGGGTCAATGGTGACCCAGACTTGAGAGGCATTGACATTGACCACCTGATCGCCCTGCAAGGCGCGGCCAATGTGTGCCCCGACGTCGCGCACGCCAGGAATGGAGCGCAAGTCGCGGCACACCAGACCGGCCACGCGGCTCATCTCTGGCTGCGACGTGCCGGGCACGCAGGTCAGGTGGATCAGCAAGCTGCGTTCCTTGAACGAAGGAACCAGACTCGGGTTGAGGAACGGAACGACCGCCAGACCAGCCATCGCCAGCACGACGATCGCGCCGAAGGCAAGGCCTCCTCGCCGGATGATGGGCGCGAGGGCGGATTCATGCAGCCGCTCGAGCCACGCGACCAAAGGTGACTCTCGCCGCGGGGCGCGGCGCAGCAGGATCAGGCACAGCGCCGGAGTGACGGTCAGCGCCACGATCATCGAGGCCACGACCGCCAAGCCGTAGGAAAGGACGAGAGGGTGGAAGAAAGCACCAGCCACGCCGCGAACGAAGAGGATTGGCGCAACCGACAGGAAGAGGATCAAGGTGGTGTAGAGAAGGGGCGTGCGTACCTCGAGCGTGGCGTCGAGAACCTCCTTGGACACCGGTGTCGCGATTCCCTGGGCGCGGCGCTCGCGCAG
>VBOY01000035.1:608-38843 GCA_005893295.1 Candidatus Eiseniibacteriota bacterium | reverse complement strand
CGCGATCGCAAGGCCGGCCAGGACGATGGTGTTGAGAGTCGCGCCCGTGAGGTGGAGCACCAGGCCGGCAGCGAGCAGCGACAACGGGATGGACACCAGGCTGACGAAGGCCGCGCGCCACTCGAAGAAGAGGGCACAGAGAGCAAGCGCAACCAGGAGGAACCCGAGAATCGCCGCCAGGCGGACGTTGCGAGTCGCCGTCTCGATGAAATCCGCGGGACGGAATACGTTCGAATCCATGTCCATGCCGGACAGGCCGGGTCCGAGCTCGGAAAGCGCCTCCTCGACGCCTCGCGTCACGTTGAGGCTATTGGCCCCGGGGAACTTCTCGACCACCAGCAGGAGCCCGGGGCCGTTCTTGGTCAGGGCGTCCCCGATGAGCGGCTGATGGTCCTCGACGACGTCGGCGACGTCGCCGAGTCGAAGCGAGGACCCGTCGATCGGCACTTGCGATAGGCCGGCGGGCGACACGATCGGAAGGATGTGTCGGATGCCGATCCGCTGATTGTTGGTGTCGATGAATCCGCTGGTTCCCGGAGTCGAAGCGTCGACGAACGTCAACGACGATACCCATAGCGCATTGCCCGTCGTCTCGAGAACCTTGAGCAGCGACGTGCCATGGGCCTGCAGCCGCTTCGGATCGACCTGCACTTGAAGCTGCCGGTCTCTCTGCCCCCAGATCACCACGTTGGCCACACCCGGCACGCCCATCAATCGCGGGACGATCGTCCATCGCGCCAGGACCGACATTTGAATCGGCGACAACGATTGCGACGACAGTCCGACGATCATGACCCGGCTCGTTGCGGACATCGGCTGGAGCATGACCGGTGGTCTGGAGACGTGCGGGAGCGCCACCGCCTGGGTGAGACGCTCCGACACCATCTGTCGTGCCCGCATCAGGTTGGTTCTAGGCTCGAAGACCAGCACGATCGAAGACAGCCCCGGCACCGACTCGGAGCGGATGGTTTGGAGCCAGGGCAGTCCGTTGAGCAGATCCTGCTCCATGGGAACGGTGATCAGCTGCTCCACTTCTTCGGCGGAAAGGCCGAGGGATTCGGTCTGGATTTCCACGTACGGCACGGAGAATTCGGGGAGGACGTCGACCGGCATGTCGCGGAGACGCGCAGACCCCAATACCACCAACGCCGCGGCCAGGGCGATGACCACGAGCGGTGACTTGAGACTGGATTGGACGAGAGAACGCAGCATCGCTTCAGACCCTCCCTCTTGGGCGTCCCCCCAACGCGTGCACTCGGAGCAGCCTCGGGTACGCGCGGGAGACGTGCCGCCTGCGGCGGTCGGGACGACCATTGGCACGGTCGCATGAGACACACACGCGCCTGGATCCGCGTGCGATGAGCCATGTTGGATTGATATGGCAAGAGCCCACGGGTACCGCCCTCTAGGGCCTGTCCGTGGGCCCGAGCTTTGGCTCCTCGTCTAGGGTCTTAGCAATTTCAGGATATAGTTTAGAGGCGGTTAAGATCATCTGTCAATATTTCACAAAGTGGCGTGTTGATACGTATCAATGTGATGTCAATATGATGCGCCGTATATGACATACATATGAAGTGGCACGGCCCCACCTGGATGGGATCGTGTCGCGGTCGCTCACCCCGATCCCGGGACAACGCGGGACGGGCGACAGGTCTGGGACCCGACGGGCCGGCGCGCGACCCGCCGGTCCGGGCCACGCTTGTGCGGCCTGCAGACGGCGGCAGGGCAGGAAGGCAGCGGAGCTGACCGCATCGGTTTCCCCTGGGCACGCGATTCCGTGTAGGCTGCCGCCTTCCTGATGGGACGAATCGATCGGCCCCTCCATGGCCCGCCAGTGGCGGACGCGCCGGCCACGCGCGGGGGCATCGGCCTTGCGCCGTGGCTCGTCGCCGCCGGCACCTACGTGTTCGCGGCGACCGCGACCGTCTCGATCGCAGCCTGCGAGGCGGGCGTCGTCCTCGCCTTCGTCGGCGTCGTCGTCTCGCTGCTTCTGGGCCGCAAGCGATACCGTCGCACGCCGCTCGATCTGCCGCTGCTGCTGTTCGCCGCGGCCGAGGTCGCCTCGCTGCTCGTGGCACGCGATCGTGCCCACGCCGTGCGGAGTCTGCGCGGCGAGTGGGTGCTCCTCTTCTATCCGCTGTTCGTGCAGGCGCTCGATCGCGGGCGCGTGCGGCGCGCCTGCAATCTGCTCTTGGCGGTGGCCGGACTCGTCGCGATCTACGCGGTCTGGCAGACGATCTTCGGCGTCGACCTGGTTCGCCATCGCCCGCTCGAGCGCATCGGCGGCCTCCACATCGCGATCGGCTTCTTCGACCACCATCTGACCTACGGCGGCAGCGTGCTGATCACCACGTTGTCGAGCCTGGGGCTGTCGCGTCTACCGGCGAGCCCCGCGGCCACGGGCCTCCGCCTCGCCTCGGCGGCCGCGCAATGGCTCGGCCTCGTCGTCAGCTTCGCGCGCACCGCCTGGGCAGGCTTCCTCGCCGCGACCTTGGGCGGCTCGTTGGTTGCGCGCGGCCGCGCGCGGCGTGTCGCCGTGGCGGCGCTCGCGCTCGGCGTGCTGGTGGCGGCCGTGGTGCCCGCGATCCGCGAGCGGATCGGAAGCCCGGCTGCCCTGCTCGACGATCCGCGCGTGCGGCTGTGGCACACGGCGCTGCGGATCTGGGTGGATCATCCGATCCTGGGGGCCGGAATGGGGGCGTTCAAGGTCTTGTTCCCGGCCTACCGGGTGCCGGGCACCTACGACGCGACCGGAAACCCGCATAACGAGGTGCTCAACATCCTGGTCAACTGCGGGGTCGTCGGGTTGGCCGCGTTCGGCTTTCTCTGGGTCCGCTTCTACCGCCACGCGGCGCGCGCCTATCGCAGTCTCCCCGCGGGGGATGCCGCGCGGCCGATCCTGCTCGCCGGGATGCTGGTCGCAACCGGCATCCTCGTGGGCGGCTTCGGGCAGTGCTACCTTCTGGACGAGGAAGTGGCGGGACTCTTCTGGTTCGTCATCGCCGCGACCATGGTGACCGCCGAGACGGCTGCGGCGGGGGCCCAGGATCTCGAGGGGTCTTAAAGTGAAACTGTATCTTCGTTTGCTGCGCTACCTCGTTACGCGGCGTTCTCGGGGGCAACCATCGGGCTGGTCGTCCCGTTCAGTCGCATCCTGCTCTACGGTGGGAACCCCGAGGTCGCGGCGACTCTGCCCGGCAGCGGTGCGCCCCAACCGGCGCCCGTCGATTCGGCGCGGGCCGCGACGTCCGCCAAGCCTTCGCTCGCCGGCTGGGCACGGGAGCGGGCAAAAGGAATGATCGCGGCCCTGGTCCACTCGCCCGACCGGTTGGAGACACTGCGCCGCTTCTGCTTCGTGATCGTGCTCGTGTTCCTGCTCAAGAACATCTTCTGGTACGCGCAGTCGTTCCTGATCGTGCGCGTCGAGCAGGGCGTGATCCGGGACCTCCGCGCGTCGCTCTACCGCCACTACCTTGGACTCCCGATCGAGTTCTACAACGACGCCGGTGCCGGCACGCTGATCTCGAGGATCACCAACGACGTCACCCTGGTGCGCGGGATCCTGGCCTACACCACCGCGGTGATCCTGGCCAACTGGCGGCTGTTCTTGCTCACCCTCCTGGTCGCTCCGCCGGCGTTCTACCTCATCAACCGCGTCGGCCGGAGGCTGAGGCGCTACAGCACCCGCAGCCAGGAGCGGATGGCCGACATCACCGGCGGGCTCCAGGAGACGATCCTCGGCATCCGCATCATCAAGGCGTTCAATCTCGAGCGCCACATGGGCGAGCGCTTCCGGCGCGTGAACGAGGACTACGGATCGTCGGTGATCCGCATGAATCGCACCGGGGCGCTGGCCCCGCCGATCACCGAGATGCTGGGCGCAGGGATGGGCGTGATCATCCTCTACCTCGGCGGGCGCGACATCGTGCGCGGCGCAGGAATGGAAGGAGCGCAATTCCTGATGTTCCTGATCGGTCTGTTCGCCCTGATGCAGCCGATCCGCGCGCTCTCGCAAGTGAACATTCAGATCGAGGAGGGGATCGCGGCCTCCGAGCGCATCTTCAAGATCCTCGACACCCCGCCCACGGTGCGCGATGCGCCGCGGGCGCGCTCCCTGGCGCCGCCGGTGCGTGAGATCCGCTTCGAGGACGTATCGTTCGAGCACGTCCCGGGAGTCCCGGTGCTGCGTGACATTCGCTTCGATGTCCAGGCGGGAGAGATGATCGCCATCGTCGGCCTGAGCGGGGCGGGCAAGTCGACGCTGATCGATCTGCTGCCGCGTTTCTACGACCCCGACGCCGGTCGGATCCTGATCAACGGGGAGGACATCCGTGTCGTGCGACTCGAGAGCCTGCGCTCGATGATCGGCCTCGTCACGCAGGAGACGGTGCTGTTCGACGACACCGTGGAGGCCAACATCGCCCTCGGCAAGCCGGGAGCGACGCACGAGGAGATCGTGCGCGCCAGCGAGGCCGCGAACGCGCACCGGTTCATCCGCGAGATGCCGCAAGGGTACGCGACGCCGATCGGCGATCGCGGCATGAAGCTGTCGGGCGGACAACGGCAGCGGCTGGCGATCGCGCGCGCGATCCTGCGCGATCCCCCGATCCTGGTGCTCGACGAAGCCACCTCGGCCCTCGACAGCGAGAGCGAGGCGCTGGTGCAGGAGGCGGTCGAGCGCCTGCTGCGGAACCGCACCACGTTCGTGATCGCACATCGACTCTCCACGGTGCAGGAGGCGGATCGCATCCTGGTGCTCGACCGAGGGCGCATCGAGGACGAGGGGACTCACGACGAGCTGTTGGCACGGGACGGGCTCTACCAGAGGCTCTACCGGATGCAGTTCCGCGATGCCACCGCGGAGCGTTCGTCGGCGGCCGCCGCACCGGCCGAAGCGGCCGATGCCGCCCGCGAAACGGCGGGACGGAGCCACGGGTGACGTCGGCGGCCGAAATCCGGCCGGCCGGACGACCACCGGTCTCCGCGATCCTGGTGGTGCGGGACGAGGCGGCCTCGATCGAGCGCTGCCTGGATTCGCTCGGTTGGGTGGACGAGGTCGTGGTGCTCGATTCGGGCTCGCGCGACGGGACGCAGGAGATCTGCCGGCGGCGCGGATGTCGCGTGATCGAGACGCCGTGGCGCGGCTTCGGCGCCATGAAGAAGCTGGCCGCCGAATCCGCCACCCACGATTGGATCTTCTCGATCGACGCCGACGAAGTGGTGAGCGCGCCGCTGCGTGACCGCTTGCTGCGCATCCTCGAGCACGGGCCCGAGGTCCGCGGCTACCGCGTGCGATTCCGCACCTACTACCTCGGCCGCGAGATCCGCCATTGCGGCTGGGCCAACGAGCACCACCTGCGGTTCTTCGATCGACGCTTCGGCAACTACACGGATCGCCCGCTGCACGAGGCGGTGCAGATGGGGGATCCCAAGCTCGAGCTGGCAGAGGCGATCGAGCACTTCACCTATCCGACCGTCGCGTCCCACCTGGAGAAGATCAACGCCTACAGCGACCTCGCGGCGGCGCGGCTGTTCGAGCAGGGCCGGCGCATCTCGCTGCTCGGCGCCGGCATGCGCGGCGTGCTCAAATTCTTCACCATGTACGTCGCGCAACGCGGTTTCCTGGACGGCAAGGAGGGGTTGATTCTGTCCTCGATCTCCGCCTTCGGGGTCTACTGCAAGTACCTCAAGCTCTGGGAGCTGTCGCGATGGAAGCGATCGTCATAGCCGCCGGGCGGGGCAGCCGACTGTGGGAGCGCACGCAGCAGGTTCCGAAGACCCTGCTGCCGTTCGGGGACGGCACGATCCTGAGTCAGATCCTCGGGAACCTGCGCGACGCCGGGGCGCGCCGCGTGCGCATCGTGGTGGGATTTCGCGGCGACGAGATCCAGCGCCACGTGGAGCGGCTCGCCGAGATTCGCGATCTCGTCTCGTTCGTCGCGAACCCGGAGTGGGAGAGAGGGAACGCGCTCTCGGTCCTGGCGGGTGGACGAAGCGGGGGAGCCGATCCACCGGTCTTGCTGTCGATGTGCGACCACATCGTGCCGGCGCGGGCGATCGAGATTCTGGCACGGCACCGGAGCGGATGCAATCTGCTGCTGGTCGATCCGGATATCCCGGGCGTGTTCGACCTGGACGACGCCACCAAGGTCGAGCTCGAAGGAGCGCGCATCGTGGCGATCGGCAAGGAGATCGAGGGCTACCATGCGATCGACTGCGGAGTGTTCCGAATCGACGAGCGGATGCTCGTCGCGATGGAGCGCAACATCGCGGCGGGCCGTGAGAGCATCAGCGAATCGGTGCGAAGCCTGATCGAGGACGACGCGATGGAGGGAGTCCCGATCCCCAAGGATTGCTCTTGGATCGACGTCGACACTCCCGAGGCGTACCGGCACGCGCTCGAGCACGTGGGAACGCTGGCTCGGCCCGGGTCGACCGGGCGGCCAGCCGGTTCGTGAGCGTGCCGCGGCGCATCCGCCTGCTGTTCAAGATCGGCTTCGTCTACCACAAGGCGGCGTTCGACCCGGTGATCGAGCTGTTCCTGGGCGACCCGCGCTACGAGGTGTGGTTCGCGCTCGACGAAGAGCGCCGGCGGCGCTGGGGAATCTTCAACCTGCGCTATACGCCGGCGATCGTCGAAGAGTGGCGGCGCGGCGGCTACCGGTTCACCGGCGAGCGGTCGGGATTCGACGTCGTGATCTCGGGCGACACGGTGCGCAACGCCGAGGCCTACGGGGACACGCTGTTGTGCTTCTTGAACCACGGCACCGGGATCAAGAACATCCTCTACCGCAACCTCGAGAAATCGACCGGTCACCGCTACCAGATCTTCGTCGAGGGTCAGTATCGGGTCGACAAGCTCGAGCAATCGGGTGTGCTCGGGGCGAGCGAAGTGCACAAGATCGGCCTGCCGAAGCTCGACCACTACTTCCAGAATCGCTACGGGCCGCGCGAGCACATCCTGCTGCGCTGGGGCCTGGATCCCGCGCGCCCGACGGTGCTGTTCGCGCCCACCTACAAGCCCACGTGCCTCTACGACGTCAAGGACGCGATCTTCGAGGCCACGCGCGGATGCAACCTCATCATCAAGCTCCACCACTACAGCTGGATGGGCAAGTACGCGCCGCACGAGCAGCATCGAATCTTCGAGCAACGCGTGCCGCGCCATCGACACGCGGTGTTGCTGCCGATGAGCGAGTACAACATCATGCCGTACATGGCCGCGGCCGAGGTCCTGGTGAGCGAGGCCTCGAGCGCGGTGTTCGATTTCTTGGCGTTCGGCAAGACCGGCGTCATCGTCGACCTCGACTGCGATCGCCTGAAGCACTCGGACGGCCGGCCGATCTTGACCGAGGACAATCGGCAGTTCCTGCGCGACGCGTTCGTGCACGTCGCGGCGCCGGGCGAATTGGCCGCCGGGATCGGGCGGGCGCTTCACCCCACGCCCGCGATGACGGCGGCCGCCGCGCGAGAACGCGATTACTACTTCTGGGGGCTCGATGGGCGAGCCTCGCAACGCTTGAAGGACACGGTCGAGCGGCTGCTGCAGGAAGGCGGGCACCAGAACCGGGGAGCACGGCCGTGAGGTCCCTCCCGAGGCCGCGCCTGGCGCGGGCGCTGCGCCCCGGGGTCTGAGGTTGCACGGTGCGCGTCGCGCTGGTCCACATGCGGCACGCTCGCTCGGGCGGCACCGAGCGCACGCTCGATCAATTGGCGAGCGCGCTGGCCGCGAGCGGGCACGAGCCGGTGATCGTGTGCCGCAGCCACGTCGATCCGCCCGATCCACGGGTGCGCTTCGAGGTGCTGCGACCCTTCGCGATCGGCGGCGCCTGGCGCATGTGGTCCTGGGCCACCGCGGTCGAGCGCTTCCTGGCGCGGCGGCGCGGCGGCTTCGACCTGGTGGTCGGGCTCGGCAAGACCTGGAGCCAGGACGTGATGCGCTTGGGTGGGGGAGTGCAGCGCACCTACATCGAGCTGGTCCACCGTTCACGTGGCGACGGCAGGAGGCGGCCGCCGAGCCTGGATCTCAAGCAGCGCGTGGCGTGCGCGATCGAGGACCGCGCGTTGCGGCCAGGTGCCGCCGACACTTGGATCTGCAACAGCGAGATGGTGCGCCGTGACGTGCTGAGGCGCTTTGCGCTCGAAAAGAACGCAGTGGTCGTGGTTCACAATGGCGTCGACCTCGAGCGTTTCCATCCGCGACGGCGCTCGGCCGAGGGAGCGGCTCTGAGGCGCGCGCTGGCCCTGGAGCCCCGGCACGTGGTGGTGCTGTTCCTCGGCACCGGATACGGGCGCAAGGGCCTGCGCCGCACGATCGACGCGTTCGCCTGCGCTTCGCGCTCCCATCCCGATGCGCGGCTGGTGGTGGTGGGCTTCGACGCCGCGCTCGAGCGCTACCGCGCGCTCGCGGCCGGCCGTGGGATCGCCGAGCGCTGCCACTTCCTGGGCGGCCGCGCCGACGCCGAAGCGTGTTACGCCGCGAGCGACCTCTACGTGCTTCCCACGCTCTACGACCCGTTCGCGAACTCGACGCTCGAAGCGCTGGCGAGCGGGTTGCCCGTGGTGACGAGCGACACGAACGGAGCGGCGGAGCTGATGACGCCCGGGCGCGAGGGTGAAGTTAGCTCCCGCGGCGAGGACGACGAGGCGCTCGCCGAACGGCTCGCGCGCTGGCTCGATCGCGAGCGGATCGAGGTCGCGCGACCCCATGCGCGCGCGCTCGCCGAGGAGCATTCGCACACGCGCGCGATGCGGGAAACGCTGGACGTGCTCGGGAAGGCGGCCGCTCGCCCGCGGTGAGGGCCAAGCCTAGGGGCTGGCCGTCACGGCCTCGCGTTGAACGAATGCCGCGAGCTGCGCCAGCAGCCAATACGAATGATGATCGCGCGAGGTCGAGAGCGCGTGCTCCACCTTTTCGCGGCGGATCCGAAACGCTCCGAGCACGTCGAGATCGCGCTCCGGCCGCAACAGGCCGCGCTCGTGGATGAATTGCTTGAGTGGCACCGAGAAGGCGGTCTTGCGCCGGTGCACGATCTCGCGCGGAAGCTCGCGCTCGAGGAGGCGCTTGAGCAGGTGCTTCGGTACGCCGTCCTTGGCCAACACCGCGTCCGGGATGCGGGTGGCGAGCCCGACGACGCGGTGGTCGAGCAGCGGCGGACGCACCTCGAGACCGAAGCGCATCGACGTGCGATCGACCTTGGTGAGGATGCCCTCGACCAGCCAGGTCGCGAAGTCGATCGCCTGCTGGCGCGCGAGCGGAGGCAGCTCGGGCCGGTCGTGCTGCTTGTAGAGCCAGTAGTCGTCGTAGTCGCGCAGCTCGGGGGCCACGACCTCGGCGAATGCGCGCTTCGTATGGGCGGGGATCCCGCCGTAGAAGTGGCACATGCGCCCCCACGGGCCTTCGAGCGTGTTCCGCAGCGACGTGCGGCGCAACAGTCGCTTCGCCGGGAGCGCGTCGGCGAGCAGGTGGAGGGCGCGACGTTCGCGCTCCTTGAAGTAACGCGGGTAGCCGAGATGCGTCTCGTCGCCCCCGTCGCCGGACAGCACCACCTTCACCTTGCGCGCCGTCATGCGCGCCAACCCGACCATCGGCAAGGCCGCCTGGTCGCCGAAGGGCTCGTCGAAGAGATCGGGGATCGTCGGCACCAGGGCCAGCAGGTCGTCGGCGCCGAACTCCTGCACGTGCCACGCGAAGCCCAGGCGCCGCGCCGTCGCCGCGGCAATCGCGGCCTCGTCATGGGGGCGGTCGGGAAAGCGGATCGAGAACGCCGCGGTCGGCTCGCGGGTGGCGCGGGCCACGCGAGCCGCCACGAGCGACGAATCGACCCCGCCGGAGAGGAACAAACCGACCGGCACGTCGGCGAGCAAATGGTCGCTCACCACCTCGTCGAGGAGCGCGTCCAGCTCGTCGATCGCGCGTTCTTCCGTCATCGCGGGATCGGGGTCGAAGCGTGGTTCCCACCAGCGCCGTACCTCGAGGCGCCCGGCGGCGAATAGCGCCAAATGCCCGGCCGGAAGCTTGCGGGCCGCGCGGTACACGGTCTTCGGCGCGGGCACGAACTGATAGGTCAGGAAATCCCAGTACGCGGTGACGTCGGGCGTGAGGTCCAAGCCCGGCGTAAGGGCCAGCGCCTTGAGCTCCGAGGAGAAAGCCAACGTGCCGCCGTCGAGCGCGTAGAACAGAGGCTTGATGCCGATGCGATCGCGCGCGAGCAGGAGGCGGCGCGCCTTCAGGTCCCACAGCGCGAAGGTGAACATGCCGGTCAAGCGCTCGAGCAGGCGCTCGCCGTGCTCTTCGTAGAGGTGCAGCACGACCTCGGCATCGCAGCGGCCGATGAATCGGTGTCCCTTGGCGATCAACTCACGGCGCAGCGCCCGATGGTTGTAGATCTCGCCGTTCAGGACGAGCCACAGGCTCTTGTCCTCGTTCGGCATCGGCTGCGCGCCGGCCGGCGACAGGTCGACGATCGACAGGCGTGTGTGGCCCAGGAACACGTCGTGCGCCGGGTCGCTGTGATACCCTTCGCCGTCCGGACCGCGATGGGCGAGGGTGCGGAGGCAGGCGAGCGATGCCTCGAGCGATGCGCCGCAGCCGATCGATCCGTAGATGCCGCACATTCTGGATCGGACCTCTAGCCGCGGCCGCGGCGGGCGTCGCGGGCGAATGGGGAGCGGGGCGAGACGGACGGCGAGGCCATGACGGGCGCCGATCGTAGAGACTCCGTCCCCCGGCGTCACGCGACTTCTACCCATGGCCAAGATCCAAAGACACTGGTTCACCCTGGTCGTCTCGATGCTCGCGGGATGCGCTCCGGCGGGCGGACGGCACTCGCCGCGCGCCATCGCCCCGCCGGTGGTGCCGCTCACCGCGGACGGCGTTCACGCGCTCGTGGCCAGCCCCGGAGCGCGCGCCACGCTCGTCAACCTCTGGGCCACCTGGTGCGCGCCGTGCCGCGAGGAGATGCCCGCGCTGCTCAAGGTCGCCCGCGCACGCCGCGCCGAGGGCCTGCGCTTGGTGCTGATCTCGACCGACGCCGAGGATCAATTGCCGCAGGTGGCGCGGTTTCTGGCCGCGCAGGGCGTCACCGACACCAGCTATCTCGCGGCGGGCAGCGAGATGGCGTTCATCGACGGATTGGACCCGCGCTGGTCGGGGGCGCTTCCCGCCACCTTCGTGTACGATGGTGCCGGCCGGCTGGAGGCGTTTTGGGAAGGCGCCGCGAACGAAGCGCGCTTCGACCAGTCGATTCAGACAGCTCTCACCCACTCGATCGCGACGGAGAAACCAACCCCATGAATTCGATTCGACACCCGCGCCTCGTGCTCGTCGCCGTCGCCCTGCTCGTCGCGGTCACCGCCCGCGCGCGGGCCCAGGCAGCCCCGAGTCCCGCATCGCCGGCCACGCCTACGGGCGGGGCGGATGTCGCCAGGCCGATGGCGCTGGCAATCGGCCAACCGGCCCCGATGCGAGAGACGCGCATGAAGGCCGTCGACGGCCGCGAGCGCTCGATCGCGGCCGTGGCTGGCAAGAAGGGCACGCTCGTGATCTTCATGTGCAAGCACTGCCCGTGGGTCAAGCAATGGCAGCGGCGCATCGCACGCATCGGCAACGCGGCGCAGGCGCAGGGCGTGGGCGTGATCGCGGTCAACGCAAACGACCCGGCGGCCTATCCGGAGGACGACTTCGAGCCGATGAAGGCGCAGGCGAAGCAGCTTGGCTTCAAGTTCCCCTACGTGGTGGACGCCACCTCCGAAGTGGCGCGCGCCTTCGGCGCCACGCGCACCCCCGAAGTCTTCCTGTTCGACGCGGAGGGACGCCTCGTGTATCACGGCGCGGTGGACGACAACGCGCGCGACGAGAAGGCGGTCCAGAATCCGTGGCTCAAGCAGGCGATCGACGCGGTCGTCGTGGGCAAGGCAGTGTCGACGGCGGAGACCAAGATGTTCGGCTGCGGGATCAAGTTCCGCGGCGCGAGCTGATCGGGAGGCGCCGACGCGCTTCGACAGGTACGAGCCATGAGGAGGTCGCGATGGTTCCGATCATGTCGCTGTGGATGCCGATTCTGCTGTCCGCGGTGTTCTCGTTCCTGGCGAGCTGGCTCATCCACATGATGCTCGGGTACCACAAGAACGACTATCGCAAGGTGCCGGCCGAGGACCAGGTCATGGATGCCCTGCGCCCGTTCGATCTGCCTCCGGGAGATTACATGGTGCCGCGGGTCAGCGGCCCCGCGGAGATGAAGTCTCCGGCGTTCGCGGAGAAGATGAAGCGGGGGCCGGTGTTGATCGCCACCGTCCTGCCCAACGGAATGTGGGCGATGGCACCACAGCTGGCCCAATGGTTCGTCTATTGCGTCGTGATCGGCGTGTTCGCGGCCTATGTTGCCGGGCGCGCGCTCGCGCCGGGCGCTCCCTATCTCTCCGTGTTCCGTTTCGCGGGCACCACCACCTTCGCCTGCTTCGGGGTGGCGTTGTGGCAAGACTCGATCTGGTACAAGCGCTCGTGGGCGACCACCGCCAAGCACACGCTCGACAGCTTGATCTATGGCCTGCTCGCCGGGGGGACGTTCGGCTGGCTGTGGCCGCGCTGAGTGTGCGGAACCAGACCCAGGACCGAGTCCGTTCGGCGGATCAGCCGCGCCCCATCTGCCGCAGGTACTCGCGGTCCCAGGCTGCGGGAACGCTCTCGCGAGCGGAATAGGGACCGGTGCCGTAGCGGCGTGACGACACGCCGCGCTGGCTCCACTCGACGATCTCCCAGTCCTGGCGGTTCGTGAGGTCCCAGAACTCGATCGCGTCGCGGGGGCGGCTCGAGGGATCGGCGAGCGTATCGGGATGGAAGAGCCATTCCGACTCGACCAGCGTCCGGTCGGGGGCGATCGGGTGCACCAGGTAGTAGTTGACGTAGTCGGGGTGGAGGCTCAGCAACAGGTTGGGCATCAGCGAGTAGTAGAAGGCGCGGTGCCGATCGTCCTCGGGCAAGTCGCCGACCAGTCGACCGCAGGTCCGCCCGCTCATCGTGGCGCTCTCGTTCGGCGCCTTGATCTCCATGTAGCCGCCGAGGAACGGCCCTTCGGTGAAGTCGTTGGCACCGCTCTGGTAGGGGAGCACGGTGGCGAGCTTGGGATGGATCGTCGGGCAGTGCAGGCACTCGGAGTAGTTCTGGAACACCAGCTTCCAGTTGGCGGCGACATCGTAGGCCACGCGATGCCCGATCGAGAGCCGGGACAGCGAGTATCGCTGGAGCCGCGCGCGCATCGGCGCCCAGACACGATCGAACGGCTCGGGATCGTTGGCCAGGTTCACGAACACGAACCCGTCCCACTCGGCGATCGCCGCTTCGTGGAGTGGATAGTCGGCGGTGTGAAAGCCCTCGACCTCCTGCATGTGCGGAGCGGCGATCAGGCGACCGTCGATGCCGTAGGTCCAGGCATGGTACGGGCACTGGATGGTCTGGGCGAAGCGGCCCGACTCCTCGCGGCAGATGCGCGTGCCACGGTGCCGGCACACGTTGAAGAAGGCGTGCAGCACGCCTTCGCGGTCGCGGACCACGATCAACGATTCGTCGGCGATCGTGCGCACGACGTACTCACCCGGCTCGGCGAGCGGTGCCGCGCGGCCGATGCAGCACCACGAGCGCGCGTGGATCTTCTCCTTTTCTTCGGCCAGGATCGCAGGTGAGACGTAGTAGTCGCGCGGCAAGGTGCGCGAGCCCGGGACGTAGGTGGTGGGGGTGCGGTGGTAGGTCATGACGATTCTCCCGCGCGCACGGGGCGATTGCCGAGCAACCGTTGGGCGGCGAGCCATCCGGGCCCGCCCAGGACGCCGGGCCCCGGGTGGGCACCGGCCCCGCCCAGGTAGAGGCCCGCGATCGGTGTCGCGTAGCGGGCCCAGCCCGCCACCGGTCGCATGAAGAGGATCTGGTCGAGAGCGACCTCGCCGTGGGAAGCGGCTCCTGCGGTGAGGCCGAAGCGTGCCTCGATGTCGGGCGGGACCAGGAGGGTGCGGTGCAGCACGCGCCCGACGAACCCCGGGATCACGGCCGCGATCGCGTCGGTCACGGCGCGCTCGAGCGTCTCGCGCCCGGCGGCGTCCCAGGCGGTCCCGTTGCCGAGCCGGTACGGGGCATGCTGGACGCGCGCGACGAGCACGTGCTTGCCCTCGGGTGCCAGGCCCGGGAAATGGAGACTGGGCAGGGTCACCTCGACGTGTGGCCGCTCCGACATCGACCCATACTTGGCGCAATCGGCGGCCTGCTCCAGTGCCTTGAGGCTCGGCGTGAGGGTGATGACTCCCCGCAGCGCTTCCGGTGTCAGGCCTGGGATCTCGGGCAGGCCAGCGAGCGCGTAGAGCACCCAGGCGGTGGAGTCGCGGTAGCGGATGTTGCGCACCGCGTGGAGGAACTCGGGGTCGAGCCACACCGGATCGACCCAGCCGAGGAAGGTGCGGGCCGCATCGGCGGTGGAGAGGACGCGCGACGTCGAGATCGTCTCGCCGGTGGAGATCACGACCCCCGCGACCGACTCGTCGCGCACCTCGATCCGCGCCACCTGGGCGCCGGTGCGCACCGTGACTCCCGCGCGCAGCGCCGCCTCGTGGGCGGCGCGGGTGAACGCCTCGGGCCCGTCGCGCCACGGAGCCCGGCCACGCGCCACGCCGGCTTCGGCCCCCACCAGTCCGTGCAGGAGCGCGAACCCGGTGCCACCCGAGCGCGGCCCCTGGCGCACTCCCACCATGCCGCCCGGAGCCACGGCCGCCTTGAGCAATCCGCTCTCGAAGAAATCGTCGAGCAGCTCCCACACCGACATCGGCAGCGTGCGGAGGAACTCGAGCATGTCTTCGCGCCCGAGTCCGCGGAAGCGGCGCGCGAGGCCTATGAATGAGAGCAGCTCACCAGCCGGCGCATTGACGTCGGGCGGCGGCACCCGGTAGAGCGTCTCGAGGAACCCCGCCAGCTTTCTCAAGCGCGCGATGAATGACGGCCAGCGTTTGGCATCGGCGTGCGAGAGCGGACGGATCGCGTCGGCCGCGCGCGCCGTGTCGCGCCACAGCGTGAGGTGTTCACCCGCCGCCGCGATCGTGACGGGAGCCTCCACCGAGAGCCGCGCGGGGCTGTCGATCTCGGTGGCCCGCGCGACGGCCGGCGGCAGCCATCCGGGATCGGTCGCGAGCGGCGCCGCGCGGAACCCCGGGGCGAACTCGACCAGGCGGCTCTGGCCCCCGAGCGCTTCCGCGGCCTCGAGCAGCAACACCCGCAGCCCGGATTTCCCGAGCGCCGTGGCCGCGACCAAGCCGTTGGCGCCGCCCCCGATCACCACCGCATCGAAGCTGCGGCTCACGCGCCCTCCTTCAGGATCTCGAGCGCGGCGAGCCGCCCCGATCCGCCCATGATTCCGCCCCCTGGATGGGTTCCCGCGCCGCACTGCCAGTAGCCGCCGACCGGGGTGCGGTACTTGGCCCACGCCGGCACCGGCCGCAGGAAGAACAGCTGCTGGAGGGCCAGCTCTCCCTGGAAGATGTTGCCCTCGGAGAGCCCCGTGATGCGCTCGACGTCGGCGGGCGTCAAGACCTGGCGATGGAGAATGCGCGACGGCAGATTGGGCGCGTAGCGAGCCAAGGTGGCGACCACCGCGTCCCCGAAGGCCTCGCGCTTGGCGTCGTTCCAGCCGCCGTTCAAGGCGTAGGGCGCATACTGGACGAAGATGCTCATCACGTGCTTGCCCGGTGGTGCCATGCCGGGATCGATCATCGACGGGATCACGATGTCCATGTAGGGGTGGCTCGAGAACTCGCCATACTTCGCGTCGTCGTAGGCGCGCTCCAGGTATGCGAGGCTCGGGCTGATCGAGATCGCTCCCCTCAAGTGTGGTCCGACCCCCGGCAGGCAGGTCAAGTCGGGCAGCCCGTCGAGCGCCAGGTTCACCTTGCCCGAGGAGCCACGGAACTTGTAGCGGCGCACACCCTCGACCAGGTCGTCGGGAAGCTGCTTGGGCTCCACCAGCTTGGTGAACGTGAGCCGCGGATCGAGCCCCGACACCACGACCTTGGCCGCGATCTCCTCGCCGCTCTCGAGCGCCACGCCGGTCGCCTGGCCGTCGCGGGTGAGGACGCGCTCCACCGCGGCGCCGGTGCGGATCGTCGCGCCGAACGCCTGGGCGGCCCGCGCGATGCTCTCGCTGATGGCACCCGTGCCGCCCTTCTGGAATCCCCAGGCGCGGAATGCGCCGTCGATCTCTCCCATGTAATGGTGGAGCAGCACGTAGGCGGAGCCGGGCGAGCGCGGCCCCAGGAAGGTGCCGATGATTCCGCTCGCCGACTTGGTGGCCTTGAGCGGATCGAACTCGAACCACTCGTCGAGGTAGTCGGCGCTGCTCATGGTCATGAGCTTGTGGAGCGCGTGGAAGCGCTCGGCGCCGAGCGAGCGGAAGTGACCGCCCAGCCGCAGGAAGCCCATCACGTCCGCGGGGGAGAGCGAGGTCGGATCGGGGGGCACCATGCCCAAGATCGGCTTCACCGCCATCGCCATGTGGTGCATGACCCGCCCGAACAGCACCGCGGCGTCGGCGTCGTGAGGCGAATGCCGGCACAGCTCGCGCCGCGTCTCGTCGGGATCCGCCCACGAGGCGAGGTAGTCGCCGTTGTCGAGTGGGGTCACGGTGCTTTCGAGCGGCAGGATCTGCAAGCCGTGGCGCGGCAGGTTCAAGTCGCGGATGATCTCCGGTCGCAGCAGGCTCACGACGTACGAGAAGACCGAGAACTTGAACCCCGGGAACACCTCTTCGGTCACCGCGGCTCCACCGAGCAGCGGGCGCCGCTCCAGCACCAGCACGGTTCGCCCCGCGCGCGCCAGGTAGGCGGCGGTGACGAGCCCGTTGTGACCACCGCCGATCACGATGGCGTCGAAGCGCGCGGCGTTCATGAGCGCTTCCGCTCGGGATCGAAGAACGGGAGCTTGACCACGATCGCGTCGGCTCGGGTGCGCCGGTGCTCGACCGTGATCTCGATCTGCACGCGCGTCCCGGGGGCGAAATGGGGGGCCCGCAGATGCGCCAAGGCGAGCGACTGCTTGAGCAGCGGCGACCAACAGCCGCTGGTCGCGTAGCCGACTTGATCGCCGAGGCGGTAGACCGGCACGCTCGCGCGCCAGGCGATGTTCGAGATGTGGGGCGGCAGATGGCGTTCGGCGAAACGCCGCTCGAGGGACTCCCACTCGACCGCCAGGCCGACGAAGCCCCAGGCCGCGCCGCGGGCACGCTCGGCCGCGAGCGCCCGGCGGCCGTTGAAGGGGCCTTTCTCCGCGCTCACCGCCCAGGCGAGGTTGAGCTCGTACGGCGAGGACTTCTGATCCTCGATCAATGCTCGGTGGGCCGAATGGTAATCGACGTCGAGCATCACCAATCCCGCCTCGATGCGGGCGAGGTCCAGGGCCCACACCCCCGCGGGCGTGATCCCATGCGGGGTGCCGGCCTCGATCAATGTGTCCCACAAGGCGGCGGCCTCGGTTGCCTCGACCCAGATCTCGTAGCCGAGGTCCCCCGTGTAGCCGGTGCGAGAGATCGTGACGGGGATGTCGCGCACCGTGGTCTGTACGAGCCGAAAGTACTTGAGCGCGGCGAGGTCGGCGGGAGAGACCTGCGCGAGCACGGCGCGCGCGAGCGGCCCCTGGATCGCAAGCGCCCCGATCCGCTCCGAGACGTCCTCGATCACGACCTCCATTCCGACCGCGTTCATCGCCAGCCAGCGCAGGGAAGAATCGGCGCTGGTCAGGCGGAACGTGCCTTCGTCGAGTCGGCTGATGGTCCCGTCGTCGATCACCTTGCCCGCGACGTCGCACCACGGCGTATAGAACACCTGGCCGACGCGAAGCTTCGTGACGTCACGCGTCACCATGCGATCGAGCAAGCGCGCGGCGTCACGCCCGGTGATCCGGTACTTGTAGAGCGGCGAGACGTCGATGAGCGAGGCCGCGTTACGGATCGCGGCGTACTCGCGGTCCGGATGCGGATCGTACGCGCTCGCCATCTGGTAACCGGCCCAGCGGCGCCAGGTCTGGGCGCGCACCAGCGGCGCGGTGCGGGAGTGGAAGGGCGACGTCTTCAGCATCGTGGCACCGTCGATCGGGCAGCGCCGACGCCCGCTCCCTACCGTTTCCCCGCTGTCTTCCACGAAGGTCCCGGCAGACCCTCGGGCGCTGGCACCCCGTCCACCCGGCTCATCTCCCACGCCGAATCAACCGTGATGAACACGAGCGCGCCGTCCACCGGTGGTGCGTGGCGCTTCGTGGCGGGCAAGCAATGGAACGAGCCTCGGCCCATGGGCGGCGCCCCCGGCCAGGGCGATTGTGAGAACCATGGGGCGCATGGGGTTCCTCGCGGAGTAGGGATCGGAGGCGCGATCGCCCGCCGGACGGGCAGCCGCGGACGGTAGCACAATCGTTCGTTCGCTCGACAGTCCACGGGCCGCGCTCGATCGCTTAGCGACCTTTCCCTTGGCCTTCAGCCTAGAACGCCGCCGCCGTAGCTCAGCTCGATCGGGGCGCGCACGCGTGAAAAGAGCGTCATCGGGAAGCGGTACCCGGTGAGCGGAAGCGTAACCTCGAGCGGCTCGCGATCGGTGTCGCGACCCGCCAGGGAAGCCGTCACCATCTCGGCCGCGAGCTGCCCGATCATCGGTCCAGCCTTGAACCAGGCGCCGCTCGTGCCGACCGCCACGAAGTAGCCGCGGGTCGCCGTGCGGTCCACGATCGGGTACCAGTCTTGAACCGTGACGTCATAGACGCCTACCAGGGGGCTCGCGACCAACACCTCGAGGCCGGGCAGACGGCGGCGCGCCGCCGCCAATCGAGAGGTCAGAATTGCCGGGTCGACCGGGTGATCGTCGGCCAAGTCGGGGTCGGCGATGAACTCGGTCTCGTCACGCTGCCAAACCGCACCGATTCGGGTGCGCTCGGGGTCGGGCCTCAAGTAGAAGCCGTGGATCAGGTCGGCGATCACCGGCAGCCGGCCGGGCAGAGACCGCAGCCCCGGGCTGTGCCCGGACAGCACGACTTGCTTGAGCGGGGCGGTCGTGAGCCGGAGCGGCGAGTGCGCCAAGAGATTGACCCAGCCCGAATGTGGCCCGGCGCAGTTGACGACCACCGGGCTCTCGATCGTCTCTCCCAGGTGCGTACGGACCCCACGCACCGCCAGCGAGCCGTTCTCCCATTCGGTCAACACCGAGACCAGCCGGGTCTCGTAGCGGAACGTCGCTCCGGCCGCCACCGCGGCCCGGGCGACGTCTTCGGTGGCCCGCGTCGGGTCGTCGACGTAGCCGCCCTCGGGCTCGAACAAGCCCTCGACCGGCTCGCGCTCGTCGAAGGCGAGCGCCGGGAACGAGCGGGCGAGGGAATCGCGGTCCAGCCGCTCGACGGCGATTCCGACCGAGCGCATCGCCCGCGCCAGGGTCTCCGTGCTCGCCTCTCCCCTGGGGAGCAGGAACAGCACGCCGGCCTTGACGAGCGCGGCGCGCCGGCCGTTCTCGTCGGCCGGCACCAGATCGCCCCATCGTTCCCAGGTGCGCAGGCCCTCGAGCGCGAGCGCCATCGCCGCAGGATGGGTGTAGCGCTGGCGCACGATCGCGGTCGAGCGCGCGGTCGAGCCGTGCCCGGCTGCCGACTCGCGCTCGATCACCACCACCTGGACGCCCCGCCGCGCGAGATGCCAAGCAGCCGCGCAGCCGAGGATGCCGCCGCCAATCACGAGTGCGTCGGCCTTCATGGATGCGCGGCGCTCTCGTCGGCGCCATCCTCGCGGCGCGCGTCCGTTCGAGGCACTGCGCGCCGCGCGCCTCGACCTAGCGGCCGGTGACGGCGCGCACGTAGGACGTGAGCCATACGTCTCCCCACAAGAAGGACACCATCGCCGCGGGGGCGAGGAGGGTGCCGAAGGGCAGCGCGGTGCGAGCGTGGCCGGCGCGCCTGGCCATGAGCACCGCTCCCCACAGGCTGCCGACCAGGGCGGCGAGGAACAACGTCAGCAGCGTGAGCTTCCAACCCAGCACCACGCCGAACATGGCGGCCAGCTTGATGTCGCCGCCACCCATGCCTTCGGCCTTGCGCAGCTTGAAATAGCCCCAGGCGAGCAGTGCGAGCAAACCGCTTCCCACCAGCAGACCCAACATCGCGTGTTGCGCCCCGTGCGGCAGGGTCAATGCCGCGGCGAGGCCGATGAGCGTTCCGGGAAAGGTCAGGACATCGGGCAGGAGCTGGTAGTCCAGATCGATCCAGAACAGGGCCACCAGCAGAAAGCCCCACAGCCCGAGCAGCGGTAACGCCCAACCGAGGCCGACCTGACGGGTGAGCAGCACCGCCCAGGCGGCGCATGCGAGCTCGGTCAAGGGGTAGCGCCATGCGATTCGCACGCCGCAATAGCGGCAGCGCCCACGGCTCACGAGGAACGAGAGCACGGGGACCAGGTCCAGGATCCCGAGCGTATGACCGCAGCCGGGGCACGCGGAGCGACCCTGGATCCACGACACGCCGCGCGGAACTCGATAGGCCAGTGCGGTCACGGCGCTGCCCATCACGAGCCCCAGGATGGCGACCAGCGCGAGCGTCATGAGGCGAGACCATACACGAAGTGGCGCGCGCTGGCAGCGCAGCGGCGCGCGGGCTCGCGGCCCGCGCGGGCACCGTGCGACGCCAGGCGTGCGGGCATTTCTTGGCGTGGCGCTCGCTCACGCGGCCGGTCTTCGTTCATTGCGCACGACGACGAGACGCCCGCATGTCCTGCATGCATCAAGTCTCGCTCGCCGCCTGCCTCTGATGCCGAAGATCCAACGCGACGTTGCAGGACGACGTCCGAGGCGCTGCGAAATCCAATCCCACCTCGCGCGTTCGCTCGCGCGGGCGTTGTGCAAGAAACCCCGCAAGCCTCCACATGCAGGCGCATTTGCCCCTCACGGAGAGAATCGGGCGCGACGCCACCGCCCAACTCGCGGAGGGCACGCTTCGTGCTGCGGCGTGCACGCGGCTCGCGGGTACCCCAACCGCGACGCCGTCTCGAGCCTGCGGTGTGACAAGGGACTCCGGTGCTCCCCGCAACCGGCGCCGCTCGCTGCGTCTCTGGTCGTGTGTCTCGCGGAAGCCGCAGAGCCAGCCCCTCATGCGCGAGGAGCGCGGGCATCTCGGCGCTTGGAGGGCCCGATGCGTTCAACGTCCATCGCCTTGACGCTGCTGTTTGTGGGCCTCGTCGGGGCAACCGTCACTGCGCAGGCGCAGACGGTGACTTACAACAGCATCACCGTCTCCTGGACGACCCCCGGTGATGACAGCTTGTCCGGCACGGCGTCGCAGTTCGACCTGCGCTATTCCACGAGTGCGATCACCGCGACGAACTTCTCGAGCGCCACGCGGTGGACCGGCACCCCGACTCCGGCGGCGCCTGGCACGCTGCAATCCACCGCGGTGACGGGCCTGCTGCCCAACACCACCTATTTCTTCGCGATCAAGACCGCCGACGAGGTGCCGAACTGGGCCGGAATCTCGAATGTGATCTCACGCACCACGCTGGCCGCGCCCGACCTCACTCGGCCGGGCCCGATCACGACCGTGAGCGTGACCAACGCGACCGAGACCAGCGTGAGCCTGCGCTGGACGGCGGTCGGAGACGACAGCTTGACCGGCACCGCGGCCTCCTACGACGTCCGCTACTCGACCGCACCGATCACCGCGACCAACTGGTCCTCGGCGACCACGGTGAGCGGTGAGCCCAACCCGGGCTCGGCGGGCACCACCGAGAACTTCACCGTCCCGGGGCTGACGCGCCAGACCACCTACTACTTCGCGGTGCGCGCCACCGATGACGCCGGGAACGTCTCGGCGCTCTCGAACGTCGTGAGCACGACCACGCCCGACCAGACCCCACCCGCGGCGATTCGCGACCTGGTGGTGGGCTTCCTGTGGCTCGGGTGGCACGGCGGCTTCGACGGCGTGACGCCCCAGATCATCACGGCGAACCGGCGGTCCGGACGCTGAAGGCCATGATTCGGACCTCGCGCGTGCCCTTGCTGGGCCGTGGCACGGGGTGGGCGTCGCTCCTCACGACGCTCCTCCTCGTGCCGGCCCTCGCGCCGGTTACAGCCCGTGCGCAGGGCGGCGGCGCCGACACCCTCGTGCTGCGCTGGAGTGCCCCCGGCGACGACGGGAACGTTGGCACCGCCGCATCCTACGAGATCCGCTACTCGCAATTGCCCATCACCGCCACCAACTGGTCGTCGGCGACGGTGGTGGGCGGGCCTCCCGTGCCGCAGCCTGCCGGCACCCGCCAGATCACGGTGGTGCGCGGGCTCGCGCGTGGCACGACCTACTACTTCGCGGTCAAGACCACGGACGACGCCGCCAACCAATCGGGGCTGTCGAATGTCGCTCGGTGGGACTGGATCCTGGACACCGCTCCGCCTGGGACCCCTCGCGGCGTGAAGGCGACGCGTGAGGGGACCAACGAGGCGCAGGTCCTCTGGTCGGCCAACTCCGAGCCGGATCTCGCCGGCTACACGGTCTACCGGAGCTTCGACGCCGGCGGCTCGTGGGCCGCAGTGACCCCGGGACCGCTGACCTCGGCGACCGAATTCCTGGACACCACGGTCCCCGACAACACGCAGGACGCGTGGTACCGGGTGACTGCTTCCGATCAGACCGGCAACGAGAGCGCGCCCAGCGCGGCGCAAGACGTCAGCTTCGCCGTCCAGACGACGGCTCCGGCCAGCGCCTGGAGCCTCGACCCCGGCTATCCCAACCCGAGCAACGCCTCGACGCCGGTGCGCGTGCCGCTCGTGGTGCCACCCACGGGAGCCGGGCGCGCCGTGCTCGAGATCGTCGATTCGGGCGGACACACGGTGCGCCGTTTCGATCTGAGTGGTCTTGCGCCCGGCGCCCAGGACGTGCTGTGGGACGGGACCAACCAGTCCGGGCGCGTCGTGGCCCCGGGCGTCTATACCGCGTGGCTCACGGGCGCCGACAAGCGGCGCAGCGTCAAGCTCGTGCGCGTGCCATGACCGGACGGGGGAACTCATGAGGACCTTCAAGCTCTGCATCTGTGCCGCGCTGGTGATGGCGCTCTTCGCCGCAGGCCTTGCGGAGGCCGGTATCGGAGACGCGGGCACCACGGCGGCCAACTTCCTCATGGTCGGATCGGGAGCCCGTGTGCTGGGCATGGGTGGCGCCACGCTCGGACTCGGCGACGACATCGCGGCCACCGCGTGGAACCCGGCGGCGCTCGGTTGGACCGGCGAATCCGAAGTGGTTCTGTCCCATGCCGGGCTGTCGAACGAAAGCCTGCAGGAATGGATGGGAATCGGTGGCCGTGTCGGCAAGTCCCAGACGCGCTGGTCGGCGTCCGGTCTCTATCAGGGGGACGGCTCGATCCAGGGACGGGATGCCTCGAACAATCCGACGTCGAACTTCGCAGCCAACAGCTTCGAGGTCGGAGCCCAGGTGGCCCAACAGCTCGGCGGGCTGGTGAGCCTTGGGATCGGGGCCAAGTCGGTGAACGAGAAGCTCGGCGACGCGACCGGCCACGGCTTCACGCTCGATGCCGGCCTGATGATTCGCCAGGGGATGTTCGGCTTCGGGATCAGCGGACAAAACCTGATCGGTGAGATGAAGTATGACGCCGTCAGCTACGACTTCCCACGGAACATCGGCGTGGGGATGGCGGTAGTGCATAGGGCGAGCGGCCTTAGCCTGGCAATGGACGCCAACTTTCCGAGCGCTTACTACAAGGACCTGCGCACGGGGGTCGAATGGATGTGGAAGGACGCGCTCGCCCTACGAGCTGGGTATCGCTACGAGCACACCGGGCTCCCGATCAGCGATCCACTGAGCGGGCCCTCGTTCGGGATCGGAGCCGGCAAGAACGGATTCTGGTTCGACTACGGCTACTTGATCTCGAGCAGCGGCGAGGGGCAGCACCGCGTCGGTCTCAAGTTCCTGCCGGGACGCTGGAGCGGGCTCCACTCCGACCCGTACGGACAGGGAGACATACCGAGAGACTTCAACGATCAGCCGCTCATCGGCCCCCCGACTCCGAAGGGAAACCGGCCGTAGAGCACTCGATGGGCCCCGACCGCAACGTGCGGGAGGGGAAAAGGCGAGGCCCGGTCACATGGGACTGGGCCTCGTTCGCTCCCGTGCGGGCTCGCGTGTCCAGCGATGCGAGAGAGGCATCGTGGGTGATCCCCGCACCCCCTGTTAGAGCGGAAACGCCCCCTCGACCTTGGCGCCCTCGCCCATGGCGATCGCGTAGCGCATCTGCTCTTCGAGATGGCGCGGCATGGTGTGGTAGACGTCGGCGAACAGGCTCTCGATCGGCGGCGGCCCCAGGGCCTCCGCTTCCGCAACGGCGACGCTCACCTCGTCATTCAGCTCCTGGGTCCAGTGCTCCACGTCCTGGTCGGTGAGCCGGCCGGCCGCCGTGAGGTAGGCGCGGAAGCGCGTGATCGGATCGCGGCGCTCCCATTCGGCCACCTGCTCTTGCGGGCGGTAGCGCGTCGGGTCGTCACTCGAGGAATGCCCGCCCATGCGAAAGGTCACCGCTTCGATCAAGGTCGGGCCGCCGCCCGCGCGCGCGCGGTCGATCGCCTCGCGGCTCGCGCCGACCACGGCCAGCAGGTCGTTGCCGTCCACTCGCACCCCGGGGAAGCCATACGCCATGGCTTTGACCGCGATGCTCTCGGAGGCGGTCTGGCCCTCGAGCGGCACCGAGATCGCCCACTGGTTGTTCTGGCAGAAGAACACCACCGGGAGCTGGAACACCCCGGCGAAGTTGGCGGCGGCATGGAAGTCGGCGCTCGAGCTGGCGCCATCGCCCAAGTAGCCGAGGCACACCGTATCGTGCCTCGAGAGCCGGGCCGCCCACGCGGCACCCATCGCGTGAACCAGCTGGGTGCCGATCACGGAGGACCAGGCCACCGTGTGCACGTTGCGGTCGCTGAAGTGGCACGGCATCTGGCGACCGATCAGGACGTCGCCGCGGTTCCCGATCAGTTGGCACACGATGTCGCGGATCGAGGTGCCGCGCCACAGCGACACTCCCATCTGGCGCAGCGCCGGGAACACCCAGTCGGTGGGGCGTGCGGCATAGGCCGAGCCGGTGACGGCAGCTTCCTCGCCGGTCGCCGTTCCGTAGAAACCGATGCGACCTTGACGTTGCAACGAGAGCATCCGTTGGTCGAGGAGGCGCATGCGCAGCATGTGTCGGAACAACCGCCGCTCGTCCTCTGCCGGGATTTCCGGGACCGGACCCACCGGGCGTCCCTCGAGATCGAGCGATTGGAGGAGGCTCCTCATCCGATCGCCTGCTCGGTCAGCCAGGTCTCGGGTCGTTCGAGCCGTCCGATCACTGCGTAGAGGAAGTCCGCGCCGACCGCGCCGTCCACGACCCGGTGGTCGAGCGAGAGCGACAGGTTGGTCATGTCCCGCGCCACGATCTGGTCGTCCACCACGACCGGCCGCTTCTCCACCTCGTGTACTCCGAGGATGCCGGCCTGCGGATGGAACAGGATGGGGGTGGCGAGCAGGCCCCCGCGGGCGCCGGTGCTGGTGACGGTGAAGGTGCCCCCCTTGAGCTCTTCGAGCTTGAGCTTGCCGGCGCGCGCCGCCATCGCGAGCCGCTGGATCTCGCGCGCCACCTCGATCAGGCTGAGACGGTCGGCGTCGTGAATCACGGGCACCGTCAGGCCTTCGTCGGTGGCGGTGGCGATTCCGACGTGGTAGCCGCGCTTGAGCACGATCTCGGACGTCTCGTCGTCGAGGCTCGCGTTCAAGAGCGGGTAGCGTGCCAGGGGCTCGACCAGCGCCTTCACCACGTAGGCCAGGTAGGTGACGTTGACTCCCGATTGGCGCGTGCGCCGCTGCAGGCCCTCGCGGTGCGCCGCCACGGCCGTCATGTCGCATTCGGCGACGAACGTGAAGTGGGCGGCGGTGTCGAGCGAGCGGCGCATGTGCTCGGCGATCTTGCGGCGCAGCCCGCGCAAAGGGATGCGCTCCTCGGGCGCTGTCGAGCCCTGGGGCGCCGTGGCGGCCCCGCCCGACGGGGTCCCCGGCGCGCGGGCGGCGGCCGCACGCACGTCGTCGGCGGTGACGCGCCCGCCCGGGCCCGTGCCGGCGACGCGCTCGAGGGCGACGTTCAGCTCGCGCGCCAGCTGGCGCACCGCGGGAGTCGCCTGCACGCCCGGCGCGGGTGGTGCGACGGTGGACGCGGCTGTCGGGCTCGCGATCGCGGCCGACGCATGCGAGGCCGTCGCGCCCGCGGCGGCGTGGTCCACGGCCTGGGGGCCGGTGCCGCCTCTGTCGGCCACCGCGATCGTCACGATCACGGTGCCCACCGGCACCACCTGGCCTTCCTCGGCCAGCAGGGCCTCGATCGTGCCCGCGCGCGGAGCAGGGATCTCGACGTTCGCCTTGTCGGTCATCACCTCGACCAGCGGCTGGTCCTCGCGCACCGCTTCGCCGGGCTTCACCATCCAGCGCACGATCTCGCCCTCGGCGATCCCTTCGCCGATGTCCGGCAGCTTGACCTCGTACCGCATCGCGCTCTTCTCCCCGCCGCTCAATAGCTCATCGCGTGCTCGAGCGCCCGCACGATGCGCCCGGCATCGGGAAGATAGGCGTGCTCGAGCGTGTAGGGGAAGGGCGTGTCGTAGCCCGTCACCCGGAGCACCGGCGCCTGCAGCGACGTGAGCGCTTGCTCGGCGATCAACGCGGCCAGCTCCGCCCCGTATCCGCAGGTGCGCGGGGCCTCGTGCACGATCACCACGCGGCCGGTCTTGCGCACACTCGCCAGCACCGTCTCGACGTCGAGCGGTACGAGCGTGCGCAGATCGATCACCTCGATCGACCATCCTCGAGCCTCGGCCGTGCCGGCTGCTTCGACCGACACCGGCACCATCGCCCCGTAGGCGAGCACCGTGCAGTGCGTGCCGGCGCGCGCGGTTCGCGCCCGGGCGATGGGCACCCGGTGGCGACCCTCCGGCACCTCTTCCTTGGTCGTTCGATAGAGCCGCTTGGGCTCGAGGAAGATCACCGGGTCCTCGCCTTCGAGCGCGGAGAGCAGTAGCCCCTTGGCGTCCGCCGGGGTGGAGGGGATCACCACGGTCAGCCCGGCGGTGTGACAGAAGTAGGCTTCCGGGCTCTGCGAGTGGTAGAGGCCCCCCTTGATGCCGCCGCCGTAGGGAGCGCGCACCACCACCGGGCAGCCGTACTGGCCCGCCGAGCGCCAGCGCATCTTGGCCAGCTCCGAGACGATCTGATCGAAGGCGGGGTAGATGAAGTCGACGAACTGGATCTCGGCCACCGGCTTGAGGCCATAGAGGGCCATGCCGATCGCGCCGCCCACGATCCCGTTCTCGGCGAGGGGGGTATCGGCGACCCGCTCGGCGCCGAACTCCGCTTGGAGCCCTTCGGTGACGCGGAACACGCCGCCGTTCTTGCCCACGTCCTCGCCCAGGACGACGACGCGCGGATCTTCGCGCAACGCGACGCGCAGCGCGTCCTGGATCGCCTGGACCATCGTCATCGAAGGCATGGAGGCCGCTCCGGTGGAGGGACGGGCAGAGTAGCCGATGGGACAGGGGGCGGCAACCGCCGCGGTGCTCGCAGCGCGGCGGGCACGGCCTGCGAACCGGCTCCACGACGGGCCCGATTTAGCGTTGCCAAATCCGTGATTTAGTCTAGGCTAACGAGAACGGACCGCCGTGCCGATGGAGGCGTGGGATCGCACGGTCGCAACCGAGGAGACCATGGCCACTACCCATGCGCTTTCGACCCGCCTCGTTCGCTGGCTGCTCATCAGCGCAACGATCACGTTGGCGTCGTGGGGGCTGGCCGGGAATTGGCGTCTGCCCCTGCTCGACGTCTACGTCGCCGGGGCCGTCGTCTTCTTCTTGGTGGCCATGCTGATCCTGGATCCGGCGGTGGTGCGCGAACGCCTGCGGCCGAAGGAGGTGGGCATCGATCCCAAGCGCCTGGCGCTCATCCGTCTGCTGGTGTTGGTGCACTTGGTGGTGGGTCTGATCGACGTCGGCCGCGCCCGTTGGTCCAACACCGTGCCACGGCCGCTCCAGGTGTCGGCGCTGGTGGTGGTGGCGGGAGGCGCCGCGTGGGTGCTGTGGGCGATTACGGTGAACCCGTTCTTCGTCCCGGTGATCCGGATCCAGCCCGAACGCAACCACCAGGTCGTGACGGCGAGCGCGCTCGCGCTCGGATCCTGGGCCGCGCTGGTCCCGGCGCTCGCGGCCTCGGTGCTGTTGGTGCGCCGCACCGCCGACGAGGATCGCTTCCTGCAAGAGCGGCTCGAAGGCTACGGCCGTTACGCCGGCATGGTGCGCTATCGGCTGCTGCCCGGAGTGTGGTGATGGCCAGGCTCAGCGGCTCCCGCCAAGACTACCTCAAGGCTCTCTACGCGCTCGCGCCCCAGGGAGAGGTGGTGCCGACCTCGCGACTCGCCGCGCACCTGTCCGTTTCGGCGCCCTCGGTGACGAACATGCTGCGGCGGCTCGCCGAAGAGAAGCTCGTGCTCCACAAGCCCCGCGGAGGAGCCCGGCTCACGGCGCGAGGCCGGCGCGAGGCGATCCTCATGGTGCGCCGCCACCGGATCCTCGAGACGTTCCTGGTGCGCGTGCTCGGGCTCGATTGGGCCGAAGTGCATGCCGACGCCGAGGTGCTCGAGCATCACATCAGTGATCGCGTGCTCGAGGCCATCGACCGCGTCGCCGGTCGTCCCGACTTCGACCCGCACGGTCATCCGATTCCCGACCCGCGCGGGCGGATGCAGCGCCGCACCTTGCTGCCGCTCGCGAGCCTCGAGCGCGGCGCCCGGGCGGTGGTGCGCGAGATCCGCGACGCCGACGGCCCGCGCATGGCCCGCTGGCGGAGCGCGGGGCTCGTGCCGGGCGCCTCGGTGCGGATGCGCGAGGTCCAGCGGCTCGACGACGTGTTCGAGCTGGAGGTGGCGGGGGAACGGTTCGTCACCGGCAGCGAGGGGCTGGACGGCGTGCTGGTCGAGCGTCGCGGGGGAGCCGGACATGGCCGTTGATCGCTCGACGCCGTCGCTCCAGGAAGTTCACCGCTCGGTCCCGATCCCCGTCGGCGCGACCTGGATCCGGCGCCTGTTCGCCTTCGCCGGACCGGCGTATCTGGTGAGCGTCGGCTACATGGATCCCGGCAACTGGGCCACCGACCTGGCCGGCGGGGCGCGCTTCGGCTACCAGCTCCTGTGGGTGCTGCTCATGAGCAACCTGATGGCCGTGTTGCTGCAAACGCTGGCCGCACGGCTCGGCGTGGTCACGGGCAAGGACCTGGCCCAAGCCTGTCGTGACTACTACCCGGCATGGGTCTCGATGCCGCTGTGGGTGCTGTGCGAGGTGGCGATCATCGCCTGCGACCTGGCCGAGGTGCTGGGGGCGGCGATCGGGTTGAAGCTGCTGTTCGGAGTGCCCCTGCTGTGGGGAGTGATGATCACGGCGCTCGACGTGCTGCTGCTGCTGGCGCTCTCACGACTCGGCATGCGGCGCATGGAGGCCTTCATCGTCACGCTGGTGGCCACGATCGGAGCCTGCTTCGCGCTCGAGATCCTGCTCTCCCGGCCGGAGTTCGCCCAGATCCTGCGCGGTCTGATTCCTCGCGACGGCGACGGAAGGTTCAGCCTGCTCCGTCACGCACCGGGCGGCGGCTGGTCGGCCCTCGGCCTGAATCGCGAATCGCTCTACATCGCCATGGGCATCCTGGGCGCGACGGTAATGCCCCACAACCTCTACCTTCACAGCGCGCTGGTGCAGACGCGCGACGTGGCGGCCTCCGAGCAGGCCAAGCGCCAAGCCTGCCGCATGAACCTGGTGGATTCGGCAGTGGCGCTCAACTGTGCGTTCTTCGTCAACGCCGCGATCCTGGTGCTGGCGGGCGCGGTGTTCCACGGCACCGGCCACCAGGACGTCTCGCGGCTCGAGGACGCTCACCGGTTGCTGGCCCCGCTGCTCGGTACCTCGCTGGCCTCGGTGCTGTTTGCGGTGGCGCTCCTCTCGTCGGGACAGTCGAGCACGATCACCGGCACCCTGGCCGGGCAGATCGTGTTGGAGGGTTTCCTTCACATCCGAATCCGCCCCTGGCTGCGCCGCATGATCAGCCGTGGGCTGGCGATCATTCCGGCCGTGGCGTTCATCGCCGTGCGCGGGTCGAATGCGATCGACGAGCTGCTGGTCCTCTCGCAGGTGGTGCTGAGCCTGCAACTCTCGTTCGCCGTGATCCCGCTCGTGACCTTCACCAGCGACCGCTCGAAGATGGGCGTGTTCGCGAGCCCGCCCTGGGTCATAGCGCTCGCGTGCCTCACCTCGGCGATCATCCTCTCGCTCAACGCCAAGCTGGTGACGCAAGAGGTAGCCGGTTGGCTCGGCTCCTCGCCAGGGCCGTGGCTCTACCTGGTTGTGATCCCCGCGCTCGCGGTGATCGGAGGACTGCTCTTCTACATCGTGGCGACACCCTTGATCAGGCGGCTGGCGCCCGCCTTGATGCGGGGCCTGCCCGAGCTGCCGCCGACGCCGGTCCTGCCCACGGCACGGGCGTCTTCCGAGGCCGAGAAGCCCACCGGAGTCGGGCGCTATCGGCGCATCGCGGTCGCGCTCGAGATGGGCCCGGCGGACCAAGCGGTGCTCGCTCACGTGCGCACGCTCGCGATTCCCGGCGAAACCGAGATCGTGTTGGTGCACGTCGCGGAAAGCGCGGCGAGCCGCTATCTGGGACCCCAGTCCTCCGATCAGGAGAGCCGCGAGGACCAGTTGGCGCTCGATTCCCTGGCCTCGCAGCTCCAAGGGCTCGGGATCCGAACCGAGACGAGGCTCGGCCACGGCGACGCCATCGGCGAGCTCGCGCGCCTGGTCAACGACGCCGCGCCCGACCTGCTCGTGACCGGTGCCCACCGGCACCAGCTGATCGGTGACCTGGTCCACGGCGCCACGGCGTCGGGAGTTCGCCACCGTGTGCGCTGCCCGGTGCTCACTGTGCCGCGCGACTGACTCGGGGAGGACGTCCGGGAATGTACTTGCTGCTCAAGCTGGTTCACGTGGCCTCGGCGATCGCGTTCCTGGGCAACATCACCACGGGCCTGTTCTGGCACGCGCACGCCGCGCGAACCAAGGACGCGCGCCACCTCGCCCACACCATGGACGGCATCATCCGCAGCGACCGCCTGTTCACGATCCCGGGAGTGATCGGCATCGTGGTCGCGGGCTTCGCCGCCGCGATCGTCGGGCACCTGCCGATCCTCCGCACGGGCTGGATCCTCTGGACCCTCGTGCTGTTCACGATCTCGGGCCTCGCGTTCATGATGCGCGTCGCCCCGCTGCAGCGTCAGCTGCGCGCCCTCGCCCTGGAGGGCAGCCAGAGTGGAACCTTCGAGTACCCGCGCTACCAGCGGGTGGCGCGTCGCTGGGAACTGTGGGGCTCGGTGGCCCTGGTCACGCCGCTCGTGGGGCTCGTGCTCATGGTTCTGAAGCCCCACTGAGCCGCCGAGTGCGCCGCGCGCCGGCTGGCGGCGCGCGAATCGCTCGGGCTAGAATGCTCGCCCTCATGAGCGATCGCCTGCACGCGGGACGCCTGGTGGCGTCGGTCGCCGATGTCGTGGACGCGGGGATCGAGTTGTTGCCGGATTTCGAGCTGGCGGCAATTCCGCTCTTGGATGGCGCCGAGCGCCCGGCGGAGTGGCCGCAAGTGCGCCGCCGCCTCCGGGCCGAGGGGATTCGCGCCTCCGACCACCGCGGCGTGCTCCTGCTCGTCCCCGGTGAGCTGGACCGTTTCGCCGGCGTCGGCATGCTGAACGGGAACGACGAGCTCTACCTGTGCTCCAAATGGGAGGACGAGTTCGAAGCATTCCCGGGTCGCGTCGGCTCGGACGCCAGCGACTTCAACCAGGGCACGCCGCTCGGGCTCGAAGAATGGATGGAGGACTCCGGCTGCGTGCTCGTGCTGGGCGACGGGGCGGGGCTCAACTTCGCCACGCTGGAGCGGGTGCTGGCGGCGCGCCTCCACGCGCGCTTCGCGATCGCTCGGGACTGATCGGGTGCTCCCTCGCTCGCGCCGGGAGGGGCCCTCGAGCATCGGCCCGCGGCTGATCTCCACGACGGTGCCGGGGCCCGCCGGGGCGCTCGAGGGATTGCTCACGGAGCGCGACATCGAGCACGCGTTGGCGGCCGTGGTATGCCACCCGCATCCCCTCTACGGCGGGACCCTCCACAACAAGGTCGTACATCGGCTCGCCTCCGTCCTGCACGGTCTCGGCGCGGCGGTCTTGCGGTTCAACTTCCGCGGCGTGGGCTTGAGCCAGGGGCGTTTCGACGGGAGCGAGGGCGAGGTGGAGGACGCTCGCGCCGCGTTGACCTTCCTCGAGGAACGCCACCCGTCGGCTCGGCTGTGGGCGGCAGGCTTTTCGTTCGGTTCGTGGGTGGCAGCACGCCTCGCCGCTTCGGAGAGAAGGGTCGAGCGGTTGGTGCTGGTGGCACCGCCGGTCGAGAGCAAGAGCTTCGACTTCTTGCGCGCGGCGAAGGTGCCCAAGCTGGTGATCCAGGGCGAAGACGACGACGTGTGCCCGCTGGCCTCCCTCGAACGCGAGTATCCTGCTTGGGCGGAGCCCAAGGAGCTGGCGCGCGTGGCCGGCGCCAATCACTTCTTCGACAGACAGTTGGGAGCGCTGGCGAAGGTTCTGGATCAAGTTCTGTCTGGGCCCGCGAAAGGGTCGACTTCATGAACTACTTGAAGTGGTGGGTCCTGGCTCTCGGCTCCGCCTGCTGGCTCGGCGCCGGATGCGCGGTGCCCGCGACACGAGGCGACAACGTGTTCGCGAGCCCGCTATGGGACGACGGCAGGGCCGAGTTCTCGACCTACGTGGGCACGACCCGCCGCTACGGCGAGGAGCGCGCGACCGAAGCGCGGCTGATCGTCGTCAAGGAAGACCTGCTGCGCGCCTCGCTGGTGAAGAGCGACGCGGGTCCGATCCCCGGCCGCACCGTGGAGGCGATCAAGCTCAACGTCGTCGCCGATTTTCGGACTGGCGTCTACACCTACCACCAGACCGCGTCCCTGTTCTTCGACCGGACGACGATGCAGGTGCTCAAGGAGGCGATGAGCCACACCGAGGCATGCGGCATCACCTACGTGCGCATCGGCCCCAAGGGCGGGAGGCTCGTGCACGAGGCGCACTCCTATTGGGACGGTGAGGCCGACCGTGAGGTGGCGCTCGCCTGGCCTGCGGGTGGCGAGCGCCTGTACTGGGATGGGCTGCCGGTCTCGCTTCGTCGCTGGATGTCCGAGAGAGCTCCTGTCACGCGGAAGGTGTGGCTGCTGCCGAGCCAGCTATCGGGTCAATCGCCGATCGAGAACACGCGACCGGTGGAGGCCTCGATCCACATGAGCGCCGGTGGAACGATCGCCGTGCCGGCGGGGCGCTTCGACGCGCGTCGCTTCGTGGTCGAGACGGCGCTCGGCGCCGACACGCTGTGGTTCGACGAGCGCTTCCCGCACCCTGTGCTCAAGCTCGATACGGCGGCGGGACGGCACCTCGCGCTGCTCGAGACGATGCGACTGGACTACTGGAATCATCACGCCGAAGGGGACGAGAGGCTCCTGCGCTCGGCGGACTAGGAGAGCCCGCTCCAGGCGTCGCGCGGATCGACGTTTTTCATCGTCTTGACCAGACGCGGGCGTATTCTGCGTCAAAGGAAGAACAAGCGGGGGCGAAGAGGAGCCTCGAGCGGCACCGGTCCACGGGGTCGGGCCAAGAGCGTGGATCGAGGAGGGGTCTTGAAGCGCGGCCAATGGATCGTGCTCGCGGCGCTGGTCGTCGTCGTCGCGGGCGGATGGTGGTGGAGATCACGGGGCGGGGCTGAAGCACCGAAGTTTCGCACCGCAGCGGTCGAACGAGGCGTTGTCGAAGCCACGGTCGCGGCGACCGGGACCGTGGAGCCGGTCGTCCAGGTGGAGGTCGGAAGCCAGGTGAGCGGGACCGTCCACCGCATCATGGCCGACTACAACTCGCGCGTGCATGCCGGGCAGGTGCTGTGTCAGATCGAGCCTTCCTCGTGCGAGCTGCTCAAGCAGAACTACATCTCGCAGGCCGAGGTCGACGCGGCCGACGTGGCCCTGGAGCAGCGTCAAGCCGAGCTTCAGCAGGCGCAGGCGCAGCTCGCAATCACGCACGTGGATCTCGCGAACACCACGATTCGCGCGCCGATCGACGGCGTGGTGATCGCTCGCTCGATCGACCTGGGCCAGACCGTGGCGGCGAGCCTCCAGGCGCCCAAGCTGTTCGTGATCGCGAACGACCTCTCCCGCATGCAGGTCGAAACGCGCATCGACGAGGCGGACATCGGACGCATCCACGTGGGCCAGCCGGTGAGGTTCACGGTGGACGCCTTCCCGGACGACGTCTTCGAGGGGAGCGTGGGGCAAGTGCGTCTCGAGCCGATCGTGGACCAAGGAGTGGTCACCTATACGATCGTGATCCTCACCGCCAACCCGGATGCCAAGCTGCGTCCCGGGATGACCGCCAACGTCTCGGTGCGGACGGCGCGGCGGGACGACGTGCTCAAGGTGCCGAACGCAGCTCTGAGGTTCAAGCCGCCGTCGCCACGGGGGCAAGCGGGAAGCGAAGCACGGGCGGGCGGTGCGCGCGGTGGGGGCGACCGAGCCGAAGCGAGCGGTGCGCCAGGGGGCGGGCGCGGCGGCGCAGGCGGGGGCCAAGGAGCGCGGGGAAAGATGCGCGCGGGGGAGGGCGCCGCGCAAGGACGGTGGGCGAGCGGGCCGGCGGGCGGTGCGCGCGGCAGATCGGGCACGACCGGGCACCGGCCTTCGGGCCCGGCCTCCACCGACCCCGAAGACACCCTCAAGCCGGGGAACGTCTATGTGCTGCGCGACGGCAAGCCCGAGCCGGTCTCCGTGACGACCGGGCTCACCGACGGCGCCTTCTTCGAAGTGAAGAGCGAGAGCTTGAAGCCCGGCGACAAGGTCATCGTCGGGCTCGAGATCAGCGCTCGCAACACGAACCTGCAGCCGCCCCCGGGGATGGGTGGCCCCTTCGGCGGCCGGCCCGGCGGTGGGGCGGGGCGGCGGTGAATCTCGCGGCCCTGATTCAGCTCGGGCTCGGCGCGCTGACGCGCAATCGCCTGCGCGCCGCGCTCACGGTGCTCGGGATCGTGATCGGGGTGGCCGCGGTGATCGCCACGCTGGCGATCGGCCAGGGGGCCCGCGAGGCCGTGCAGGCGCAGATCCGCGCCCTGGGGGCGAACACGCTCACGGTGATCCCGGGCACGATCACGGCCGGCGGAGCGCGCGGCGGCATGGGCACCATCACCACCATGACCACCGACGACGCGGCGGCGATCCGTCGCGACTGCCCGGCGGTCGATGCGGTCGCCCCCGGGGTGCGTACGCTCGGCCAGGTGGTGTACGGCAACCAGAACTGGAACACCCAGATCCAGGGGACCACCGGCGACTTCTCGATCATTCGCCAATGGCCGATCGAGAGCGGGGTCGGCATCACCGACTCCGACGTGCGCGGAGCCGCCAAGGTGTGCGTGCTCGGCGCCAGCGTGGTGCGACAGCTGTTCGCGGACTCGGACCCGGTCGGGCAAACGGTCCGCATCAAGGACGTCCCGTTCCGCGTGGTGGGGGTGCTCGCATACAAGGGGGGGACCGGCTGGGGCGGCGATCAGGACGATACCGTGCTGATTCCGCTCACCACCGCCCAGCGCAAGCTGATGGGAATCACCTACGTGAACTGGATCTCGGTCTCCGCGGTGAGCGAGCCGCAGGTCAACGACGCGGTCCAGCAGATCACCGACCTGCTGCACCAACGCCACCGCATCCAGGCGGGGGAGAGCGACGACTTCTTCATCCGCACGCAGCTCGAGGCCGCCACCACCGCCGAATCGACCTCGCGCGTCATGACGCTCCTGCTCGCCAGCATCGCGGCGGTGTCGCTGGTCGTGGGAGGGATCGGGATCATGAACATCATGCTGGTCTCGGTCACCGAGCGGACGCGCGAGATCGGGATCCGCCGCGCGATCGGCGCGCGGCGGCGCGACATCTTGCTCCAGTTCCTGGTGGAGTCCGCGATCCTCTCGCTCGCGGGCGGAGCCCTCGGGGTGGTGCTCGGCGTCGTCTCGGCGGCGCTCATCTCGCAGCTCGCGCGCTGGCCCACCTTGATCCAGCCCGGGGCGGTGCTGTTGGCGTTCGGGTTCGCCAGCATGGTGGGGCTGTTCTTCGGTTTCCATCCCGCGCGCCGCGCCTCGACCCTCGACCCGATCGAAGCCCTCAGGTACGAGTAGCTCCGCGGCCGCTCAGGATCACCACGTCCTTCGCGCTCATTCGGATCGCCCCAAGGGTTTCTGTTGACAAATTCCTGACAGCTTCCTAGGCTTGGCGCAGGGTTGAGGGAGGCTGGCATCGTCAGGAGCCTGAGCACCGAGAATTCGCGCCCGCTGCAGCGCGAGCGCCGCAGCAATGCGCCCGCGACAGCCCTGGCCCTGAGGCTACTCGGGCTGTCGGTCGTATCTGCCTCGGCTAGCCTTCTACCGTTGGCTCCCGAGGTGCGCCCCCTTCTCATCGGCGGCATCCTCGCGGCATCGCTCCTCGAGTCCCTCCACTATCTGCTGGTCCACCGTCAGGCGACGGTTCCCGGCGAATTGTTCGTGCTCGGGCAGGTCGGTATCTGGACCTTTCTCATGAGCGTGTCTGGCGGGCAGCGCTCGCCGTTCTTGGTCGGCTACCTCCTCGAAGTTCCGCTGGCTGGGCTCCAGTTCTCGCGTCGCGGTTGCGTGCTCGCTGCCGGGGGCGGGGCGGGTGCGTACCTCGCCTGGTCGGTGACGCATGCTCCGCTCGATGCCGCCCGAGCGGCGGCGATGATCGGCTTCCTCCTCGTGAGCGCCCTTCTCACCTGGGTTCTCATCGGGGTGCTGGAGCGACAGGAACGCCGGATCGCCATTTCGCGGGTCGCTCTGGAGACGAGGGCGGAGAACCTGACGGAGGAACTGAGGCTGCTGGGCGACTACTTGAACGGGGCGTTGCTCAGCATCGACGATCTGGGTTGCGTCGTCGAGATCAACCCGGCGGGCATGCATCTGCTGGGCTTCGAGGCCGAGACCCCTCTCGGGCGGCCGTGGCAAGAGGTGCTGAGACCCGATCCCGCCGCGGCCGAGTGCCTGACGCGGACCCTGGCCGAGGGTGTAGGGCAACGCGGCTTGAGGCTTCTCCTCGAAGGTTCGGATGGGCGCCGTGTCTCGGTCGAGGCGGAGATCTGGTCGACGCTGTCGGGCCACGGCCGGCGCACGCACGTGCTCATGGATGCCGGGCGGCGCGAGAGCGGAGCGGTCGATCCGTTGCGACGCCTCGGGGAAGCCACGGCGGTGGTCTCCCACCAGATCAAGAATTCTCTGCATGCTCTCGAGGGATTCACTCGCCGGATCGAGCACGAGCTGCAGGAGTCGGGAAGGGGTCGGGAGACCGCCGCCCAGCTCCTGAGGGCCCTCGGTAGCCTGGGCGATCTGGCGGAGGACGTGCTCGCCGTATTGGGGACGCCGCGCGCCGCCGACGAGATCCTGGCGCTCGATGACGTCATCGCGGGCGCCTTGCTCCTTGCGCGTGATCCAGAAGCGCGCGTGCGCGTGGCGCTGCCGAGTCAAGGACTCCATGTGCGCGGCCACCGCGGCCGCTTGGTGCACGCGCTCTTCAACCTCATCGACAACGCCTGCCGGGTCACGCCCACCGGTGGCGTGGTACGCGTGCGCGCCGATCAGGAGGGGGAACGCGTGCGCATCGAAGTTCTGGACCAGGGACCCGGTTTGCCGCCCGGGCTCGAAGCAGTCTCCGAGCCCGTTCCGTCGTGCGGCGGGAGCGGCTTCGGCCTCTTGGCGACGCGGCGTTTCCTGGGGTCGAGCGGCCTTGCCGTCGTGTTTGATCGACTCCCGGAGGGTGGGACCCGCAGTTCCATCACCTTGCTCGCCGCGAATTGAGCAGCGTGCGAGCCTCGAGGAACCCGTGCGAATCCTCGCGGTGGATGACGACTCAGACGCCCTCGACTACCTGACCAGCTTGCTGGCCGTGCAGCACCAGGTCACCGCGTGTCTGAGCGGGGACCAGGCCATTCAAGCTTTGCACGCTGGCTCCTACGATCTCGTGCTGGCGGATCTCAACATGCCTTGCCCGGACGGCTTTGTCGT
>VBOY01000035.1:0-576 GCA_005893295.1 Candidatus Eiseniibacteriota bacterium | reverse complement strand
GTGATCACGGCAGTGGACACCGCGCGCGCCGCGTTGCAGGCGCTGCGCCTCGGCGCCCGCGACTATCTCCCTAAACCGGCAACGGCCGAGGAGATCCTGGCCGCAGTCGAGCGCTTCGGTCCTGCGCCTACGACCTGCGAGGAGGGGCCGGAGGGCACCCTGGTGGGCGAGTCGCGGACGATGCGCGACCTGCGCCGGCTCGTAACCTTGCTGGCTCGGACCCGCGATACGGTGCTCGTCATGGGAGAGACCGGCTGCGGCAAGGAGCTCTTCGCTCGCGCCCTGCACGAGTGTGGGCCGCGGCGAGACTGCCCGTTCGTCGCGCACAACATGGCCGCAACACCTGTCGAACTGGTGGAGAGCCTCTTCTTTGGCCACGTCCGAGGGGCCTTCAGCGGCGCGGCGGTCCCTCATGCCGGTCTGTTCGACCAGGCGGACGGGGGCACGTTGTTCCTGGACGAGGTGGACAGCTTTCCCCTCCCGCTCCAGGCCAAGTTGCTGCGGGCGCTCGAAGGCGGTCGGGTGGAGCCCGTAGGATCCGGAGCCGAGCGCACGGTGGATGTGCGGGTGGTCGCG
>VBOY01000084.1 GCA_005893295.1 Candidatus Eiseniibacteriota bacterium | reverse complement strand
GAGTGGATCGAGGCCGATCGGGTGATCGTCGCGAGCGGCGGGCTGTCGTTCCCCCGCACCGGCAGCGACGGGACCGGATACGGCCTCGTGACCGCCCTCGGGCACACCCTCGAGCCCCCGATCCCCGCGCTCACGCCGCTCGCGGCCGAGGATCCGCTGTGCCGCGGCGCCCAGGGCATCACGGTCGAGGCCGAGCTGTCGCTGTGGGTGGAGGGTCGGCGCGAACGGACGATCCGCGGCTCGCTCTTGATTGCGCATTTCGGATACTCGGGGCCGGCGGCCCTCGACCTGTCGCGCCACTGGCTGCGGGCCGAGGGACGGGGAGCAAGGCGCGTCACCGTCAATTTCATGCCGGGCGAGGATGCCGAGGCGCTGCGCCGGGCCTGGCACGACGCGAGCGCCGCCGGGCCGCGGCTCGGCGTGCGGCGCCATCTCGGCCCCACGTTGCCGGACCGGCTCGTGGTCGAGCTGTGCGCGGAGGCCGGCGTCGAGCCCGCGCGCGCCCTCGCCCAGGTGAATCGCGCGAAGCGCGAGGCGCTGCTGCGATCCGTGGTGGAGCGCCCCCTGCCCGTGACCGGCACGCTGGGCTACGAGAAGGCCGAGGTGACCGCCGGCGGCGTCCAGCTCTCAGAGGTCGACCCCAGCACGCTCGAGTCGCGCAAGGCGCCCGGGCTCTTCCTGTGCGGCGAGATCCTGGATGTCGAGGGCAGGCTCGGCGGATTCAACTTCCAGTGGGCGTGGAGCAGCGGGACGGTGGCAGGGCGGAGGGCAGCGCGGTGAATTACAACTAGTTCCCTCGCCCTCCCAGGCGTACCCCGCTCACTTGCGGCTCCTATCGGTTCCGACCGCGACTCTCGGATACGAGATCAAGGCTGTCGGGCAGCAGGCCAAGCCTCCGATGGACGATCTGGAGTGCGGCCATTCCAACTACCCAGCCGTGGATCTCCTGGGCTCGGGATGGAGAACTTGGCTTCTCGCGCCACCACACCCTCATCGGGGTCCACGCCAAGGAAGAAGTCGCGGTGAGTGACTCAGGGGCACACATCGCCACCTCGACTGTTACCCCATTAGGATCGATGAGATCCTCGGGCGTGGGAGGTGGATCACCAGGACGGTTCATGTAACGGACGTACGCCTGGCTCCAGCCCTTGATCCTGAGCCTCACGACGTAGTCCACCGCGTCCGGCTGGTCCCTCGCGGAGTCGATTCCCAAGCGCAGTGCCTGGAGCGAATCGGCAAGCCTCTCGTCTACGCAGGAAGCGACGACGTGAAGGGTGTTGCGGATCGTTCCCGCGTCACACCAATGGCCCTTGGGGCCTTCTTGCTCAAGCGGCAAGTTTCGCTGGACGAACGTCCGCCGCAACCCCCGGAGAAAGGCATCGTCGACCCATGCGCGGTCAACAAGGATACAGATGGTCTTCTCGACCTGCTGTCCTTCGGACCGAGGGGCAAGCCCAAGGAAGAGAAGTGCCGTCAGGCCGATCGCCCGCACCGAGGCCCCGCTCATCGCGACCCAGAGGCGGAGGGGTTCGCCGACCGTGACCTTGCCGAAGAAGCGAACATCGACCCCGAACCTCGGTACGCCTTCAGGCTCGGGCTGGGAGGCCATGGCGGGGCATGCCGTGCCGAGCGCGGCCGCCATTGGGATCGGAAGGAAGGATCTGAACATGGAGGGCCTTCTGCGCCGGATGTCACCTCCACTCTATCAGCAATCCAACCGAGCACCTCCCACGGGATCGCCGTTGGAGAGGTGTGCCCGGGCTGGCGTAGACTCCGCTCCGCTCGTCGTCGGTTCACGTCCATCACGTCCGGGGGGAGCGAAGCGGCAGGCCCCTCCGGCCCAGCCTACCCGAGGAGACATCCATGGCCCGATGCGACAAGCGCATGAGAACCGCTGCGATCTACCTCGCCCTGGCGATGACGGTCGCGATCCCCGGAACGAATCCCGCTCGTGCGGCCAACGAATTCGGCGACGTCCGGCGCGAGATCGCGGCGCGGCACGACGAAGCGGTGAAAAGGCTCCAGGACTGGATCGCGCTCCCGTCGATCGCCGCCGAGAACCTGAACTCGGCCGAAGGGGCGGAGCGCATGGCGCAGATGCTGCGCGAGGCTGGTTTCCAGAAAGTGACCATCGTCCCGACCAACGGCAAGCCTGGGGTGTTCGCGACGCTCGACGCCGGCGCCCAGAAGACCGTCGGACTCTACTTCATGTACGACGTCAAGCAGTTCGATCCGGCCGAGTGGACGTCGCCCCCACTCGAGGCCCGCCTCGTGAACAAGCCAGGTTTCGGCAAGGTGATCGTGGGCCGCGGCGCGGTCAATCAGAAGGGACCCGAGTCGGCGTTCCTCGCTGCGCTGCACGCGATCCGCGGCGCCAAACGCAAGCTGCCGGTGAATCTCGTGCTCGTCGCCGAGGGGGAGGAGGAGATCGGCTCGCCGCACATCGGGCAGATCGTCCACCGGCCGGAAGTCGAGGTGGCTCTGCGCCGCTGCGTGGGCGTGTTCATGCCTTCGGCGTCGCAGGACCCCGACGGCGTCGTGACGGTGAGCCTCGGCGCAAAGGGCGTGGTCGAGCTCGAGCTCGTCTCGAGCGGCGAGAAGTGGGGGCGCGGCCCGGCGAAGGACATCCACTCCTCGCTCAAGGCGATGGTGGACAGTCCGGCGTGGCACCTCATCAAGGCGCTCGACACGCTGGTCTCGAAGGACGGCAACACGATCACCATCGACAACTACCCGAAGCCGCGCCCGCTCTCGGCCGAGGAGCGCGCGATGATCGCCGAGGCCTCGAAGCGGCGGAGCGAGGAGAAGGCGAAAAAGCAGTACTCGGTCCGGCACTGGATCGACGACCTCCCGTGGGTCCAGGCGAACGAGCGGCTCGAGTCGCAGCCTACGGTGAACATCGAAGGGCTGGTCGGCGGCTACACCGGCCCCGGCGGCAAGACGATCCTGCCGCATCGCGCGGTGGCGAAGCTCGACCTGCGGCTGGTGCCGGACATGAGGAAAGACGCCGCGGTCGCCGCCCTGAAGGCGCACCTCAAGGCGCACGGCTTCGGCGATCTCGAGGTGAACGTCACTGGCGGCTACGACCCGACCAGCACCGCCTCGTCGGCGCGGCTCATCCAGGCCCAGCTCGCAGTCCTCAAGCGCGCCGGCCTCGACCCCGTGTTGTGGCCGCGGAATGCGGGCTCGTACCCCGGCTACGTTTTCCGCCGGACGAGTACTACGTGATCGAGTCGGCGAACCCCAAGGTACAGGGGTACGACGGCGCGGTCCTGTCGTTCGTCCAGTACCTCTACGAGCTGGCGAGGTAGCGTCACCGCGGATCATCCAGCTTGACCTCGCCCCGGGCTGGCTCCCATTCTGCAGCCCATGCTCAACTGGATCTGGGCCGCGCTCCTGTTGATCGCCTTCGCGGTCGCCGTGTTCGCCGCCGCGATCGGCGGCAAACCCGACGCACTTCAAGCCGTCGTCACCGCGCTGTTCGACTCCGCGAAGACTGGGTTCGAGATCTCGCTCGGCCTCACCGGGATCATGTCGCTGTGGCTCGGGCTCATGAAGATCGCCGAGCAGGGCGGGATCACCGAGTGGATCGCCCGCATCGTCGGTCCGCTGTTCCGCCGGCTGTTCCCGGGGATTCCGGATGGCCACCCCGCCTCCGGAGCGATCGTGATGAACCGATCCGCCAACATGCTGGGCCTCGACAACGCCGCCACGCCGCTCGGGCTCAAGGCGATGAAGGAGCTGCAATCGCTCAATCCGGTTCCCGACACCGCTTCGAACGACATGGTGCTGTTCATGGTGATGAACGCGTCCTCGGTCACCCTGGTGCCAATCTCGATCATCACCTTCCGCGCGCAGCTCGGGGCCGCGAATCCGGCCGACGTCTTCGTGCCGATCTTGATCGCCACCTACATCAGCGACCTGTTTGGGCTGCTGCTCGTGGCATCCATCCAGCGCTTGAGCCTGTGGAATCCGGTGGTTCTCGCATGGATCGGGGGACTCACCACGGCGATGGCCGCGCTGGTCTGGCATTTCTCGCGCCTCGACCCGGCATCCGTCGCCACGCAATCCGCGATCCTCGCGAATTCGATCCTGATCGGACTCATCGCGCTCTTCTTACTGGCGGCCGCGCGGAGGCGCGTCCCGATGTACGAGGTGTTCATCGAGGGCGCCAAGGAGGGGTTTCAGGTCGCGATCGGGATCGTGCCGTATCTGGTCGCGATCCTGGTAGCGGTGGGTGCGCTTCGAGCCAGTGGGGCGCTCGACGCGTTGCTCGGCGCGATCCGTACCGCCGTGGGCCAGCTGGCCATCGACACCCGCTGGGTCGACGCCCTGCCGACGGCGCTCATCAAGCCGTTCTCGGGCGGTGGGGCGCGCGGCATGATGGTCGAGACGATGAAGACGTTGGGGGCCGACTCGTTCGCAGGCCGATTGTCGTGCGTCATCCAGGGCAGCACCGAGACCACGTTCTACGTGCTGGCCGTCTACTTCGGCTCGGTCGGCGTGAAGAAGACCCGCCACGGGCTCGGCTGCGCGCTCGCCGCCGAGATCGTGGGCGTTCTGGCCGCGATCGGAGTGACCTACTTGTTCTTCCGGTAGACCTTCCGGCCGTGACGCCCCTCTACGGAGTGTCCCCCGGCGACTTGGATCAGGATCAGAACCCGATCACGAGTCCGGCCGAGAGCGCCCAGAAGCTGGGATCGAACTTGCCCGAAGCCAGCTCGGTCGACTTCTCCTTGAGGAACACGTAGCGCCCCTGGAGGTCCACGCCGACGATCGGCGCCGGCGAGAAGCGCAGGCCGCCGCCCAAGTGGGCGCCGAATTGCGTGTCGTTGCTGGCGGGATACACCTTGTTGTCGTACTCGATCGCCTGGAGATAGGCGCCGACGCCGCCCCCGGCATACAACATCGGCACGGGGCTCGCCCACAGCGAGAGCGTGACGGGAACGGTCTTCATCGCGAAGGTCTCGCCGGCAATGGTGCGGTCCTCGCTGCGATATCCGACCTGGATCTCGGCTTGCGTGCGGGGCAGGAGCCCGTTCCGCAGCGCGAGCCCTAACATCATCTTGTTGTCGCCACCGTCGGGCGTCTGGGTGATGCCGATCGAAGGCACGATCTGAACGGCGTTCGCGGGGCGAAGGCCTGTGAACAGCGTCAGCGCGATGGCGAAGGCAGCGATCCGGTGCATCGAGGTGGAGCGGTATCGAGGCATGACGTCTCCATGGGTTTCGGCCAGGGGAAAGCCTGGGCCCCAAACATCAAGTCTCGTGCCCGTGAGGTCGCCGGGCCGTCATCACGTCACTTGGGAGGCCGGTCGTTGCCGAACGCGGCGCCCGAGGATGGCGGCGTCGTGCAAGCTGCACGAGGCGAGTGGCGATTGCGCGGGTTCGGGAATGGCCTTGCGGATCAGTCGTGCCGCGTCGCTCGTGTGCGCAGCCGGATCCCGCGGCGCGGCCTTGTCACCTCGACCCGTCCGGCGGCACTCTCCTCGAATGAAGACTCTGGCCCGGCCGAGCGACAAGGCGGAGATCCTCCGCCGGCTGAGGCGGGTGCATCCGGGTAGCCACCGCGGTTGGGGGCGAATGTCGGCGCACCAGATGGTATGCCATCTGGCCGACTCCTTCCGGATGGCCACGGGTCAGAGGCCCGCACGCTCCGACACCAGCCTCTTCAAGCGGACCCTTCTCAAGTGGGTGGTCCTCTATGCTCCGCTGCGCTGGCCGGCTGGGATCCGAACCTCTCCCGAGATCGACCAAGAGGTCGGGGGAACGCCGCCGGTCGAATTCACGGCAGACGTCGCCCAGCTCGAGACGTTGATTGAGCTCGTCACCCTACAGATGGGGAGTCTCGACGGGCGACCGCATCCGCTGTTTGGCAGGATGTCCGACGCCGCCTGGCTCCGTTGGAGCTACGTGCACATGGACCATCACCTTCGTCAGTTCGGCGCGTAGCCCAGGATCCGCTCACCTCCGGAGCCGCGGAACGCGGCCAACGCCTGCTCGCGCCCTGCAATGGATTCCGCCAGAAGCTGCTGGAACGCCGCGTGTGTTCGAAGCGGATCGAAGTGCCGGCTCTCGGACAACGTCGAGGCGACGAAGTAGCCCTTGGCGACCGCGCGTCGCAGCAGGTCGAGAGCACGTTCGTGCTCACCCACGTCGCAGAACAGCCAACCCTCTTGGAAGATCGCCTCCGGGTCGTCCATGATCTCGAGGGCGCCGAGGGCCGATCGGCTCACCAGCATGTCCGCGGGGCGCCGTTCGAGCCAGGCCAGCAGGAAATCCGTCCAGGATCGAAAGGCCGCGATCCGCGTCGCTTCTCGTACGTCGAGCAGCGCCTGCCGCGCCTGGTCGCGGCGGCCGGCCAGTCCCAGGCCGATGACGCGGATCACCTGGTCCCCGCCCGGTACGGCGAGGGGTCGCTCGACAGCCAAGAGCCGCTCGAGGTCGCCCGTCATCAGCAGGGTCTGCTCGACGCTGGTGGGGATGTTCGGATCGAGCCGTCGCGCCTCGTGGTGCGCGGCCACCGATTGCTCGTAGAGCCCGCAGTAGCGACACGCGTGGACCAGCCCCGCGAACAGCTCCGGGTCGTTCCCGTGACGGTCGGCCTCGCCGAGGAGGCGCACCAGAGCCGTCCGTGCTTGGCCCGTATCCGCCTCGAGGTTCGCGTAGAACTTGTGCGCCACGGTGAGTCGCGGGCTGAGCTCGAGGGCCCGGCGGAAGGCGTGCTCCGCCGGTGCGGCGCTTCCTCCGGAGCCGTCGATGTACTTGCCGATCACCCGGTGGCAACGCCCGAGCTGGGCCCACGCCGGAGCGAAGGCCGCGTCCAGCTCGAGGTAGCGCTGATAGAGCTCGCGCGCCTGGAGGAGTCCTTCGTAGGTGCGGGCCAGCGCGTTGGCCTCGAGATAGAGCTGGTAGGCATGGGGGTCGTGAGGCGCATCGGGCGTAGGCGTAGGCCCAGTCCCGCCGAGCGGCAGCGCGAGGGCCTCCACCACGCGCCGGGAGATGTCGTCTTGAAGGCGGAACAGATCCCCCAGCGACGACGTGACCTCATGCGAGGTGAGCAACGTCCCGCCCGGGGCCTCGACGAGCTGCGCGGTGGCCCGCAGCTGGTCGCCGGAACGCAGCAGCGTTCCCATCACCACCCGGTCGACGTCGGCCTCGATGGCAAGGGCTTTGAGGTTCGGCGCTTCGCTGCCGAATCGTGCGGCGGTCGCGCTGGAGCGCACGATCAAGGAGCCGAATCGCGTCAGCGAGGTCGCGATGGCGTCCGGCAGGCTGAAGGCCAGGAAGTCGGTGTCGGGATCGGAGCGCAGGATGCGAAACGGCAGCACCACGAGGCGCGTCAGGGCGCGGGCCAGGGCTGGCGTGTCGTCGGCCGAAGCACCGCGGATGGCCCGCAGCTCGTTCGCCATCGCGTCCGCCGAGAGCGGCCGTTCCGCGGGACGCTTGGCCAGCGCGCGGCGGATCACGCGATCCACGGCCGCCACAGCCGGTGTACCCACCAGCGCCGGCGGCTGTTCGTGGAGGGTGGCGTGCATGATCTCCGCAGCGTTGCGGCCGCCAAAGGCCGGTCGGCCCGCGAGCATCTCGAAGAGAATCGCGCCGGTCGCGAACAGGTCGCTGCGGCCGTCCATGGCTTCCCCGGTCACCTGCTCCGGCGCCATGTAGCGCGGCGTGCCGATCACCATCCCGCTCAAGGTCAAGTCTCCGGTGCCGATTGTTGGCGCCAGCTCGGGATCGCTGGTCCTTGCCAGGCCGAAGTCGAGCAGCTTCACACCGTGGGGGGCAAGGAAGACGTTCGAAGGCTTGAGGTCGCGGTGGACGATGCCGCGAGCATGCAGGGCGGAGAGGGCAGCCAAGATGCCGAGGCCGATCGGCAGAGTCTCGGCCACGTTGAGCGGCCCACGACGCAGACGTTCCGCCAGCGCCTCCCCCTCCAGCAGCTCCATGGCGATGAACAGCTCGCCTCGCTCCTCGCCGATTTCGTAGAGCTGACAGACGTTCGGGTGGTTGACGCTCGCCGCGGCTCGTGCCTCGCGCCAGAAGCGCTTGCGCGATGCCTCGTCACCGGGGAGCGACATCATCTTGACCGCGACGGCGCGCCCGAGGCGCTCGTCACGCGCCGAGTAGACGATGCCCATCCCGCCCTGGCCGAGTTTGCCGGTGATGGCGTAGTGCCCGATGCGAGCGGGTGGACCTTCTCGAACGGATGTCGTGGCCAGAGCGGGAGGGTGCGGAGCCGGCGCCGCACGGCTCAGCCACTTGGCGAGGGCGCGCAGCCGCCCACGGATCTTCTCGGTCAGGTGCTCTGTCATCGGCGACCGATCATACATTGCGCGCGGCGGGAGGCTTGAAGGCTGCCGATCTCGCGGCTCGAAACCGTCGCCGCCAGTGCGCCCACGGCAAAAGGGGCGATCCTCGCGGGATCCCGCCTCGCTCGTCCCCCGGCTCCCAGCGCTCGGGGCGATCCGCTCGACAATCCGGATCGTCCTGGGTTAGAGAGGGCCTTGCCGAGACGCGAGGCCCCCTCATACGGAGGTCCATCCGTGCGAAAGGTTCCCCTCACCGCGCTGGCAGTCCTGCTGCTGCCGCACGCGCTCGGGGCGCAGACGAACGAGCCGAATCGACGCGAATCAGTCCCCGTGGCGCAGGCCGCCCAGTGTGAAGGCGCCATCAGGCTGGATGGGCGGCTCGACGAGGCCGACTGGGCGAAGGCGGCGGTCACCGAATCCTTCACCCAGCTCGAGCCCGACGAAGGCAAGCCGAGCAGCCAGCGCACCGAAGTGCGGGTGCTCTACGACGGGGCGTTCCTCTACGTGGGTGCCCAGCTCCGCGACGCGGGGCCGATCACCGGCCGGCTCGGGCGGCGCGACATGGACGCGGGCGACTCCGACTGGTTCCGGGTATTTCTCGACAGCTATCACGACCATCGCACCGCGTTCGGGTTCGAGGTCAACCCGGCCGGCGTGCGCCGCGACGAGATCCGGACCATCGACGTGGACGACAACACCTGGGATCCGGTGTGGGACGTGGCCACTCGTGTGGACTCCGCCGGCTGGGCCGCCGAGTTTCGGATTCCATTCAGCCAGCTGCGCTTTTCGGGGGCGCGCGAGCAGACGTGGGGCGTGCAGTTCGAGCGCGTCATCGGACGCAATCGGGAGACCGCCTTGTCCACCTTCATCCCCAAGTCCGAGCGCGGCGGAGTTCCGCTGTATGGCGACCTCACCGGTCTCCAGGGCATCCGGGCCGGCCGGCGACTCGAGATCCTTCCGTACAGCCTGGCGCGGTCGTCGTACGTCGATCCCGGGCCGAACCCGTTCCGCGACAATCCCGACCACTCGCTCGCGGCCGGACTCGATGTCCTTTACGGGATCGGGTCGAACCTGACGCTGAACGCCGCCTTCAACCCGGATTTCGGCCAGGTCGAGGTGGACCCGGCGGTCGTGAACCTGGGCGTCTACGAGACCTTCTTCCAGGAGAAGCGCCCCTTCTTCATCGAGGGCAGCGAGATCTTCGATTTCGGAGCGGAGGGGACAAGCGGCGGCCAGGTCTTCTACAGCCGCCGGATCGGCCGCGCGCCTTCCCTGTCTCCCCCGACGGCGGAGAGCGACGTGCCGGACGTCACCACGATCCTCGGCGCCGGCAAGCTGTCGGGGAAGGCCGGCGGCTGGTCCATCGGCGTGCTGGAGGCGGTGACCGACAAGGAAGAGGCGCGCTATCGGGATGTCGGCGTACCGGATGGCCACTTCGCCCTGGAGCCGCTCTCGAACTACCTGGTCGGGCGCGCGCGCCGCGAATGGCGAGGCGGGCAGTCGATCCTGGGCGGAATCGTGACCTCGGTGAACCGTGACCTGTCGAGCGACGCACTCGAGGCGGCCATGCACTCCGCGGCCTATGCGGGAGGCGTCGACTTCCATCACGAGTGGGGTCATCGAGCGTGGGCGGTGTACGGGGACGGCGAAATGAGCCGCGTACAAGGGTCCACCAGCGCCATCACCGCCACGCAACGGCGGTCGAATCATTTCTTCCAGCGTCCCGACGCGTCGCATCTCGAGGTGGACTCCCTGGCCACGTCCCTCACCGGCTACTCGGTGAACCTCCAGACGCGGAAGCAGTCGGGCGCCCACTGGCGCGGCGGCTTCGGCACGGCCTTCACGAGCCCCAAGTACGAGGTGAACGACCTGGGGTTCTCGTACCGGACCGATCGCCGCGATTTCCAGACCGACCTGACGTATCTCGAGAACAGGCCCGGCACGTTCTGGCGGTCGTGGAACGTCACCGGCACCGGGCGGCTCGAGCGCAATTACGCCTGGCAGCCGATCCTGAGCTTCACCACACTCGAGGCGAATGGGCTGACGCTCGGATACTGGTCCCTCTACGGTCAGGCGACGCGGTTCTTCCGCGCGAACGACGACCGCCTCACGCGGGGCGGCCCTCTGGCGATCCGGCCGGCGTGGTGGTCCGAGTTCGCGCAGGTCTCCACCGACGGTCGCAAGCCGATCACCGCGACCCTATCGGTGGGGGGCGACCGTTACGAGTTCGGCGGCTGGGACTGGAACACGGGGATCGCGATCGGCATCAAGAGCTCGACCCGCTGGAACCTCCCCTTGAGGCCGACCTTCTCCCGGTCTCACGCGACGGCCCAGTACGTGACGACGGTCGCCGATCCCTCGTACACGGAGACCTACGGAAGGCGCTACGTGTTTGCGCCGCTGGATCAGACCAGCGTGGGGCTCGAGACCCGATTCAACATGACCTTCACCCCCCGTCTTTCGCTCGAGACCTACGTGCAACCGCTGCTTTCGAGCGCGGCCTTCGGGGATACGAAGTACCTGGTAGCGCCGAGGACCTACGAGTTCGCGCCGTATACGAGCCCGGTGCCGGACCTCGACTTCAATCTCCGGTCGCTGCGCGGCAACGCCGTGCTGCGGTGGGAGTGGCGACCCGGCTCGACCCTGTATTTGGCATGGCAGCAGCGGCGCGAGGACTTCGCGGACGTGGGCGATTTCAAGTTCGACCGCGACCGGCAGGCGCTCTTCGAAGCTCGGCCGGACGACATCTTCCTGCTGAAGGTGAACTACTGGCTGAGCCCGTAGGATCTCGGGGGAGCGCGACCGAATCGGCGCGGCGCCGACACGAATCGAGGGGCAGCAGCTGATCCCGCTGCCCCTCGATTCGTCATGCGTTCAGTGCTGCCCCATGCTCGCCATCGCCTGGCGGCCGCGCTCCTCCAGCTCCGCGGGAGTCAGATCTTCCTTGTGGGTCGAGATCGCCCAGATGTGGCCGTAAGGGATCCTTCACCTGCCCGTACCGATCGCCCCAGAATTGATCCTGCAGCGGCATCACGCTCTTGGCGCCGGCCGCGACAGCCTGGTTGTAGATCTTGTCGCTGTCCTCGACGTACAGGTTCAGGATCACGGCGGTGCCGCCCAGGGTGGCGGGGCCGGTGGAGCCCTGTGGCCCCGGGAACTCGTCGTTGAGGAAGAACGCCGAGTCACCGATCCTCAGCGAGGCGTGCATGATCAGCCCATTGGGGCCGGCCATGCGGGCCTTCTCGATCGCGCCAAAGGCCTTCTTGTAGAAATCGATCGCCTGGGTGGCGCCCTTGACGGTGAGGTGCGGCGTGAGAGTGTGAAGCCCTTCCGGAATTGGATGCTTTGCCTTCGCCATGATGGTCCCTCGCGCTCCGATGGAAATCGGGCGAATGAATGTTCCCTGCGTGGCCTCTCCGCGCCTCCATCCGTGGCGTGCGCAGCACTCCGGTCGGACGGAAGGCTACACGGGGGGCCATGGAACGTCGATAGCTTTCAATCCGAGCGCCAGAGTTTTTCGCTTTTCTGACACGCGGAGCTTCAGCCAACGACAAGGATGGCCCGTGCGGACAACTCGTCAACGGATGGTGGCGATCGTGCTATTCGCTTGCGGCTGCGCGGCGGCGATCCTCGGCGGCGCCATCACCGCACACGCTGCGCGCAAACCTACCGCTGCCGCACACTCGGCGAGAGGCGGCGCCTCGGCGGGCGGCTCCCACGTTGCATCCGCCGAGGTGTGGGACCTCGTCTCCCGCATCAATCGTCATCGCCGCGCACTCGGCTGCGCGCCGCTGGCGTGGGACGAGCGCCTGGCGACCCTGGCGGTGCGCCATAGCCGCGACATGTCGCGCCGAGATTTCTTCGATCATACGAATCCCGACGGCGAAGATCCCTTCGACCGCATGCGCCGGGCCGGCATTCGCTACCGGGCGGCCGCCGAGAACCTCGCGCTGGGTGCGCGCACTGGCGGCGAGGTGTTTGAAGGTTGGATGAAGAGCCGGGGGCATCGCCGCAACCTCGAGGACTGCGTGTACACGCGGATGGGGATCGGGCTCTACCGAGAGCACTGGACGCTGGAGCTGGCTCGGTTCATGGGCGAGTCGAGGCGATGATGCCAAGCTGCAACGTGGGGCGAGCCTCCGCCGCGCTCCTGATGACGCCAAGCTGCAACGTGGGGCGAGCCTCCGCCGCGCTCCTAATGAGGCTCGGTCTCGTTCCCCGGCTTGTGTTCGATCCTTGAAGGACTCCGAGGCAATCGAGCTGATTCGTGCGGCGGTCGATCGACCGGGCGGCACGTGGGCCGATCTGGGCGCGGGCGACGGCACCTTCACGCGCGCGCTCATGAAGCTCCTTGGACCGACGGCGCGAATCTACGCCGTCGACCGCGACGCTCGCGCGCTGCAGCGACTGAGGCGCTCGGCGACTCCGGTGGCCGCGAACCTGATCACGGTCGTGGCCGATTTCCTGCAGCCGTTCGAGTTGCCCGGTCTCGGCGAGACGCGGCTCGACGGCATGCTCCTCGCCAACGCGCTCCATTTCGTTCCCGACGCGGACCTCGCGCTGGCGCGGTTCGCCGCGTGGCTGCGCCCTGGCGGTCGAATCGTCCTGGTCGAATACGATCGCCGGCGCGCCAGCCGATGGGTGCCCTATCCCATCGCGCCCGCTCGGTTACAAGAGCTGGCTGCGTCCGCCGGGTTTTCCACGCCGATCATCACGGCCACGCGAGCTTCCGCCTATGGAGGCGACCTGTACGTCGCGGTGGCCGATCGCCTCGAGCGCTGAGCCGGCCTTCTGATCGCGCCCGAGCGTCGGCGGGTCGGGGCAGCCACGATGTGATGGTCTATCATCTCGTGCCGTATCTTCCCGTTCATGAAGGCGCGGCAAGGTGGGCGCGGAGGTAATGGACCCATGGTCCCTGAGCTGGTCTCGAATCTCAGGCGCGGCGGGCAGAGCACCGACGACCTGGAGTGCGACCCCCGGCCCGCCTCATGACTGCCGTTCCCTACACGCGGCTCTTCCTGGTGCGCCACGGTGCCACCACGCTCGCCGCGGAGGATCGATTCGCGGGGTCCACGGACGTTCCGCTCTCGGATGAAGGCCTCGAACAGGCCGGACGCCTGGCCGAGCGCCTGGCTGGGGAGAGCATCGCGGCGGTTTTCAGCTCACCGCTCGAGCGCGCCGTCGCGACCGCAAAAATCCTGGCTGCTCCGCACCGACTCGAGGTGCAGACGCGTGCGGAGCTTCGAGAGATCGGACACGGCCACTGGGAACAGCTCGCCCCGCGCGAAGTCGAGGAGCGCTTCCCCGAGGAAGCGGCGGCGTGGGGGCAGGATCCGTTCACGTTTGCGCCCGTCGGGGGTGAGAGCGGACTCGCGGTCACGGCGCGCGCCTTGCCCGCGCTGATCGAGATACTGCAGGCGCATGTTGGCCAGAAGCTGCTGATCGTATCTCACAAGGGGACGATCCGGCTGCTGCTCAGCTCCCTCCTCGGATTCGATCCGAGACGCTACCGCGACAACCTCGACCAGAGCCCCGCGGCCCTCAACATCGTCGACTTCCGCGATCCCACGCGCGGGCGGCTCACCCTGTTCAATGACGTCTCACATTATTCGAAGGACGGGTTGTCCATTCCGGGGGAGCCGAGACAGCGTTTGTCGCGCTGGTGGAATGAGCGCGGTGGGAGCTGAGGCAGGGGCGACCGTCGCGGCCACACGCAAGGCACTCGGCAACGGGCTGGGGCAAGCCCGCAAGATTCACCGCGACCGGGAGCGACCGCGCCCGGGTTGCCGCTCCGTGCGCGGAAACGCCAAGGGCGGTGTCCTTGCGGACACCGCCCCAGGGCGCGAGGTGGTACCTCGGGTGTTAGGCCTTGCGAACGTTCGCCGCCTGCAGCCCCTTCGGGCCACGGGTCACGTCGAACTCGAGCGACTCGCCCTCGGCGAGCGTCTTGAACCCGTCGCCTCCGATGGCCGAGAAATGGACGAACACATCCTCTCCGCCATCCGCCTGGGTGATGAAGCCAAAGCCTTTCGCCTCGTTGAACCACTTCACGGTGCCACTAGCCACTTGAAACTCCTGTTGTATCCGGGTCCGTAGACCCGTCCCTGCCGCGTATCACGCTGCGGCCGCGTTCGGTCTTCGTGACCGATGCCTCGATCGCGAGCCCCGCCAACAAAAAGCCGCCAGAAAAGTCTCTGGCGGAATCTGAACGCTGGCGACACATCCACAGGCAACCGAAGACAAGCGGAGTATCGTCTGCATCCGGTCAGAACTCCAGTCAACTCTTTGTGAACTTCGCGCTCGCCGCGCCGGCGTGGATCGACCGCTGGCGTCGCTCAGGCTCACGGATTTCCCAATGTAAGCATGTCTTCCGCCGCCACGACCGCCTCCGGGGCGGGCTCTCCCATCACCACCCGGAGCCGATGGACGGCGCCGTCATCGGCCAGGGGGATCGCCTGGGGCTCGACCCGGGTGCCGTCGAGTACCGCCTCGGCGACGCCGCGGTTCCGGCGCTCGGGATTCTCGACCGTGATCTCGTAAAGCGTGCGCCCGTGGCGCCAGCGCAGGCGGAAGGCGTCCCACGACACGGGAATACAGGGTGAGACGGCGAAGGACTCGCCCCGGCGCCTGAGGCCGAGGATCGACTCCAGACCGAGGCGGTACATCCAGGCTGCGGAGCCGGTGTACCAGGTCCAACCGCCGCGGCCGATGTGGGCCGGGTGGGTGTAGACGTCGGCCGCCACCACGTAGGGCTCCACCTTGTAGCGCTCGACGTCGCCAGGGGTCCGGGTGTGGTTGATCGGGTTCAGCATGTGGAACAGCTCGACCGCCTCGTCGCCGCTGCCGAGATGGGCGATCGCCATCACCGTCCACAGCGCGGCATGGGTGTACTGGCCGCCGTTCTCGCGCACGCCCGGCACGTAGCCCTTGATGTATCCAGGGTCGAGCGGCGACTGATCGAACGGCGGCACCAGCAGCTGGATCACGCCGGCGTCGCGTCGCACCAGCTGCATGCGGACCGCGTCCATGGCGCGCTCGGCTCGGCCCGGCCGCGCGGCGCCTGAGAGCACCGCCCAGCTCTGAGAGATTGCGTCGATCCGGCATTCCTGAGCCTGGGCGGAGCCGAGCGGGGTGCCGTCGTCGAAGTAGGCGCGGCGATACCAATCGCCGTCCCAGGCCTGCTCGAGCATGGTGCCGATCCGCACCCGTTCGCCGCGCCAGCGGGCGGCGCGCTCCGGGTCCCCGCGCGTCTCCGCGATGCGGGCGAAGTCGTGCAGGATCTTGGAGAGGAACCACCCCAGCCACACGCTCTCACCGCTGCCTTGATGGCCGACGCGGTTCATGCCGTCGTTCCAGTCCCCGGTGCCGATCAGCGGCAGACCGTGCGGGCCGACCGCGAGGCCGCGCTCGATGGCGCGGATACAGTGCTCGTAGAGCGACGCGCTCTGGTCCGACATCTGGGGTTGGCCGTAGACTTCGAGCTCGCCGGGTAGGAGCGGCGGCGCTTCCAGGAACGGCACCGCCACGTCGAGCACGGTGTGATCTCCGGTGGACTTGAGGTAGTGAGCCACTGCGTAGGGAAGCCACAAGAGGTCGTCGGAGCAGCGCCCGCGTACGCCGCGACCGGTGTGCTCGTGCCACCAGTGCTGCACGTCGCCTTCGACGAACTGGCGGGCGGCGCAGCGCAGCAGGTGCTCGCGGTAGAGGTCCCGCCCCGCCAACCCGAGCGCCATCACGTCCTGGAGCTGATCGCGGAAGCCATACGCTCCTCCGGGCTGGAAGAAACCGGTGCGGCCCCACAGCCGTGCGCTCAGCGCCTGGTAGAGCAGCCAGCGATTCATGATCAGGTCGAAGGAGTCGTCCGGCGTCTCGATCTGCACGGTGCCGAGCATCGCGTCCCAGCGCTGCTCGACCTCTTCCAATGCCGAGCGCGCGGCCGCGATGCTGCCGAAGCGGCTCACCAGCTCGAGGGCGTGCGCGTGGGTCTCGCCCTGGCCCAGCAGCAGCACGACGTCCCGGGTCTCGCCCGGTTGGAGATCGATACGAACCTGGAGGGCGGCGCACGGGTCGAGGCCGGCGCCGAAGCGCTGCCCCAGGGACTGGCGCCCCAGCGCGGCCGGTCGCTGGAGTGAGCCATTCCGCCCCAGGAACTCGAGCCGGTCGCCGGTCGCCGAAGCGGGCGGTCGGCTCGCGTGCGCGAACGCCACTCGGCCGGGGAAGTCCGAGTTGTAGGGGTTGCGCGCCAGAATGGCGCCGCTCTCGGGGTCCTGCTCGGTGACTACGAAACGATGCTCGCCGGCGCGCGGCGGGCACAGCGCCCACTCGTTGTAGGCAAACACGCTCAGCCGCCGTGCGACCCCGGTGTGATTGGTGAGCGAGACCGTCGAGAGCTTGAGCGGCTCGTCGGCGTGGACGAACACCGCCAGCTCGCAGGTGATGCCATGGGCGCAGTGGGCGTAACGCGTGACCCCGGCGCCATGGCGCGTGACCCAGCGGCCACCGTCGCGCTTGCGCGGCAGCGGACCCGGCGTGGCGCCCCACACCTTCCCGAGGTTCTCGTCGCGAAGGTAGAGGGCCTCGCCGCTGAACTCGCTCACTGGATCGTTGCCGAACGGCGTCAGGCGGTTCTCGCGGCTGTTCTGGCCCCAAGTCCAGGCTGCGCCGGTGGCGCCGAGCACGGTGCCGAATCGCGGGTTCGCGATCACGTTGACCCACGGGAGCGGCGTGTCCGCATCACCCTCGAGCACGATCGCGTACTCGCGCCCGCCGGCGGCGAATCCGCCGATTCCGTTGCCGTGGGTGAGTGGCGGGGCCTCGACGTCGGGGGCGCCGTCGCCAAGGGTCGCATCGTCGGGAACCGGCCGGGTCACCAGGGCCTCCGGCCAGCGCGGCTCGGGGTACGGCAGACCGAGCTGGTCGGCGAGTTCGCCGCGTTCGCCGCTTAAGACCGCCTGTGCGGTCGCCAGCAGGACCACGCGCTCCGCATCCGGCATCCCGTCGCCGCGCAGCAGGAACACGCCTCCGGGACGGTGCTTCCATGCGGCCCATGGGCCTTTCTCCAGCAGCCCCTGGAGCTGCTCGTGCATCTCGGCCAGGTAGCTCGCCGGATGATCGTTGAGGATGACAACGTCGGCGCTGAGGCCCTTGAGCCGCCAGTACTCCTGCGCGCGCAGCACCTGATGCACCAGCGACAGGTCGTCGTCCTGGACCACGCGCACGATCAGGATCGGCAGATCGCCGGAAATGCCGTGCGCCCAGAGGCCGGACTGGCCGAGGGTGTTCGCAGCGAGAAACTCGGGGGCGGCGCGCAGCGTGGCGTCGGTCCACAGCACGTGCGACGCGAGCCGTTCGTAGAGCTGCGCTTCATCGGTCGAGATGCCCAGGTGACGCAGCCGCATCTGGGTCTGGGTGCTGGCGAGCGCGAAGGTGCGAGCGGCCGCGGCCGGATCGTCGTATTTCTCGGCCAGCGCGATCGCCGCGGCCCGGCTCGTGGCGACCCCGGTCGCGAACGCGAGGCGCACCTGCCCGCCGGGGGCGATGCGCACGCGCCGGCGCAGGCTCAGGATCGGGTCGAGGACCGCGCCGGTGGTGCCGGACAGCGCCCGCCCGTCGAGTGCTACAGGGTCCTCGGGCGTGCGTCCGCGGCCGAGGAATCGCCTGCGGTCGGTTTCCCACTCGATCGCGCCGTGCACACCGAGCTCGGCGCTCAGCACGTGCACCGCCCACGGCGTTAGCTCGTCGGGGGAGCGCGGGCGGCGGCCGCACAACAGGGCGGTGCACTCGGGGCGGTACTCGGTCTCGAGGAACAACTTGTGGAACACGGGATGGGAGAGATCGTCGG
>VBOY01000083.1:17318-22020 GCA_005893295.1 Candidatus Eiseniibacteriota bacterium | reverse complement strand
GGCAGCACCAGGAACATCTGCACCGCCTCGCCAAACGCGCCTTGGAACTCCAGCTCCCGCACTTCGCCCAGGTCCACGGGAGCCAGTGTCGCGTCGGTGAACCGCGTGAGCCGCGTGGGCTCCCCACCGCTCGCCGCGACGACGGCTATCTCCGGCGCCTGGCAGAGCGTCTGGTGCGTGCAGTAGACGCGCCCATCGGCGGCAGGCGCGATTCCCGCGAGCGTCCCCCCGCGGGCCAGCCGCCGCGGCTCGCCAGCGCCCTTCACCACGAACAGGCTCACCCGGCCGGCCTGCTCGGCGGCGACGTAAAGGGTGCCGTCACGATCGAACTCCCAGTGGAGCGGCGACAACGCCCAGTCGGCGGCAAGCGGTGCGTGGGCTTCGGTGGAGCGGTCGTAGCGCATCAGGCGCACGCGGTCGGCGTAGAAGAAGGGGTCGTGCGTCATGCCGTAGACGATGCTACGCCCGTCGGGCGCATAGCGCGGCAGCAGGTCCTCGGCAGGATGGTCCTGCGTGAGGCAGCGCGGCCCCGCTCCCGAGAGCGGCGTGACGAACACCGCCGAGCGTAGCAACGAGCGCGCCCCGTCGAACACGATCCCGGCGAAGACGATCTCGCGACCGTCGGGCGAGAGGTCGTACTGGCCGCTCGGCTCCATCCAGTCGAACCACGCCGTCGATTCGGGGGTCAGGTCACGGAGCTGGCCCGATGCGAGATCGAGCGAAAAAAGATGCGGCACCTCGCCGGTGGTGAGCCAGGTGTCCCAGAAGCGGTACACGCGCTCCTCCGTGACGTGCGCCTTCACCGGATCCTTCTCGCGGCGTTGCATCTCGCTGCGCGTGGCCTCGGGCGAAAAGTGCCCGCGCAGCACCGGCGCCACGAACACGAGACCCGATCCGTCGGGTAGCCAGGTCGGATCGAACGCGCCGAGCGGAACGTCGGTGAGCTTGTGGGGCTCGCCGCCGTCGAGCGGCATCACATGGACCTGTCCCTTGCCGTCCTCCCCCTTGCGCACGAACGCCAGCCGCTTCCCGTCGGGTGAAAACGCGGGCTCGGTGCTCGAGCGGTCGGGAGCGGTCATGGCGCGCGGCTCCCCGCCCGACGTGGGAACGAGCCAGATGCGCGCGAACCCCTTGTTCTGCTCGAGATCGTGCGTGGTCACCGCGACCGCGAGCCAGCGGCCGTCGGGCGAAGGCACGGGGGAGCCGACCCGTGGAATCGCCCACAGATCCTAGGCGGTGAATGGGCGACGTGGTTTGCCCGATCCGACTCGGGCGGGGTACAGGGCGGAGGTTGCGGGGGCGGTGATGGTCATGGGGGGACTCCGTGGCTTGATCCGGGATTTCGACGGGCCGATGGCAGTCTATCAGCCGCCCCCGCGGGCCGAAACCGGGCAGACCGCGGGGGAGGGTCGACCCACCACCGACGGCCGGGGCGAGAGCAGCCCCGGCCATGCTAGACTCGGCGCCCGGGCTCTTGCCATCGGTTTGAGGGGCCGGAAGCCCAGGTCCCGCAGCCAGACGAGGAACCCCTGGATGACGATGACCCATGACGATCGGAAGGCGGCCGTGAGCCCGCTCGACGCCTTCAAGCTCCAGCTCCCCGATGCCGACCCCCAGGAGACCGCCGAGTGGATCGAGGCGCTCGACGGCGTGGTCCAGGCCGCCGGCAAGGAGCGCGCGTACTTCCTGCTGCGCAAGGTGCTGAAGCGGGCGCGCCAGCTCGACATCCCGCTCGGTCCGCTGGTGCACACCCCATACATCAACACGATCTCGCCCGAGCAGGAGCCGGAATTCCCGGGCGACGAGGGGATGGAGCTTCGGGTACGGCGCATCATCCGCTGGAACGCCGCGGTGATGGTGCTGCGGGCGAACCACCTGTTCCCGGGGATCGGCGGCCACCTGAGCACCTACGCCTCGACCGCCAGCCTCTACGAGGTGGGCTTCAACCACTTCTTCCGCGGCAAAGACGAAGGTTCGGGAGACCAGATCTACTTCCAGGGGCATGCCGCCCCCGGCATTTACTCGCGCGCGTTCCTCGAAGGACGCTTGAGCGAGGCCCAGCTCGACCACTTCCGGCGTGAGGTCGCGCGGGGCAAGGGACTGTCGAGCTATCCTCACCCGCGTTTGATGCCCGAGTTCTGGGAGTTCCCCACGGTCTCGATGGGGCTCGGGCCGCTCAACGCAGCCTACCAGGCGCGCTTCAACCGTTACCTGCAACGCCGTGGCATCGGCGACACCAGTGGCTCGCGCGTGTGGTGCTTCGTCGGCGACGGCGAGATGGACGAGCCGGAGGCGATCGCGGCGCTGGCGCTCGCGGGGCGCGAGCGCCTCGACAATCTGACCTTCGTGGTGAACTGCAACCTCCAGCGCCTCGACGGTCCGGTGCGTGGCAACGGCCAGATCATCCAGGAGCTGGAGGCGCTGTTCCGGGGCGCCGACTGGAACGTGATCAAGGTGGTGTGGGGACGCGACTGGGACCCACTGCTCGCCAAGGACTACGACGGTGCGCTGGTCCAGTGCATGAACGAGACGGTGGACGGTGAATGGCAGCGCTACACCGTGGAGAGCGGTGCCTACATTCGGGAGCACTTCTTCGGCAAGGACCCGCGCCTGCGGGCGATGGTGGAAGACCTGAGCGATGACGATCTGAGGCGCCTGCGGCGCGGCGGCCACGACTACACGAAGGTCTACGCGGCTTACCGGGCGGCGGTCGAGCACGCCGGCCAGCCGACCGTGATCCTGGCCAAGACCGTCAAGGGTTGGACGCTCGGATCGGGTGCCGAGGCCCGCAACATCACGCATCAGGTGAAGAAGCTGAGCCTGGACGAGCTGAAGAAGTTCCGCGACCGGCTCGAGCTGCCGATCTCGGACCGTCGGCTCGCCGAGGCGGCCTACTTCCACCCTGGCCCCGACAGCCCCGAGGTCCAGTACATGCTCGAACGCCGCCGCGCTCTCGGAGGCTGCGTGCCGCGGCGGATCGTGCGCTCGCAACCGCTGCCCGCTCCCGCGGACAAGACCTTCGCCGAGTTCGCCGAAGGGACGCGGGCGGATCAGGCGGTGTCGACCACGATGGCGTTTGCGAAGCTGCTGCGGAACTTGCTGCGCGATCCGGCCTGGGGCCGCCGCGTGGTGCCGATCATTCCAGACGAGGCTCGCACCTTTGGCCTCGAGGTGCTGTTTCGCGAAGTCGGAATCCATGCCCCGTTCGGTCAGAAGTACGATCCGGTGGACTCCAAGCTCGTGCTCTCCTACATCGAGAAGAAGGACGGCCAGGTGCTCGAGGAGGGAATCACCGAGGCCGGCTCGATGGCCTCGTTCACGGCCGCCGGGACCAGCTACGCCACCCATGGCGAGCCGATGATTCCTCTCTACATCTTCTACTCGATGTTCGGCTTCCAGCGCACCGGCGATCTGATGTGGGCGTTCGGGGACGCGCGCGGGCGCGGTTTCTTGCTCGGGGCGACGGCAGGTCGCACCACGCTCAACGGCGAAGGCTTGCAGCACGAAGACGGCCATAGCCACGCGCTCGCCGCCACCGTGCCCAACCTGCTCTGCTACGATCCCGCCTTCGCGTACGAGGTGGCGACCATCATCCGCGATGGCCTCCGGAGGATGTACGTGGAGGGCGAGGACGTCTTCTACTACCTCACGCTCTACAACCAGGACTACTCGATGCCGGCGATGCCGGCTGGCGTCGAGCAAGGCATCCTGCGCGGTATCTATCCCTATCGTTCCTCGGTCACCCAAGCCAAGCACCGGGCTCAGGTCTTCGGCAGCGGCGTGGCGCTGCTCGAGGCCTTGCGGGCGCAGGAGATCCTGAGCGAGCGCTTCGACGTGGCGGCCGATGTGTGGAGCGTCACGAGCTATCAACAGCTCCGCAACGAGGCGCTCGCGGTCGAGCGCTGGAATCGCCTTCACCCGGGCGAGCCGGCGCGCACGCCCTACCTCACCCGAACGCTCGAGGACGCCCCGGGCCCCGTGGTCGCGGTGACCGATTACCTCAAGCTGGTCCCCGACATGGTGGCTCGCTGGGTCCCGCGCTCGTTCACCCCGCTCGGCACCGATGGTTTCGGACGCAGCGATACGCGCGCGAAGCTGCGGCGCCACTTCGAGGTGGACGCCGAGCACGTAGTGGTCGCCACGCTGGGGGCTTTGGCCCAACAGGGGCGCGTTCCGGCTTCCGCGGTATGGAAAGCGATTCAGGAATTCGGGCTCGACACCGAGGGAATCGACCCGCGCGAAGCGTAGCTTCTTAAGGGCGATCGGAGCGAAAGATTCGGCGCCTACCCGCCGATAACTGGCTCGGTATCGATGTTGCCCGCCTCCACCGAGCGAGACGATGGCCGAGAATCCGCACCGCCAACGCCAGAGCACCGGGCGCACGGAGCGCGCCGGCCCGGCGCGACCCTCGAAGCCCGAAGCCCAGGCAAAGGAACGTAGCCGCGACGATCCCGAAGTACGTGCCTGGGTGTCGCGCTTTGCGGACCCGCAGGGACCTCCGCGCATCGGATCGAGGGCCGGAATGGAAGACACCATCTTCCTTTCCAGCGAGCCCGAGGACTCGTCGATCGAGGAAGAACCCGCGCCACCGAGTCAGGCTCCGGACGCCCAAGACGACGCGTCCGTGCCACCGGCCACGCGCGCACCCGCACGGCCCAGGCCCGCCGCCCGCCGGGGCAAGCCCGAGCGCGCCTACCGGTCG
>VBOY01000083.1:0-17263 GCA_005893295.1 Candidatus Eiseniibacteriota bacterium | reverse complement strand
CAAGCTCGACTCGCGCGAAAGAGACACGTCGCGCGCGGCAACCGCCAGCCGCCAGACCACCGCCCCCGCTCAGGATGCCGGAGCGCAGGCTCAGGACCATGTGACGGTACCATCCTCGGGGGCCCAGGCGCCTCCGCCCGAGACCACGGCACCGGCGCCCTCCACGCCGACCGCCGAGGTCGCGAGCCCTTCGGCCGAGGCTTCCCCGAGCCCCGTGAAACCGCCGGCCCCCAAGGTCTTCGCGCTCGAGGTGGCGACCTTCATCATCCAAGAACGCGCCCAGTCGGAATGCGACCTCTTGGCCGAGAGCACCAACCTCAAAGCCCGCCTGCGCACGCGCACCGGAAGCGACGGCGTCGTCATCTATCGCGTCCTGCTGGGCCGATTCGACGACGAGCAAGCCGCCGAGACGGCAGCCGACGATCTGCTGACCCGCGGTCTCGTCAGCGAAGCGCGCGTCATTTCCTTCACTCCGCGGTCTTCGAGGCCGCGCTGAATGGCTGCCCGTGATTCCACGCGCCGGCGCAAGGCAGCGAGTCGCGGCCGCAGCCCGCTCCCGGCGTCGATCCTGGCCCTCAACTCCCTGCGCACCCGACCGATGCTGCCCGGACGCACCCGGCGCGGTCCGACGAGCGTAGGCGCGAAAGCGGACATGGCCGATCCCGCGCGCCATCCGACGCGGCGCATCACCGCGATCCTGCTCGGGGCGGGGCTGGTGACCGTGTCTCAGGTCGAAGACGCAGTGAAGCGGCAGCGCCAGACCGGGCGGCGGATCGGCGAGACCTTGGTCGAGCTGGGCGCGGTCTCGGAAGTGGACATCGGTTGCGCCGTGGCGCGCCAACTCGAGATCCCATTCGCCGATCTGCGCCCCGACATGCTGGACCAGGACCTGGTGCGGAGCTTCCCCGAGGTCCTCCTGCGACGGGTTCAAGCGGTGCCGTTGCTCAGGACCGGGCGAACGCTGGCGGTCGCCCTCGCGGATCCCACGGACACCGAGGCGATCGCGGCGCTCGCCGAGGCCGCGGGCCTCGCCTTGGAGCCGGTCGCGGCGACCGCGATCGACATCGTTCGGGCCTTAGACCGGATCTTCGGCGCCGCGCCGCTGCCCGACCTGGGCCGAGAAGGAGGAGACGAACTCGCCATCTTGCGGTCGGACCGCCCTGGGCCGCGCCTCCTCCAGTCGCACCTCGCGGCCGCGCACCGCGCGGGCGCCACCGAAGTCTGCTTCGCGCCGCACCCAGGGGAGCTGCGCGTGCAACACCGCATCGGCGGCCGAACCGCGTCGGTCGGGGTCGAGCCCCCTGCGATGCTCGAGCCCTTGCTCGCCTGCCTCAAGACCTGGGGCGGCCCCACGCTCGCCGGCGACGAGTCGTTTGCCTCGGGAACCTTGGCGTTTCACGCCGGCGTCGAGCGGCTCGACGTTCGCGTCTCGCTGCTGCGCGTGCGCCACGGCGTGGCGGTGGCGTTCGCATTGGAGCCCGACGAGCCGCTCCGTCCGCTCGAGTCGCTGGGGCTGGATCCGGTGGATCTCGCCCGGCTGCGCGCCGAGATCGAGGCTCGAGCAGGCCTCGTGCTGGTCACCGGGCCGCCGCGATCCGGCCGCACCACGACGCTCGCCTCGCTGCTCCACCAGACGCCGCTCGATCGGCGCCGGGTGCTCGCGGTGGGCTCGGCCTCGACCCGCTGGCCGCGGGCCGACATGGTGGTCGACCTTCCGACGCCCGGCGTGCGATTGCCGTGGGGCCGTTGGGCGGTCGCCCACTCCGCCGACGTGGTGGTGGTGGACGGGGCGCTCGAAGGCGATGCGGTGATCGACCTCACCGCGAGCGCCACCGCCGGTCGCTTGGTCCTGGCCTCCACCGACTGGTGCGACAGTTTTGCGATGCTCGAGCACCTGCTCGCTCGCCCCGAGGGGCGCGCCGCGCTCGCCAGCCGCCTGCGGGCGGTGGTCCAGCAGCGCCTCGTGTGGCGAGCCGAGGAAGAGGGCTTGGCGAACGACTACGCGGGCGTGGCCCTGGCGCGGCGCTGCGTCGGCGAGGTGCTGGTGGTGGGTGACGCGCTGCGCGAAGCGCTGCGTGGCGGCGCGAGCGCGGAACGGCTGCACGCGATCGCCCGCGCCGAGGGGATGACGAGCCTCGCCGAGCAGGTCGAGCGTGGCCGAGCCGCGGGTGAGATCGGGCCGACGGAGGCGGCGCGCGGGCTGTCCTGATGGCTAAGCCATCATCCGCTCGAGGCGCTCCTTCACCGCGGGCCATTGCTCCGCGATGATGCTGTAATACACCGTGTCCCGCGCCACTCCCGTGTCGCTGATCATGTGCCGGCGCATCACACCTTCCTCGATGCAGCCGACGCGCAGCATCGCCGTGCGCGAGCGGGTGTTGAGCGCGTTCGTCTTGAGCTCGACCCGCACGCAGCCCCAGGTCTCGAAGGCGTGGCGCAGCATCAGGTACTTGGCTTCGGTGTTCACGTGGGTACGCTGGAAGGCGCGCCCCACCCAGGTCCAACCGATCTCGACTTTGCGGTGCGTGGGCTCGATGTTGCCGAAGCGCGTGGAACCGGCGACCGATCCGCTCGCGCGATCCACGGTCGCGAACGGCAGCGACCGGCCCTGGGATTGCTCGGCGAGCGCGGCCTGGAGGTAGTCGCGCAGGGCCTCTTCGGTGGCCACCACGTTGAGCGTCCAGCGCCACAGGTCCGGATCGAGCCCGATCGCGGCGAGGCCCGGGAAGTGCCGGTCGAGCGACAGCGGCTCCATGCGCACCCGTCGGCCTTCCAGCGTCACCGGCTCGATCCGCATCGGAGCCGCCACGATTTCGGGTGGGCTCATGGTGCCCCGCGACGCCGCGAGCGACCCACTCATTTGCCAGGCGGACGATAGCGAATCGCTTCGACCCGCCCGAGCGCCTCCAGCGTCTCCTCGACGGTCAGCAAGGCCGTCGTCTCGAACTTCGAGAGCGCCCCACCGCCGCTGATCGCGATCGATACGGCGGCCATCGCCACGTCGTCCGGAGCCTCCCACAGGGTGTAACCGTCGTACTCGCCGAACGCGTACCAGAAGCCGTGGAGCTTTCCTCCCACGGACTCGATGTAGGATCGTGCCGCGTCTCGTCGGTCCTCGGGATGCTTGGCCAGTCGAGTCCACGTCTCGGGGGTGTAGCTGAAGCGCGTCAAGTACATCGGCATGGTTCGCCTCCTTGGGACATGGGGGGCAGTACCACTCATCATTGCCCCCCACGTCAACTCAGGGGGACCCGGGTTCTGAAATGAGTCCTACGCTTTCACCAGGTAGTAGGCGGCCGCCGGATGGTGGACGACGATCGCGGTCGTCGACGCTTCGGGCACCAACTGATAGGCGCTGGTGAGCGTGACGCCGACCTTCTTCTCGGGCTCGAGCAGCCGAAACAGCTTCGCCTGATCGGCCAGGTCCGGACAGGCGCTGTAGCCGAACGAGTAACGCAGGCCCCGGTCCACCGGGATCCCGAGCTCGGTGCGAATCCTACGATGGTGCCATTCCGCCAAACCTTCGGCCGCCGAGACCGCGAGCCCGTGCACGAACAACGCCTTGGAGTACTCGCCGCCCGCGTTCAACCGATTCGAGAGCTCGTCGGCGCGTGGACCTACCGTTACCAGCTGGAACGCCACGACATCGAAGCGGCTGCTCGACGCCGGCAGGAAGTAGTCCGAGAGGCACAAGCCTTCGCGCTCCGTCTGGCGCGGGAAGGTGAAGCGCACCACCTCTTCGAGCTTGCCGCGGGGGGCGAGCGATCCGGCAGCGAAGGAAGCCGGATCGTAGACCACCAGGTCCGGGCCCTCGCTCTGGCACGGGAAGTAGCCATAGCAGCACGCGGGCTCGAGCCATCCGCGCTCGCGGCCTTCGCGTTGCAACGCCATGCGGCGGGGCTCGAAGTCATCGCGGATCAGCGTCTCGAACCGCTCGCCCGTCCCGCGCGCCCCCCAGTGCAGCCGGTAGAGGGTCTTGAGGTCCATCGCGCCGAACATCCCCTCCCAGGAGATCTCGCCCGCTGGGGTGATGCGCGCGCCCCAGAAGGGCGGCGCCGGGATGTCCACGTCGCGCGGCACGGTGACCGCGAAATCGCGCTGGCGCTCGGCGGCTTGGGCGGCGCTCGCCTCGCGGGCTACCGACTGGGTCTTGAACTCGAGCGCCTCGTGGCGCAGGCGCTCGAGCAGCGGGCCGCGCCGCGACCCGTCGACCAGCGCGTCCACGGTATCGAGCCCTTCGAAGGCGTCCTTGCAATAGAACACCCCCGGCTCGTAGAACACCTCGCCGTCCACGAACGCGGTGCGCCGGCCGAAATTGCGGTTGATCGCCGCGCCGCCGATGAGGACCGGCACCTCGAGGCCGGCGCGGTGCAGCTCGGCCACGCACACCGGCATCTGCTTGCTGGTCGAGACCAGCAGCGCCGAGAGACCGATCGCGGTGGCCTCCACCTCCCGTGCCTTGTCGAGGATCGTGGTGACCGGCACCTGCTTGCCCAGGTCGTACACCATGTAGCCGTTGTTCGAAAGGATCGTCTTCACCAGGTTCTTGCCGATGTCGTGCACGTCCCCGTACACGGTGGCGAGCACGATCCGGCCCTTGGCGACGTCGGCGCTCTTCTCCAAGTACCGCTCGAGCCGAGCCACGGCTTTCTTCATCACCTCGGCGCTCTGCAGGACGAATGGCAGGATCAGCTCGCCGCTGCCGAACTTGTCGCCCACCTCCTTCATCGCCGGCAACAGCACCTGGTTGAGCACCTCGACCGGAGCCTGGCGCCGTACCGCCTCGTCGATCCGCGCCTCGATCCCGTTCGGCTGGCGGTGGAGGATCTGGAAATGGATCTGCTGCTCCACCGTGCGCGCGGCCTCGCCGGCCTCCGCTTCGCGGGCGCGCGCGCCGGGGGCGCGCTGCTCGAAATGGGCGATGAAACGCGTCAGCGCATCGTCGTGCCGATCGAAGACGAGATCGTCGGCGAGCGCGCGCTCCTCCTCCGCCACCTCGGCATAGGGCGTGATGTCGTTGGGGTTGACGATCGCCATGTCGAGCCCGGCCTGGACGCAGTGATAGAGAAAGACCGAGTTGAGGGTCGCGCGCGCCTCCTTGGAGAGGCCGAACGAGACGTTCGACACCCCGAGACTGGTGCGCACGCCCGGCAGCTCCTCCTTGATTCGGCGGATGCCCTCGATCGTCTCGCGCGCCGAGGCGCGGAACTCGGCTTCGCCGGTGGCGAGCGTGAAGGTGAGCGGATCGAAGATCAGCAGCTCGGCGGGCCATCCGTAGTCGCCGGTCACCAGGTGGTGGATGCGCCGGGCCACGGCGAGCTTGCGATCCGCGGTCTTCGCCATGCCTTGCTCGTCGATGGTGAGCGCGATCACCGCCGCGCCGTAGCGCACCACGAGGGGCATCACGGCATCGACGCGACCGCGGCCCCCCTCCAAGTGGATCGAGTTGACGATCGCGCAGCCCGGATAGGCCTTGAGCGCCGCCTCGATCACCGCCGGCTCGGTGGAGTCGATGCACAGCGGCGATTCGACCGTGAGCGCCAGCTTCTTGGTGAGCCGGCGCATCTGCTCCTTCTCGTCGGTGCGCTCGGTGAGCGCCAGGCACACGTCGAGCGCGTGCGCCCCGCCCTCGACCTGGCGGCGCGCCACCGGCACCAAGTCTTCGAGCCGGTCCTCCAGCACCAACTGCTTCACCTGGCGCGAGCCCTGCGTATTGAGCCGCTCGCCGATCATGAGCGGCGGCGGCTCCTGGCGCACCGCCACCGCCGTCATGCCGCTCGCCACCATCCACGGTCCGCGCCCGCCGCGCTCGACCGGGGCGCTCCGCCCGATCGCCGCCGCCAGGGCCCGGATGTGGTCCGGCGTGGTGCCGCAGCAGCCGCCGACGATGTTCACGCCGTTCTCCACCACGAAGCTGCGCAGGATCTCGGCCATGGGCTCGGGCTGCATCGGGTAGCGGGCGCGGCCGCCGTCGTTGATCGGCAGCCCGGCGTTGGGGATGCAGTGCAGGAACGTGCTCGCGTGCTCGGCCAGATAGCGGATGCTGTCGCGCATCAGGTCCGGCCCGGTCGAGCAGTTGAGCCCGATGATCTCGACCTTGAGCGCTTCGAGCGTGGCGAGGGCGGCGCCGATGTCGGTGCCGAGCAGCATGCGCCCGTTGGCGTCGAGGGTCACCGAGCACTGGAGCGGCACGCGGCGCCCGGTACGCTCCATCGCCTCGCGCGAGCCCAGGATCTGCGCCTTCATCTCGAGCATGTCCTGGCAGGTCTCGAGCACCAGCAGGTCGGCTCCACCCTCGAGCAGGCCCGACGCCTGCTCGACGTACACCGGCACCAGGTCATCGAGCGACAGCCTTCCTAGGTCCGGATCCTCGGACGAGGGCAAGAGCCCGCTCGGGCCGATCGAGCCCGCGACGAAGCGCGGCCGACCGTCCGCGGCCACGAAGCGGTCCGCCACGCGGCGCGCGATCTGGGCGGCGGCCCGGTTGATCGCGGGGGTGTGGTCTTCGAGCCCCCACTCCTCGAGACGTGGCCTCGAGGCCTGGAACGAGTTGGTCTCGACCACGTCGGCCCCGGCCTCGAAGTAGGCGGAGTGGATCGACTCGATCACATCGGGCCGCGTGAGGCTCAGGTAGTCGTTGCAGCCCTCCCAGCGCGGGCCGCCGAAGTCCTTGGGCGCGAGGCTGCGCGCCTGGATTTGCGTGCCCATGGCGCCGTCGAAGACGAGAACACGCTCGCGAAGCGCTTCGAGAAGGGGGTCGTTCATGGAATCGGAACTCCTAGCCCGGGGCCGCCGTGGGGACGCGCCCCGCCCGCGGGGCCCGAGGGCCACCGAGGGTATCGGACGCGCAGGGCGCGGCGCAAACCGCAGAGCGGGGCCCGACGCCAACGCCGCGACGCGGCGCCCCTTGCGGGGGCCCGAGCACGGGCGTATTTTCTCGCGGCTGGATGGACCACCCGGTTGGTTGCGACCCCCCACTGTCGAGGAGGCTGGATCAATGAGACGGCTCGCGTTTCTCGCCGCCCTTGGAACGCTGTGCGCCGCCGCCGCCATGGCCGCGGACATGCAGACCCAGGGACCCCAATGGAGCATGAACGCCACGGCGATCGAGGCCTGTTCGTGCCCGATGTTCTGCCAGTGCTACTTCCAGACCAAGCCCGCCAGCCACATGGGCCACGAAGGGCACGGCGAGGAGCATTTCTGCCGGGCCAACATGGCCTGGAAGGTGAACAAGGGCTACTACGGCAAGACCAAACTCGACGGCGCCAAGTTCTGGATCGCGACCGACCTCGGCGACGACTTCTCGGACGGCACGATGAAGTGGGCCGTCCTTCATTTCGATCCCTCGGTCACGAAAGAGCAGCGAGACGGTATCCTCGCCGCAGTGGGCGCTCTGTACCCGGTCAAGTGGGAAGCACCGTTCCAGGTGGGGAACGACCTTGCGATCGGGTGGAGCCACACCGGCGACAAGGCGGTGGCCAAGCTCGACGAGGGCAAGGCCGGCGAGGTGGTCCTGGACGGGGGGGCGGTGCACCGGAATCAGACCGCGCCGGTCGTGATCCAGAATCTCAAGTACTGGGGCGCCTCGCGGCACACGGGCTTCGTGTTGATGCCGAACGAGGTCGAAGCCTACCGCCTGGGTGACAACGCGTTCGAGTTCAAGGGCACCAACGGTTTCATGATCACCGTGGACATCGCCTCCAAGGACGCGTCGTCCGCGGCTCGCAGCGGCATGTAGTCAGGGCCGGCAGCATCCTCGGCTCTTGACTCGAAGGGGGCACAGAGGGAATGTCCCTCTGTGCCTCTTCGCTTGGATCTCGTCCGCCACGGTGAAGCCATGGAGGCCGGGTCGGCAGGAGACGCCGCGCGCCCCCTCTCCCCGGCGGGCCGCCGCGCGGTCGAGGAGCTGGCTCAGTTTCTCGCCGGGACCGATTGGCAGCCCGACCGGGCGTTCGCGAGCCCCCTCGCGCGTGCCCAGGAGTCCGCTCGGATCCTGCTCCTCCCGGTCTACGAACCGGCTGCCGTCCTTGCCGCATTGGCCGAGCGTGGGGTCCGCGACGGGCAGGTGCTGCTGGTGGGGCACCAGCCGCTCTTGGCCCGCCTGGCCGCGCTCCTGGAAGCCCGCCAGGAGCGGGCTCTGGCGCCGGCGGGCTTGATCCGGCTGGCCTTCACCACAGAGCTAGGCCCGGGCCTCGGCCAGTTGGAGCTGGAGCGGGCCCGCCTCGGCCTTGTTCAGGGCCAGACACCCGGGAGGCGGGACGGCACGGGAAACGATATCGCGGCCGGATCGGCATCTGACGGGCCCTAGATCGAGGCTGTCCGCGCGCGTACTGCGGTGCTAAGCTTGTACGAACGCTAAGACGCGCCGGAGGGTGCCACCATGACCGTCGATCCGGGACCGAGTCCCGGCGTCGGGCGCCTGACACGGGCCGACATCTTGTTGGACGGCTTGTTCGCCGGAATGATCGGTGCGCTGGCGGTCGCGTGCTGGTTTTTCCTCCTCGACGTGATCGGCGGCCGTCCGCTCTATACCCCGGCGCTCCTCGGGACCGTGCTGCTGAACGGCGGCACGGCGATCACGGAAACAGCGAAGGTTGCTCCGCTCGAGATCGCGGCCTACACCGCCTTTCATTTCCTCGCGTTTCTCGCGGTCGGGTTGCTGTTCTCCTATTTGATGGCATTGTTCGAGCAGTTTCCGATCGTGGGCTTCGTGCTGCTGGTTCTGTTCTTGAGCCTGCAGCTCGGTTTCTTCGTCCTCGATCTGGCCCTGGGCGCCCAACTCATGGGGGCGCTGAGGCCATGGACGGTGGTGGTGGCGAACCTGCTCGCCGCGAGCACCATGGCCTGGTATCTGTGGCGGCGTCACCCCCGGATCAAAGAGACGCTGCGCCACGTCTGGGATCAGCAGTAGCCGTTCCCCACAAGCGATCGGGGCCCGCGCCTTCGCGCGGGCCCCTTCTCGTTTGCCGATGGAGCTCGGGTTACTGCTGGATCACGGTCGCGCGGCTCGACAGGCTATGACCATCCTGCGTCAACCGCACGTGGTACACACCCGCCGGCAACCGCACGTCCCTGCCGAACGTGACCGTGTGCTGGCCCGCGCCGAGACCGCCCACCAGGCGTGAGGCGACCTGCCGGCCGCCCACGTCGAACACCGCGAGCGTCGCGGATCGGCCGTTCGGCAGGCTAAAGTCCACGGTGAACTCGCCGCGCGTCGGATTCGGCGAAATCTTCCGCATCGCGAAGGACACTGGGCCATTGGCCCCCACGCCGGTCGGTGAGCCGGTGCGGAACGCGCCGCTCTCGCCCAGCTCGGCGGCCATGACCAGGCCGGATGCGTCCGTGCCCGCGATCACGACCACCCCCAGCCGGGCTTGCCCGCTCGAGATCGCGGGGACCGTCCAGGTCCAGTGGCCGTTGTTGTTGACGTTCTGCGCCTCGACGTTCCAGTGCTGGCCATTGTCGAACGTGGAAACGATCGACACGTTGGCCGGGTCATCCATGTCACGGTTCCAGCGCACGTCGACCTGGGTCCCCGGAGCATACGTCGCCCCGGCCACCGGGCTGTCGAGCACCTTGGACGTCACCTTGATCTGGTCGGAGGCAGAGAAGCAGCCCCCGGCGATCGACCCGGTCACGGTCACGTCCACGGCGTTCCCCGGCGAAAGCAACGCGGCCACCGCCGCGCGATCGAACTTGACCGTCAGGTCGGAGATTCCGTCCTTGTCGAAGTCCCCGATCGATGTCGGACCGGACGGATCCACCGCGACGACGCCATTCAGCAGCAGCGACGAGGCGTCGATGTCGGACGGCGTGTAGGGTGCTGCCGGCTCGAGAACGGCGGTCACCCAATGCCCGTGGGCCGCGAGATTGAGCGTGCCCGGATCGAACGTGAGATCGACGTTCGCCGCGAGCGCGGTGTACGTGATGTTGGACCAGGTGGCGGTGAGCGAGGCGCCGGTGTTGGCCCGCGGCTGGAAGTAGCCGCCGGCGCGCCCGTCGTTCAGCATTCCCCACAGACCGTGCACGCATTCGGCCTCGTTCTGCTCGCCGAACGCCAGCACCGGGCTGTCGTAGGTGTTGCCGTTGTAGACCACCCGATACTGGATCGAGGCCGGGCTGGCGGAGGTCAGGTTGTTGGCCCGATAGGTCAGCTGGAGATGGATCGTGGTGCCCTTGGTGTAGGTGATGTTGTGGCCGGCGGTGAAGCTGTAGAACGGAATCGCCCCGCCGAAGCAGGCGATCTCACCGGTCGTGGCGTTGGCCATGAAGCGCCCGTCCACGTACTGGCCGTACCAGGGCGAGAGCCTCAAGCCCCCCTCGCCTTGGCCCGCGCCGTCGATCTTGAAGTCGGCGCCAAACCGGAAGTCCGATGGGTTGTCGAACACCGCGGCGGTGGCGCCCCCGTCCGCCGAGAAGCTGAAGCTGTGCAGGTTGGCGAACCCGACGCACTGCGAGCTCATCACGTCGGTGATCGAGATCGAGGCGGGGTAGTTGTTGCTGGTGGTGAGCGTCGAGAGGCCGCAGTCGTTGAAGGTGCGCGTTTCGACGGTCGCCCCGTTCGCCACCGGCGTGGCGTCCGACGGCAGGCACGCGAACTGGATGTTGGACCAGGTGGCGGTGAGCGAAGCGCCGGTGTTGGCCCGCGGCTGGAAGTAGCCGCCGGCGCGCCCGTCGTTCAGCATCCCCCACAGGCCGTGCACGCATTCGGCCTCGTTCTGCTCGCCGAACGCCAGCACCGGGCTGTCATAGGTGTTGCCGTTGTAGACCACCCGGTACTGGATCGTGGCCGGGCCGCCGGCGGTATTGTGGTGGCCCCGGTAGGTCAGCTGGAGATGGATCGGGGTGCCCTTGGTGTAGGTGATGTTGTGGCCGGCGGTGAAGCTGTAGAAGGGAATCGCGCCGCCGAAGCAGGCGATCTCACCTGTCGTGGCGTTGGCCATGAAGCGCCCGTCTACGTACTGGCCATACCAGGGCGAGAGCCTCAAGCCCCCCTCGCCTTGGCCGGGGCCTTCGATCTTGAAGTCGGCGCTGAAGCGGAAGTTCGAGTTGTTGTCGAACGCCGCCGCCGTGGCACCGCCGTCCGCCGAGAAGCTGAAGCTGTGCAGGTTGGCGAACCCGACGCACGCCGGGCTCATCGCGTCGGTGATCGAAATCGAGGCGGGGTAGTTGTTGCTGGTGGTGAGCGTCGAAAGGCTGCAGTCGTTGAACGTGCGCGTCTCGACGGTCGCCCCGTTGATCAAGGGCGTCGCGAGCGCACCTCCGGCCACAACGAGCAACAGCACCGCTGACCACGCCAGGCTGGTGATGCCGATCCGCTTCATGAGTCGTTCCTCCTCTGGTTGCGTGCCGAATTCCCTTCGCGGATCAATCGGAATGCGTGCTGGCTGCTGGCGTGCACCCAGCTGATCGCACGATGAAGCCGTGCGAGGTCGCGATGGACAGCGGCGAGATTGGGTGGGGGGGACATTCGCGAGCGAGTCGCGGCGCAACGCTCCCCGGCCGACTCGGACACGGCCAACCGCGTTGTGAAAACGATTACATTTGCCCTCCCTAATGTCAAGAGCCTGTGCGTTCTGCGCCGCGAATTTCATGCCCTGCGCGGACCTTCGCTCCCAAAACGACCACCACCCTGTGCTCGGCTCCATCCTGCGTAAGGGGCACTCGGGCAGCCCCCTTGACTACCGGAACGGGGGCACCATCCAGCCGCGCCTCGACCACCTCGCCGGCCTGGCGCTCCGGGTTCACCACCTCGAGGTGGTAGCCGCTCCCCGAGGGATGCTCGATCTCGACCCGAAAGCCCGACCACGAGTCGGGAATGGCGGGCCGGATCACCAAGATCTTGCCCTCATCCATGCGCACTCCGAGCAGGGAACATCCAGCCGGCCGAGCCCGTGTACCACGTCCAGCCGCCTCGTCCGGTGTGGGGCGGCTCCCCATAGATATCCGCCGCCACGACGTGGGGCTCGACCTGGTAGACCTGAACGCCGGCGGCGCTCGCCGCGTGCGTGACCGGGCTCAGCATCTCGAGCACGGCGGCCGCGCGATCGCGCCAGCCCAGCTCGAACATCGCCTGCACCACCCACAACGCCGCATGCGTGTACTGGCCTCCGTTTTCGCGCACGCCGCGTACGTAGCCCTTGATGTAGCCCGGATCGTGGCTGCCGGCCTCGAACGGTGGGGCCAGCAATCGCACCAGCTTCTGGCGGGTGGAGACCAGGCGCTCGTCCACGGCCCGGAGGGCACGGCACGCCCGGCCGCGTTCGGCCGCACCGGAAAGAACGGCCCACGCCTGGGCCAGCGCATCGATCTGACACTCGTCGCTCGACCGCGATCCGAGCGGGGCGCCGTCATCGTAGTAGCCGCGCCGGTACCACGCGCCATCCCATCCCGCCGACTCCAGCGCCGACCGCAAGCGCTCCCCGAAGTCGCGGTAGCGCTCGGCCCGACTCGTGTCGCCCCGCCGCTCGCAGATCGGCTGGAAATCGCCCAGGATCGAGCACAGAAAGAATCCCATCCACACGCTCTCGCCGCGGCCTTTGACCCCCACGCGGTTCATTCCGTCGTTCCAATCGCCGCTGCCGAAGAGCGGCAGACCATGCGGCCCTAGCCCCAAGGAGCGGTCCACGGCGCGGCAACAGTGCTCGTAGAGCGTGGCGCCTTTCACCCGCACGGGCTCGAGGTAGGCCTCGTCCTCGCCCGGCTCGAGAGTCCTGCCCTCGAGAAACGGCACCGACTCGTCGAGGATCTTTGGCTCGCCGGTGGCGCGCACGTAGAGCGCCGTGACGTACGGGAGCCACAACAAGCCGTCGGCGAAGCGCGTCCGGATGCCGCGGCCCGATGGCGGGTGCCACCAATGAAGCACGTCGCCCTCGACGAACTGGTGCGCGGCGTGCAGCAGGATCTGGCGGCGGGCGATCGAGGGCTCGATCATGAGGAACGCGGCGGCGTCCTGGAGCTGGTCGCGGAACCCGAACGCCCCGCCCGACTGGTAGAGGGCCGAGCGTCCCCACAGGCGGCAGGCGAGCGCCTGATAGAGCAGCCAGCCGTTCACCATGAGGTCGAGCGCCTCGGTGGGGGTTTCGATTCGGACTCGTTGCAGCAGGCTCTCCCACCCGCCACGCGTCTCGCCCAGAGACGCATCGAGCGCCCGCGGCTCGCGCAACCTGAGCACCACGTCGCGCCCCGCGGCCTCGTCCTTGGCGTGCCCGAGCAGGAAGGCCAAGACCCGCGTTTCCTTGGGACCGAGGCGCAGGTCGAGCTGGATCGCGAAGCAGGGATCGAGGCCCGCGCCGCATCGCCCGTCGAGCGCCCCACCACCGAGGAACGCCTCGCGGTCGGCGGTGAAGCGGGTCGTCACCGGGGCGTCGGCCACCGCCGCCCCGAAGGCGACGCCCTCGAGGAAGTCATCGGAGACCTGCTGGCGCGCACACAGGATCTCGGAATCCTGGTCAAAGGAGGTGACCACCGTGCGTCCGCTCACCTCGGGGAGCGCCCCCAACACCAGACGCTGGTACGAGGCGAGCGAAAGGCTCCGCTCGCGTGTCCCGTGGTTGGTGATCCGGACCTGGACCACCTTGACCGGGTCGCTCATGGGGACCCAGATCCACGTGTCCACCTCGAGTGACCCGCTCTCGTGGCGGCAGCGGCTGTAGCCGAAGCCGTGGCGCATCTCGTAGGTGCCGGCATTCGGCGCCGGCCCGGGCAGCGGGGACCAGGTCTCGCCGGTCGTACTGTCTTTAAGGGTGAGTGACTCGTGGTGCGGGTCGCGGACCGGAACTCCCGGCTGTTCCCGCTCCAGGTGCATGCCGCCCCGGTCTCGCTCACGATCGTTCCGAAGCCCGGGTTGGCGAGGATGTTGACCCACGGGCGTGGCGGGAGGCTCAAGCCCGCGGCCGAACGGGGCAGGCGAATCACGTACTCGCGCCCGTCGGCGCTGAAGCCGCCGGTGCCGTTCCAGCAGCGCAGCGCCTCGCCGTCTCGATCGGGGTCCGAGATCGGCGCGGGCCGGCGCGCCGCCGGACGAGCGTCGGCCGGATCGCGCGAGCGCTCGGCCCCGCGCCAGGGCCCGAGATCGGGGAGCCGATCCGAGATCACGAGGCGGGCGATCACGCGCAGCAGATCGAGCGTCTCCTCCCCGAGCCGCGCGCACTTGGCCGTGGGCTCGACCAGGACGATCGGCGTCTCGGGATCGAGCCCGAGGTCGCGCACCGGGCCCAAGCCGCTGGAGACGCGCGAGAGGTGCTCGAGTCGTGGCCTGAGCCGCGGATCGCCGTAGAGGACGGCTGCTCCGAGCGAATCGAGCTGGGCGCCATCGGCGCCCAGACGTAAGCGCTTTAACCGCGCACGCGCGTGTGCATCGGCCCGCTCGTGCGAGCGAGCGAGCGCCGCGGAGTCGCTCACGCCCAAAAGGCTCGCCAGCGCCTGCTCGCGGCTCTCGGCCGCGGCGAGCAGCAACGGCAGCTCGGCGCTCTCGCCCGGGGCCAGCGACACCGTGCGCCTGAGCGCCAGGATCGGATCGAGCACCGCTCCCGTCGTGGCGAGCAGCGGTGCCCGCTCGGTGAGCGCCACGGGCCTCACGAGATCGCGCCCACGGCCCACGAAGGACGAGCGATCGGTCGCCAGCTCGAGCGCGCCGCGGCCCCCCAGGGACTGGGCGAGCCAGGGGTGTGCCCCGCGCGGATCGCGGGGGCGGCGGCGCGCCAGCACGGTGCCGCGCGAGGGAATCGCTTCGGTCTCGATGAAGAGCTTGGAGAACGCGGGATGAGCGGCGTCCGCCTGCGGGCGGTGGAGCACGACCTCGAGGACGCTGGTGACCTCGATGCGTCTCGTATGGGCGGAGCGATTGCGCAGCGTCAAGTGGCGGCATTCCATCGGCTGCTCGGCGTCCACCCAGACGTCGAGCCGCGACTCGATACCATGCGTCTCGCGCGTGATCGAGATCGAGCCGGGCGCGTTCGCCACCTCGTAGTGGTCGAGCGGAAGCGCCACCGGCCGTATCCCCGCCGACCAGAACGCGCCGCTCTTCAGATCCCGCAGGTAGTGGAACCATCCGTCCAAGTCCTCGACCCGATCGCCGCGCCAGCGGTAGAGCGCATCGGACCCGAGCCACGAGCCGCCGGTGCCCGCCGCGGTGAACAGAGTGCGCAGCCGCCCGTTGCCGAGGAGCCGGCCGGAGGGCGAGGCGGAGCGGGCGGGCGCGCGCGCGACCGGGCGGCGCTCGGAGACCGCCTCTCGCGGGTGCATTCGCCTCGGCTGCTGCATGCGGCCCTCGTCCGGGCTTGGGTCTTCGCCCGCGGGCCTCGCGCGCTTCGCGCTCCCGCAGGCACTACGTCACCGCAGATGAACGATGTTGCGCTCGACCACGCGTCCTTCGGCCTCCAGCCGAGCGCGGTAGACACCGCTCGAAAGGCCCTTGCCCCGGAATGTCACCCGATGCGGACCCGCTTCCTGGAGCGAGTCCACGAGGCGCGCCACCTCACGGCCCGCGACGTCGAACACGGCGACCGTGACGCGCGCGCGCCGCGGGAGTTGATAGGAAAGCGCGGTCGCGTCGTGGAAGGGATTGGGGCTCGCGGGCCGCAGGTCGAGCGCCTGGACCGTCTCGTCGCTCCAGGGCACGCCCACCAGGCCATTGAAGCCGGCGCGCTGCAGGCCGAGCTGGATCGCGGGGATGATGGTGAAGCGATTCCACACCTTCTGCGTCAAGTAGTTCTCGATCATGATCACGATCGGCCCCTGATCGATGCCGAGCACGTCCGCGTCGTACCAAGGGGCCAGCGCGTTGGGGCACGTCCCCGCGCCATAGGTCAGGTTCATGGCATCTTTGAACCCATAGGGACCCCACATCTGGGTCTTGTAGTTGTCGTAGAGGTTCTGTGCCACCGGCACACAGATCTCGGGAGCGAAGGGGATCGAGCTGATGGGCGCCGTGGGCGTGATGGTGCCGTTGTCGTTCTGAGTCGGCGGCGCACCGTGCGCCTGGTATCCCACGCACGGGTCGTCGCTCGCCGTGAGCCCCCACAGCGTGGCGCTGTAGCCGACGCGGCCCATGGGATTCGCCATCGCATAGGCCCGCTGCGCATACGTGGCGCGGCGCGAGTTCTCGAAGTACGTGAGCCCTCGCGCCGCCATATACGCGTCCTGAACGTTGCGGAAGTCGATCCAGCAGTGCGAGTACTGGTGGCCGAAGAGCGGCGGGAAGACGACGTAGGTTTGACCGTACTGGGTGCTCCAGTTGTAGCCGCTGGTCCAGGTGTTCCAGGCCGTAGAAAAGTTGGCGATCGGGTGCGTGGGCGAGCCCATGGCGAGGATGTAGATGATCATGGCCTCCGAGTACCCGACCCAATCGTAGGGCAGGAAGGTGCCCGCACCGCCGTCGGGCTTCCAGCCGTGCATCATCGCCTGGTTGGTGGAGCGCTGCAGAAAGGGCCAGTCCACCCGCTGATAGATCTGATCGGCGAGAGTGCGAATCTGGTACTCGGTGTCGTCGGCGCGGTTGAAGAACTCCTTGGCGTCCAGGATCCCCGCCAGCAGCAGCGCGGTGTCGATGCTCGACAGCTCGGGGTCCCACTCCCACTGGCGCAGGCCGTCCGACATGTGGAGGAAGTGGTAGAAGAAGCCGTGGTAGCCGATCGTGCCGGTGGTCGCGTTCCCTTGCGGCAGGTTCCAGAACGTCTGCAACGTCGTGAGCACGCGCGCGGCGGCGTCGGCGCGCGTCACGTAGCCGCGATCGGCGCCGATGCAGATCGCGGTGAGGCCGAAGCCGGTGGCCGCGATGCTGCACGGCGAGCTTAGCGTGCTGCGGTCGCGGATCAAGCCGTTGGCGGGATTGGCCTGGTACCAGAAGTAGCGGAACCCGGAGGCCACGAGGCTGTCCTCGACGGCGGCCTCACTGATGCCGGCGCGGGCCGATCGAGGCGCGGCGAGCGTCAGGGCCGCGATCGCGGCCGCCACGACGGTCAACAGGTAGCGATGAAGTCGAGTCATGGATGTCGTCCTCTCGAGGCCTCGAAGGACTAGAAGCTCAAGCCCAGTGTCAGCCGGTGTGCATCTCCCAGTCGACCGTAGTCGGCCAACGTGTGGTCCAACCGCCAGTCGAACGTCTCGAGCCCGGCCCTCGAGACCGGCGCCGCGCGTCAATCCTTCCTCCGAGTCTTCCTTGAACAGGTTCTGGTATCCGATGCGTGGTGCCACCAAGTCGCATCTAGGTACAGGGCCTGCGGGGGCCGCCTGGTGTCCCGCAGGCAACGTCAACGCATGT
>VBOY01000187.1 GCA_005893295.1 Candidatus Eiseniibacteriota bacterium | reverse complement strand
CCGGGATCAGCGCTGCCGGCGGTCCACTACCGGGTGCGCTACGACACCGTCGACCGCAACGGCAAGGTCACCCTTCGCTACGACTCGCGGCTGCACCACATCGGGCTCGGCGCGCGGCACCGCGGCAAGGCGATCGTGCTGTTCGTCGCGGACCGCGTCGTCCGGATCGTCGATGCCGACGGGGAGCTGCTGCGGGAGCTGATCCTCGATCCGACGCGCGACTACCAGCGGCAGTCGGCGTGAGTCCTACGATGCGCGCGAATCGGTCTCCGATGTCTCGACACATCGTCGCCGATGTCTCGACACATCACACGGTAGCCCGGAGGGGATTCGAACCCCTGACCTCTTCCTTGAAAGGGATGAGGTCGCGAGAAGCGGCCTAGGGAATTGTCTCAGCACGAATTGACACCGGCATCTGGCCGGAACGCGCGTCAAATAAACGGCCTGAGATTTGGAGGCGGGCAGCAGGCCCGCCCTCACGCGATCTAGTCAGGGTCGGCAATTCTTTCAGACCGCAGTATTTCGATGCCTCGCACGCCTGCCGCGTAGTTGACACTGCGCCTAGGGGACACGAGAACGACATCTTCGAAGCCGCCGTCGAGCATCTCTTGAATCGTGATGTGCCAATACGCTTTGCCGAGGTCTATTGCCTTCCATTTGCCGTCGGCGACGGCGGCGCGGCGAACGACTGCTTGCGTTGCCGGATCGCGTCTTATCAAGTTGGCTGGGACGCCGATGAGCGTGAGCTCTGCCGCTTCAGCCTCTCGAATGTCAAGTGCCCAGTCGACCTGCGCGTAATACGCCGCATTAGCCTGTTTGAACTGGTCATCCCGCTCGGGGTGGCCTTCGTCGTCAAAGAGGTGGGTGTAGGGCCGGCTGATTAGAGTCCCGAGCTTGCCGCGCAACGTGACGTGTTTGAACACGGCGCCGAAAACGAGGAGGTGGGTGCGCGCACTTGTGCCAAGTCCATCAATGATGGTGTCTTCGACGACCGCGCCGTTGAGGTATGTCGCGTGGACCGAACAGTCGACGACACGACAGTTGCGAATCACTGGACGATTAGCGAGATCTGCACGCGCGGCGACGGTGTAGTTATCGAAACTGCAGCGAATGAACTCGAAGTCGCTGCACACCCGGCGTCGTCGTCGAAAGAGGGCCGAAGAAAAGTCGGGGCCGGTGACAACATCACCCTCTAGACGCGAATACTTCGTTATCGGCCCGCTGGTGATTGTCTTTCGATCGAATCGTTTCACCGTCTGGCATTTTCCCACGCGTATCACGCTACGGCCCGCATTGGTCGCGCCCCTCGTAAGCGGAGCGTCGCGGCCGGTGTCACGCGGTCGCCACCGCCGCAGGCGGGGGCGCGTGTGACATCGGCCGCGAGCCTCGCGCGACGAGGGGCGCGAGCCGATCTGCGCACTCAGCACAGCGGCGTTGTTTGAGAGCCGCGTATGTGTCTAAGAGAAGAGGCCAAATCTCTTGACGAGCCGCTTGCGCCTGACATAGCGTCGCGGTACTCAGGGTCCGGTACACAGCCCGGCTGAGCGGCGTGTGTAGGCACGCGGACGCATGCGATGTGTGCGTCCAACCGGTTCACGTGGCCTTAGTCACAGGACCGGGGGCGACCGAATAGGGCGTGGCCTACACAAGGTTCCGAGAAGCGCGAGAGCGTTTCCCCCATCCTTGACTAGCGGAGCTGCGCCCAACGAACGAAAGGGGCGTAGCGCGTGGCTGAAGCGGCAAGAGGACACGCGGCGTGCACGCTGGACTGCTGGCCGTGTCACCTCGGCTGGTGGATGGCGAACACGTGGCAATGGCAAGTCTTCGCCACGCTCACGCACCGAGATCCGGAAGAGCTTCGCGGCAGCTACACGCACGTCGGAGTCGGCGGGGCCGAACGGCAGCTTATCCGCTGGTGGGATCGCTCCATCCGTCCGCGAGCTCCGGGCGCGTTCGCGTGGTTCCAGATGGAGGCGCACAAGGCGCGCCCAACGCCTCATTGGCACGGCCTGATCGGTGGGCTGCCATCTGATCTTCAACGGTCGGATATCTGGTCAGAGTGGTTCAAAGCGCCGCGCGGCGGCCTCGCGCGCCTCGAGCCTATTCGTGACGTGGACGGTGTAAGGACCTGGGCAAGCCGTGGTTCCTCGGCAATCTGCGTGACGCTCGTAGACTCGCTCGCGGCCTGCTGCCCGCCGGGAAGGAAAGCGATGACCGGCGCTCGAACCTTTACAACTCGATCACGACCGATGAGGTGGGCGGAGATGCGTGATGAGCGCACCGCACTCCTCGAAGTCATTGAGAGTTTCCTCGTACAGCGTCATGACCTATCGAGCGCAACGATTGACAACTACCGACGTCGGCTGACCGACTTCACGCGGTGGTGCGAAACGACGGTCGGTCGAGTGGCACTCGTCGGCGACCTGGAAGGCGGGACGGTCGACGCGTTCTTGAGTCACCTACGTGTCACTGTCTCCGGGCAGACCGCCCGAAGTGCATGGGTTGCGCTGCGCAGCCTCGCAAAGTATTTGGCGGATCGGCGGATACATCACGACGATGGACAGTCCGTCCTGCGACTCGTTCGCATGCCCAGAGTCAAGGACGAATGGCGGCGCGGTCTAACGGACGACGAAATGTTTCGGGTGCTTGAGGTCTCATCTCAAGGCGAACTCGGACCACGCGACGGTGCGATCGTTCTGACACTCCTCGCTGTCTCGGGGACGTCAGCGTGCCGGAGCGTCGTATCCACATCCGTGCGTCGTCGAGCAAGTCGGTCCATCCGCGCGATGTGACCGTGCCTATCGAAACTCTCAAAGTCCTGGAGCTATACCTGGGCGACTATCGCGTAGGAGAGAAGGACCCCGAAGCCGCACTCTTCACGGACCGAAGAGGCGAAGCGCTGACCGGCAATGGCGTTCGCAAGTTATTCGAGCGACTGGCCGTCAGAAGCGGCATCCGGGATCTGTGCGCACACATGCTGCGTCATACGTGGGCGACGAACTTCCACCGGTCCGGTTCCGGTTCCCGTTTCGATCTAATGGCGGAAGGTGGATGGTCCACCGGACGTGTGGTCGAGCGGTACACGAAGGCGAGACCGTTCGAGGAGCGACGCCGCGCGCCATCGCCATTCACGGCATCACGCAATGCACGAAAAGAGAAACGGCCTGCATAGAGGTGGCCCTCACAGCAGAGAAGCGCCCCGAGCAACAAGCGGACGGCGTAGAAACCCAATGACGACGCGGGTCTGTAGCCCGGAGGGGATTCGAACCCCTGACCTCTTCCTTGAAAGGGAAGCGACGCTCAGCGCTGTGCTAGGTCGCGCAGACCCTAGCGAATAGGCCCGTTGATCACAAGCGGAAAGTGCGCCGGTAAGTGGTCAGAATCGGTCGCTGAAAGTGCAGTGGGACGAAGAGCTCAACGATGAGCAACGCCGCGCGTGCTCCGCATCGCTCGCGCACCACTGCGTGCTTGCGGGGCCCGGCACCGGGAAGACGCGGGTTCTTACCCATCGCGTCGCCTACCTCCGGCAGGTGCATGGTGTCGCCCTCGAGCGGATCCTCGTCCTCACGTTCACTCGCGCCGCGGCTGCCGAACTTCGGGGCCGACTTCTCAAGGACTTCGGCGAGGAGTACGCGCTTGTTCGAGTATCCACGGTTCACGCGTTCGCATTGCGCCAGCTTGTGCGAAACGACGCAGCG
>VBOY01000026.1:10927-11290 GCA_005893295.1 Candidatus Eiseniibacteriota bacterium | reverse complement strand
CATCGCATGTAAGCGGCTCCATCGAACGGACTGGATTACAAGGGCGATCTTTCGGTGGACGCGCGCTGTCATGACGGCCTGAGAGAAGAAAGTTTTTTCGTCCTTCCCCTGTCGTTCGCCCGCGGCCGTCAGGGCATCACCGCAGCCGTCCCCCCGCACATAGTCCTCGTGAGCCTATGTGGGCGTCAAAGCCCTCGCCACGGCCGCCACCTCGGGCATTTACAACCTCCACACAAATCGGCCAGAATGCCCGACCGTTCCTCGCGCCGCACCGTCCCGCATCAAGGAGAAGAGGATGCGCAGAACCGTGCTGGTATGTGCCGGCTTCGCGCTGTGGGCGCTGCCCGCCATGGCGCAAAGCGC
>VBOY01000026.1:0-10700 GCA_005893295.1 Candidatus Eiseniibacteriota bacterium | reverse complement strand
TCGAGGATGCCGACTTCGACGGTCCGCTGGTCGACTACCAGAAGAAGGGCAACAAGGTCGAGTACGTGGGCCAGGACGAGGTGGACGGCACGGATACCTACAAGCTCAAGGTCACGCTCCGCGACGGCACCGTGCTCCACTATTACCTCGACGCCGAATACTACGTGCCGATCAAGATCGACACGCGCCGCATGATCCGCGGAGCGGAGCGCGAATACGAGACAACGGTGGGCGACTACAAGCAAGTCGCAGGCTGGTATCTGCCGTACTCGTACGAGACCAACGCCAAGGGGAGCACCGACAAGTCGACGATCGTCTACGACAAGATCGAAGCCAACGTGCCGATCGACGACAGCCGCTTCCACATGCCGGCCGCGGCCAAGACGCAGGGGGCGAAGCCATGAAGTCGCGTGCGATGGGTTGGAGTGCGGCGACCTCCTTGTGCTTGGTTCTTTCCGGCGGCGCCCAAGCGCAGGCGCCGGTCGCGGACCGCCCGGTCAAGGTGGACTCTCAGACCATTTCGGGGCTCGGGGCGCGCAATATCGGGTCCGCGGCCATGAGCGGACGCATCGCCGCATTGGATGCCGTTCATGAGGGGGATCGGCTGACGATCTACGTCGGGGCCGCGAGCGGGGGCGTGTGGAAGTCGTCCAATGGCGGAACCACGTTCAAGCCCGTCTTCGACAAGCAAGCGGTGCAGTCGATCGGCGCGGTCACGATCGATCCCAAGAACCCGAAGGTGATCTGGGTGGGTACCGGCGAGGCGTGGACCCGCAACAGCGTCTCGATTGGCAATGGGATCTACAGGTCCACCGACGGTGGTGACAATTGGACCCGCATGGGACTGCCGGAATCGGAGCGCATCGCCAAGATCATCGTCGACCCGACCCATTCGAACGTCGTGTACGCCGCCGTGCCGGGCAAGCTTTGGAGCGACAGCCCCCATCGCGGCCTGTACAAGACCAGCGACGGCGGCAAGACCTGGGGGCTGGTCCTCAAGGGCTCGAACCTGTCGACCGGATGCTCGACGATCTCGATGGACCCCCAGCATCCCAAGACGCTCTACGCCGGCCTGTGGGATTTCCGCCGCAAGGGCTGGACCTTCCGCTCGGGCGGCGAGGGCGCGGAAGCCGCGAGCGGCAGTGGTTTGTTCAAGACGGTAGATGGCGGCGCGACCTGGACCGAGCTCAAGGCGGGGACCGCGGCCGGCCTGCCGGCCAAGCCGTGGGGCCGCGTGGCGGTAACCGTGGCGCCGTCCCAGCCGAACGTGGTCTACGCGTTCATCGAGGCCGCGCCTCCCAAGAACGGCCTCTACCGCTCCAATGACGGCGGCCACACCTGGGCCGCGCTGGACCGCAGCCAGAACATGATCTGGCGACCGTTCTACTTCGCCAACCTCATCGTCGACCCCAAGGACGCGAACAAGATCTACAAGCCCGACGGGCCCCTGATCGCCAGCACCGACGGCGGCAAGAGCTTCAGCAACGTGTCGGGGGGCGCGCACGGCGACTTCCACGATATCTGGATCGATCCCAGGGACAGCGACCATCTCATCGCCGGCGACGACGGGGGGCTCTGGTACTCCTACGACGCGGCCAACCACTGGTGGAAGGCCGACAACCTGCCGGTTTCGCAGTTCTATCACGTCAGCGTCGACATGGACATGCCCTACCACGTATACGGCGGGCTTCAGGACAACAGCTCGTGGGTCGGCGACTCGCAATACCCCGGCGGGATCACCAGCAGCCGCTGGGAGAACATGTACGGTGGCGACGGCTTCTGGATGTTCGCGGACGCCGCCGACCCCGACTATCTCTACGCCGAATACCAGGGTGGCGAGATCGCCCGCGTCAATCGCCGTACCCACGAGACCCGCAACATCAAACCCTTGCCGCGCTACAACGAGGGCAAGCTGCGCTACAACTGGAACACCCCGATCCACCTCAGCCCGACGCGCAAAGGCGTGGTCTACATCGGTTCCCAGTTCCTGTTCCGTTCCGCCGACCACGGGCAGACCTGGGCCCGCATCTCGCCGGACCTGACGACCAACGATCCGCAAAAGCAGAAGCAGGAGCAATCCGGTGGAGTCACGGTCGACAACTCGGCGGCCGAGATGCACACCACGATCTACGCGATCGCCGAGTCGCCGCGGAATCCGAACCTGATCTGGGTGGGCACCGATGACGGCAACGTACAGGTCACGCGCGATGGCGGGCGGAGCTGGACGAACGTGGTCGGCAACGTCGCGGGTCTGCCGAAGAACCCGTGGGTGTCGTCGATCGAACCTGGTCATTTTGCCGAGGGCACGGCTTACGTCACGTTCGACCTGCACACCTTTGGAGACATGCGGCCCTACGTCTACCGGACTACCGATTTCGGGCGCACCTGGACCCCCCTGATCGCGGCCGACTCGCCAGTGCGCGGCTATGCGCACGTGGTGAAAGAGGACCTGGTCAACCCCGATCTGCTGTTCGTTGGCACCGAGGTGGGTCTGTGGGTCTCGCTCGACGGCGGCGGGAGGTGGGCGCAGTACAAGGGAGGGGAGCTGCCCAGCGTGGCTGTACGCGACCTGGCGATCCACCCGCGCGACAATGACCTCGTGATCGCCACCCACGGGCGCGGGATTTGGATCATCGACGACATCACCCCGCTCCGGGCGCTCACCGCCGAAACCCTCGCCAAGGACGTCGTGTTCATCCAGGCCATGCCGAGCGTGCAGCAGATCCCGGCGGGAGGGGGTTGGGCGAACGGCGACGCCGCGTTCGCGGGGCCGAATCCCCCCGAAGGCGCGACCATCACCTACTACCAGCGGCGTCGTCATATCTTCGGCGATCTGACGATCGAGGTGCTGGATGCCAGCGGCAAGGTCGTGGGCACGGTCCCGAGCAACAAGCGACGCGGTCTGTGCCGCGCCACCTGGTCGATGCGCATGAAGCCTCCGCGCGTGCCGACCGCGGCCAGCGCCGCCTTCGGCGCCACGATCGGGCCGCGCCTGCTGCCCGGCACCTACACCGTGCGCATGACCAAGGACAAGGCGGTTTACACCACGCCCCTCAGGATACGGCCAGATCCGCGCTCGAAATACACGCCGGCCGACCGCAAGGCACAGTTCGATCTCTCCGTTCGGCTCAGCGATCTGCTCGCCGACATGACGTTCGCGGTCGACCGCATCAACGGGGCTCGCTTGGGGCTCGAGAACCGCGCCGCGAAGCTCACCAGCAACGATCCGCTGGCGGGACGACTTCGCGCCGCCTCGGCGCAGGTCGACGAGTTGCGCAGGAAGATCGTCGCCACCAAGGAAGGCGGCATGATCACCGGTGAAGAGCGACTGCGCGAGAACCTGTGCGACCTCTACGGCAACGTGGTCAACTACGAGGGACGCCCGACCCAGACGCAGGTGGAACGCGCGGGCGTGATCGCCCACGAGCTGGGAGACGTGGTGAAGGGCTTTGACGATTGGGCGGCCCACGCGTTGCCCGGCATCAATGGAGACTTGCGCGCCAAGGGGGAGGAGCCGGTCGAGCTGCTCACGCGCGAGGAGTGGTCGAACAAGGGCGCGCGCAAGTAGCGAGGGGGAAGCCGTGGGCTATCTCGACCGCACTCTCGCTTCCGGCGAGGTGGTGCTGTACCGCACGCGTCTCCACTGGACGGTGCTGTTCTGGCCGTTCGCCGCGGCCGCGTTGCTCGGCGTCGGTGCCATCGTGTCGTTGGGCGCCGCCGCCGTCCGGCGAGGGACCGGGGACATCCGACCGTTGTTGATCCTCGGGGCAGCATGCATCGTGGCGGCGTTCGTGGCCGCGATCGTCGGCCAGGTGCGCCGATCCTCGACCGAGATGGTGGTCACGAACCGTCGCGTGCTGATGAAGACGGGGATCTTCGGTCGCCGCACGGTCGAGCTGATGTTGTCCAAGGTCGAGAGCATCGGCGTCGACCAAGGCGCCCTCGGGCGCATGGCGGGCTACGGGCGGGTCGTGGTGCGTGGCACGGGCGGCACCCACGAGCTGTTCGAGCGAATCGCGAGCCCGCTCGAGTTCCGCCGCCAAGTGCAGGAGCAGATCGACAAGCTCCAATCGACTCCGAGGGGCTGAACGACCCTGGGCGGATTGCCGGCGACTCCTTGGGTCCGTTTGAGCAGTTCGCCCCGAGGGGAAATCCCCTCGGGGCGAGAAGTGCAGCCTAGCGCGTTGCTACTGAGCGAAGCTACCGCAAGCCTGCACGGTCTGATCGGAACGAAGCCGCACGGAAACCGATCCGATCTGGTCAAACTGCGTTGCCAGCTTGGCCGTCACGATCGCGATTCCAGCGGGGTTCGCCTTGAAGCTGGCAACCACGTTCTGGGGGGTGGCCGCCTCGGTCTCGCAGTTGTGGTTCTGGTAGAAGGTCGAAATATAATCGACGCCCGGTTGAAGCCCCTTGACCTGCAGTCGGATCATCGTGCCGCTCAACTGCTCGCTCTTGTCGACCGTCCCCGAGATGCCTGAGCTCGCCAGCGGGGCCAAGTCGGCTTTCACGTGTCGGTCAGAGGCCGCCAGCGCCATGCCAGCGATGCCGAGAATCACTACAGCCAGGGAAGCGGTTACGAGCCTGCGCATTGGAACCTCCCTTTTCATTTGCAGACCTTCCTCGCACGGCCCCCGGCGACTTGCGTCCAGTACACCGCACCCGCGGCATTGGGTTGTTCGAGAGATGCCACAAGGCTGCAAGCATTCGATCAGGCGCGCAGCATGCGCATGAGACGTTCGTGCAATCGGCTTGAAAATTTTAGCCGGACGTGCGCGCCCGATTGCTTGATTCTCTGCGCGAGCTGCGCAGGTCTCTGGCTGATGGGCAAACGACTTGGCGAAGATGTCCGCGACGTCAGATTCCGGCCACGCCACGCTTCGCCGCGAAGGTGCCTCGAGTTGGCGGGAACTTTTCTTCTCTCATTGACGTACACGCCGAAAGGCGGGCTCTTGTTCGAGCCCGCCTTTCGGATAACGCTGCGTCGGATCACTCCGCGAGCGGCACCGTCGTGTTGGCTACCCCTTTCTCGGTCGTGATCCGCGCGAAGTAGAATCCCGAAGCGGCGCGGCCGCGAGTCGACGCGCCGTCCCAAGCGATCTCGTACTCGCCCGGCGCCCGGAAATCATCGAGCAACGTCGCCGTCTTGCGCCCCGCGACGTCGAACACGTCGAGCCTTACGCGGCTCCCGGCCGTCAAGGCGAAACGAAGGATCGATCCGCCCACACGCGGACGCGCGGAGAGCCGAATCGGCAGCTCGACGGCTTGAGCGACGCCTGGAGCCGCCGCGGCGACGGCAAACGAGCTGGCGCCGAGCGGCGGATAGCGCGTGTAGGAGCAGCTCAAGGCCGCGGTGTCGTCACTTTCCAGGCTTCGGCCCGCTGTCCCAAAGTACGAAGCGTACATGGTGGGCCGGTTCCTGGGCTTCTGCAGCTCGGTGTGATGGATACCCAGCGTGTGGCCGAGCTCGTGCGTCGCGACCGCCTGGACGTCGTAGTCGTTACCGTCCGTGTTCCAGGCCGCCAGGCTGTTGAACGAGACGTCGGACTCGATGATCACTTGGCCCGGAGCCAGCACCAGCGCGGTGATCGCGAGACAGCCACCGCTGCAGCCGTTTCCGCTCGACCACGACAGGACGTTGATTCCGTCCGTCACGAACCCGGCGTTGGTGGTGCCCGAATAGGTGAGGGCGTAGGGAGCCGGCGAGACGTTGTTCCACGCCGCCATCGCGTTCTGCACGGCCGCGGTCACGCCCGCGTCGCCGCCCTGGCCTGCGGCATTGAGGCCCCAGGAGATCGACGGGGTCGTCCAGTGCACGAAGCCTACCGGATCGTCGCACAGCACGCGAGAGGCGGACGAAGTGCGGCCCGTGTTGGTGTTCTGGATCATCCGAAACGCGTATGCGTTCGCGACGCCCAGAATCGCCGTCCCAGTGGCCGCGACCGCGAGGATGCCAACCAGTGAGCGTTTCATGGTTTCCTCCTCAGGTTTGGCGCGTCGCTAGTGGCCATCGTGAGCGTGGACTTGGCGCTCCAGCTCGTCGAGCAGGAGACCATCCGCGCCGCCCGGGACGTCCGTTCGCCCCTCCGCATCCGGCGCGAGCGGAACGTCGCGCGCTTGGCTGAACGCGCGCCCACCCGCCACGTCGAATACTCCCTGGGAATGCTCGCGGAGCGTGAGTCGATTAACCGCGCCCGGCAGATCCGCTCGGCTCAGGAAGAGCACGTACGGGGAGCCGGGCGTGAGATCGGCTTCGGAGACGATCACCGTCGTGAGATCGCCGACGGTGCCGCCCATGACCGTGAAGGTCACGTCCCCCGCGCGTTCACCCTTGAGCACCCGCGACGGGTGCACCGTCACGTCGGTGAGGATGAAGGAATGGCCGCCGTTCCAGTAGCTGTGGATTTCCAGCACCCGACCCTCGACGACCAGATCGTTCTCGGCGGCGAGTCGATCCAGTCCCTGACGGATGAGGGTGGTCGCGTGCGACGGCTTGGCCAGCGGGGCCAGCGCGACGCACGCCAGGACGAGTCCGAACACCACGCGGGGTATTCGCATGCGCGCCTCCTTCGGCAGAAGGAACTGCGAGCACCGGAGCGGCCAGCGTCGCACCGCGCCGGCATCGACGAAACCCAGGGGTCTGTCTCGGCGCGGGGGCCCTGGGGAGGGCCCCATGGAGATGGTCCCAAGAACACCTCCATGTCTATGGATGGAACGTGAGCGCTATCAGAAACCGAGCCGGCGCGCAATCAGAAATCGAACCGCCGCGCATTCCCGGGTCTTGCGGAGCCCACGGGCATCGTTATCTGCAAGAGTGTGAAGCGGTTACCGTCCTAGACAGGCACCCGCCCTTGGGCACATCCGATATCGGTCGTCACGTCGTCCCCCCACCGTCGGTCCGGCCTGGGCGTGCGCTCTGCACTCCTAGGTTGCATGCCGCCCCATCCAGGAACGGAGGTAGGGCGGTTGATTCAGCAGCTCGGGGACGGTGAGGAACTCATAGCCGCGCCGTCGCAGGGCGCGGATGATGACGGGGAGAGCGCGGACGGTCGGCGATTGATCCGCCCCGTGCGTCAGGTTCATGCCGTCGTGGAGCAGGATGATCGAGCCGGGATGAACGGCCCGGAGCGTGAGGGCGACCAGCCTCTGTGCCGGCAGCCGGTCCCAATCACCGGGCGCGTCGTCCCATGTCACCGCCACCAGCGAATCCCGCGACAGCACATTCATGAGCCACGGTGAGCGCAGGCCGTTCGGCGGGCGGAAGAGGTGCGGCAGCACTCCGGTCGCCCCCAAGATCGACTGCTCCGCAGCCCCCACCTCGGCCGCTAGCCGGCGCGCTGGCTCGAGCGCGAATCCGAACGGATGCGTGTCACTGTGGTTGCCCACAACATGGCCCTCGCGAACGATCTCGGCCGCGGCGCGCGGGTAGCGCCGCACGTTAGCGCCAATCAGAAAGAACGTCGCGCGGACGTGCTCGCGGCGGAGAACGGCCAGGACCCGAGAGGTGTAGGGCTCGTTGGGGCCATCGTCGAACGTCAGCGCGACCACACGGCGCGGCGTGGCGGCGTGCCAATAGGTGGTTCCGAACTCGTTCGAACGCGGCGTCACCGCGCGATACCCCACGAACAGGATCACCCCGGCGACCAGCGAGCCGGCCAGAACGGGTCGTAGTGGCGGACCGCGGCGAGACCCCGCCGCGGGGGGTCGTGTCTTAGCTCGCGGTCCGGAGGCCTGCGGCGCTGCCGCCGACAGCTCACGAATCGCCGGGAACTCCCGGCACATCGGACGCCCGAAGATCTGATACCAGGCGAAGTTCATGCCGAATAGGAAGCAGCTCGAGAGGAACGCGCGGTTCCAGCGCCGCGATGAGCTGCGCACGAGGAGATCGGGAAGGAGCAGGACACGGCCCGCGGAGCGGAGGCGCTCCGAGATCTCCGAGTCGGCTTGCAGGCTGAAACGCGGATCGAAGCCCCCGACCGCGAGGAACGCGGAGCGCCGGATCGAGAGGTTGGCGCCCCACAGATGCGGACCCGCGCGATTCGCCCGATCGAAGTGATTGACGAGTGGCAGGAGCACCCGCGTGAAGATCCGTCCTTTCCAGTTCGGAGAGACGAACTCGATCGCGCCACCCACCGCGGCAACCGAGGCATCGTGCTCGTACTCGCGTCGCAAGCGGCCGACCCAGTCGCAGGGCACGACACTGTCTGCGTCGGTGCTGGCGATGATGTCGCCGGAGGCGCAGCCAAAGCCGCGCGCCAGCGCGGCATGTCTGCGGTGGCATCCGTGCTGGCGTTGTCGACCACGATGATCTCGAGATCGCCCGGGTGCTCCTGGGCGAGGAGCGCCTCGAGGCAGGCCGGCAGGAGCTCCGCTTCGTTGAACGCGGGCACCACCACGGAGACCCTCAACGGGCGGCTTTCATCGCTGGCCGGCGACGTCAGAGCGGTCCATACCATGCGGGGAGAACATTCGGGTGGCGCTGCTCGGGCCGGGGCGGCCTCCGGGCCGTTGTTTCTAGCATGTACGCAAGGGGTTGTCGAGTGGGTCGCTTCCTCACGCCCGTGCTGCGGCCCGTCCGGCGTCGGGCCTGAAATCCGAGGGCGCCCAGCCTGGCAACGTGAGCTCGAAGCGGGCTCCCCCGAGCATGGACGAGGACACCACCACTTCGCCTCCATGGGCGCGCGCGACCCGCCGCAGGATCGGCAGGCCGAGGCCGAAGCCTTCCTTGCTGGCGCGGGCTTCGGGGCTGCGATAGAAGGGTTGGAAAATGCTCTCTCGGTGTTCGGGTGCCACACCCGTTCCGCCGTCTTCCACCACGATGCGGCTCACATTCTGGCTCGTGGCCACGGTGATGCGGACGGTCTGGCCCGGCTCGGTGAACTTGAGGGCGTTCGCGATCAGATTGCGCAGCGCGGAGGCGAGAAGCACGGGATGGCCCGACACCAGCACCTCGTCGGCGGCATCGATGGCCACGTCGGCGGCCCGCTTGGGATGCTGGAGCAGCAGCACGCGCACCGCATCGCGCGCGAGATCGGCCAGGTTGACCGGGGCAAACTCCGAGCTCCCTTCGCGACTGCCGTCCGCGTGGCGTAGGAACAAAAGGGCCTCGACCAGCTCGTCCATCGCCCGCACCTGGATCGCGGCGTGCTCGAGACTCTCGCGCTGCCTTGTACCGAGGGCAGGATCGGAGCGCGCGTGCTGGAGCTCCCCGGACAAGACCGTCAGCGGCGTGCGCAGCTCGTGGGCCGCATCCTCGGTGAAGTGACGCTCGGAACGGGCCATCTCGTCGAGGCGCGCGACGAGTCGATCGAAGGACGCCGCGAGCGCCGCGATCTCGAGCGGATCCCCCGGCTTCCCGAGCGGCCGCACGGCCCCGCTGGCCGAGATCCGCTCCGCCTCGGTCGTCATGCGGGAGAGCGGACGCAACGCCCGTCGGGCAAGCCAGCGCCCGGCCAGCGAGGCCGCCACGGCCAGCGGCAACGCCGCCACCAGCAGCGCCAGGCTCAGCGCCTCGAGCGCGCTGCGGCGCGGCTCGGTCGAGATTGTGACCACGATCCATGCTCCGGGCCAGGCGTACGTCCGCGCTTCTCGCACGTCGGATCCGCGTGGCCCGGGGCCACTCCCCGAGGACGCGAGCGTTCGACCCTGCCGATCGAGGATGTCGACGCGAGCGCCGAGCGGCGCCGACTCTAGGATTGCGGCCTCCGCGGCGCGCTTCAGGTTCAGCTCTTCGGCCCATTCCTGCCCGAGGCTCTTGACCATCCGGTGCAGCGTGTTGTCGAGGAACACCGTCTCATGTCGGTGGAGAGTGCGGGCCGAGATCCAGACGGTCGACCCGGCGACCGTGAGGATCAGCAGCGCGGCCAGCATCTGCTGAAGCTCGGTGAGACGCTGCACCAGGGAGCGCGACCTCACGGCCTGATCTCGAGCACGAACCCTTCGCCCCGCACGGTGCGGATCTCGCACGCCCCCCCGGGACCCCCGAGCTTGCGGCGCAATCGGCTGAGGATCACGTCGAGGCTCTCGGAGGCGGCGTCCGAGATCTCGTGCCACGCGGCTTCGAGCAGCTCGTCGCGCGTCACCAGCCGTCCCTGCCGCGCCGCCAGGAACTCGAGCACCGCCCACTCCCTCGCCGTGAGGGGAACCTCGCCGCCCGACTGCAAGAGGTGGCGACCGCCGAAGTCGATCGCAAGCGATCCAGCCTCGATGCGCCGCGGCGGCGTCGGGCCACCGCGACGCGCGAGGGCCCGCAGGCGGGCACGCAGCTCGGCGAGCGCGAACGGCTTGCGCAGGTAGTCGTCGGCTCCCGCCTCCAGGCCACGGACGCGTTCCTCCACCTTGGCACGGGCGGTCAGGCACAGGATCGGGGTCTGGATCCCGGTGGCGCGCAGCTCGCGGCACAGCTCGAGCCCGTCTCCATCCGGGAGCCCGAGATCCAGGACGATCACGTCGAACTCGCCGGTCGACGCTTGGCGCAGGCCGGTCGCGAAGCGCGCCGCGGTCGCCACGGTCATGTCTGCGTCGGCCAACGATCGGCTCAACAAGTGGCGCGTCGGGCCGCTGTCCTCCACCACCAAGACACGGACCATCGTTACTCCGAGCCGGCCGACGACCGCGCGAGCGGAGGCGGCTCGAGGGCCACGAGGAAGTACGCGTTCTCGGAAACAGTGTCGGTAGTCATGATCGCTCCCACGAAGCTC
>VBOY01000048.1 GCA_005893295.1 Candidatus Eiseniibacteriota bacterium | reverse complement strand
CCCGATACCATCGTGCGCGAGGCCGGCAGCGACAGCGCGGCGTGGCGCGCGCGCTCGCCGATCTTCGGCTGCGAAAAGATCAAGGCGTCGGTGCTGATCTTCCACGGCGAGGAAGACCCCAACGTGCCGGCGGCGCAAGCCCACGCGTTCGCCCAGGCGCTCAAACAGCGCAAGGTCAAGTTCGAGGCGGGCTTCTTCCCCAACCAGGGGCACGCTTTGGCCTCGAAGAACCTCGACGCGATCGCCCTCGGTTTCTTGGCGAAGGCATTCGCGCCCACGCCCGCCAGCCTCCCACTCAATAAGTCTCGCGATCTTCGACCTCCTGGGCGGGCTCGTGCCCACGCGGGCCGCGGCCGCCTTCCCGGCGGCGTGGGACCTCCGCCCTATTTCAAATAACGGTTCGGCCCGCCCTCTTCCCACGGCCGGTAGGTGAGCGCGAGGCGCAGGCGCTCGCCGTCGGGCGGATGTGAGAACAACGCCCACTTCACGAACGGCGAGGGCTCGGGATTCGTCTTGTTCTGAGCCGCCAGCTTCACGAAGGCGCGCGCCGCCGCGTCGTTGTCGTGCGTCAGCTCGAGCCCGTAAAGATCGGCCTCGGTCTCCTGGCGCCGCGAGAAGGCATGAACCGCGGGCTGGGTCACGAACAGCACCAGCGAGACCGCCACGTACAGCAGCGGCAGCGAGGCCACGTCGTCGAGCCGCGAGAAGCCCCACCAGCGGCCGAACCGGCGCATCGCCCAGCCCGAGATCAGCGCGGCGAGAAAGAACACCACCAGGCTGAACGCCGATGCGAAGAGCATGCCGGTCCAGATGTGGCCCAGCTTGTAATGGCCCATCTCGTGGCCCACGACGAAGAGGATCTCGTCCTCGCTCATTCCTTTGAGCGTGGTGTCCCACAGGACGATGCGCTGCGAGACGCCGAACCCGTTCACGTAGGCGTTGTACCGGTTGGTCTGCCGGCTCTTGTCCACCTGGAACACGTTGCGCCCGGGGATGTGGGCGCGGGCCGCCAGATCGAGAATGCGTGCCTTGAGCTGCTGGTTTTCGAGCGGAGCGAACCGGTTGAAGACCGGGTCCACGACCAGGGGCCCGAGCAGTGTGCCGGCGACGATGAACGGCAGCGAGCCGAGTCCCAACCACAGCCACCAGGCGCGCGGACTCCTGGCGATCGTGGTGTAGATCAGCCACAGGATCGGAATGACGCCGAGCACGAACAGCCCGAGCGCGGCCGCCTTGCCTTGCTCGGTCATCCACTGACCCAAGCTCTGCCCGGAAAGGCCGTATTGATGCTCGATCGCGAAGCCGTCGTACCAGGTGAGCGGGAAGCTGAGCACGAACGTCACGCCGGTGAAAAGCGCCAGGTAGACGACCACCCGCACCCAGCGCGAACGGCCCATGCCATGGGCCACGTCGCGCAGGTTGGCGGAGAGCCCCGAGAACAGGACCAGGAGCCCGGCCAGCGTTCCGTAGAGTGGGCCGATGAAGCGCAGCACGGTCTTGATGTCCGAGTAGGTGCGGTTCTCGGGCGTGAAGTTGGCTCGAAGCTCGCCCCAGTAATCGCGCGGCGGCGTGGCGACCGGAGCGACGGCCGAGTCGGCAGCCACGCTGTCGGCGACCTGGGCAACGAGCACGGCACTGTCGACGGCGGCGCTATCGGCCGCCGTCGTGTCGGCCCGCTGGTTGTCCGTCACCTGGGCGTCGAACGGCGCGATCGTGTCGGCGGCGGCCTCGGCAGAGACGCCGTCCACCGCCCCCCCGTCACCCCGGGCGAGCGCCCGGGGTGCTGGGAGAAGCGCCAGAATCACTAGCAACGCACGGAAGCCGGGTGACACCGCGAGCTTCATGAGGTCGTTTTCCTCCGCCCGAGCGGGGCGCGGGCAGGATAGTGATCGACCTCATGGCTCTCAGCGTTCACTGGCTTCGCCGGGCTGGGGTGCCTCCCCAGCCTCGACGTTCACCCGGCGCCAGCCGCCGGCCGGTTTAGCAGCCTGTTAGAGCCCCTTACCCGCTCACCACGACACGGCGCGTGAAGTGCGTCCCGCCAATCGCCGCTCGCACGATGTAGATCCCGGCTCCCAGCCTGCTGCCGTGGTCATCGCGCAAATCCCAGATCAGTCGGTTCTCACCAGCAGGGTACGTGCCACTGGCAAGGGTGCGCACGCGGCGGCCGAGGGCGTCGAACACCTCCGCGGCGACCGATCCGGCGGCCGGCAGCTCGACCTCGAAACTCACCGATTGTCGCGAGGGATTCGGCCACGGAGGCGAGAAGCTCAACCTCGGGACCTGCTCGACGCCGACCGGTGTGATCGTTGGGTCCACCGCCTGCTTGAACAACGTGTTGGACAGACCGGACCAGTTTCCCACGTCGTCCACGGTCCGGATGGAGAAGTAGTAGAACTTGCCGATGTCGAGCCCGGAAAGGATGAATCGCTCCTTGATGCCGGGAATACTCGGGGCCGGCAGGATCACCCGGGTCGCATTGAGGAAGTTGGCGTCTGTGATCATCGTCGTCGAGCGTCGCAGATCGTAAGCCGTCGCTCTCCCCGTCAAGCCGTCGTCGCCGGGCGCGGTCCAGGTAAGCACCACCGCGCCGAGGCTGGCCCCTTGTGCCGGAGCGACAAGAGGCCCGAGGAGTGTGGCGGCCACACCCAAAGCAGCGATTCCTTCGCGCACTTTGCCTCCAAGCAACAAAATGTCCAAGGTATGGGTCGCACGCGCGCGGGGAGTGCGTGGGGGGCAGAGAAAGGCATGTGAGAACCCTTCGAGGCGCCCGAATTTCGGGGACCCCGTCACATATGCCCGGTCTGTACTGGGGGCTGCTTGAAAAGACCCGTAGAGGTGGGGTTGCGGGTCGTGCCACCGGCCGCGAGACCTGGGACGGCTTCGGCCCGCCGCGTGGCACTTTCGCTTCTTTAGCAGGAGCCGAAGCGACCGCGCAAGGACTTTTTTTCTTCTTTCTACGGTCGCACCACCACCAGGCGCCGAAGCAGCGTCCTGCCTTGCAACCGGGCCTTCGCGACGTAGAGCCCGGCCGCCACGGGGCGCCCATGGTCGTCCTTCAGGTTCCATGGGACCTCGGGAGGTCCCGCCGAAGAAGCCTCGCGCGAGAGGTTGCGAACCCGCCGGCCCAGGGCGTCGTAGATCTCGAGCCGATCCACGGCCGCCCCACTCGCCTCGATCCGGAACACCGCGGCTCCCCGCGCCGGATTTGGATACTCCGCGAGCGTTGCGCCGGAGTTGCCCGGGGCCTCGATCACGCTGCCGAAGGCGATACCCGCCGGAGGCAGCCCGGTGTCCAGCGGACCCGCGAGTAGAGCATCGGTCGCGGCGTCGAACACCAGCAGCCCCGACGGCTCGCCGCTTGCGGGCTGCGTGCGCTTGCACACGTAGAGCTCGCCGCGTCCGTTGCGCTCCATGTCGACCAGGCTGAAGCCGCTGGAGGCGAGCAGCGTGGCCGTGACCGACCCCACCGTGGGATCCCAAGCCACCAGCCGGTCGCTCGCTCCGCTGACCAGCGCGTACGAGTGCCGGCTGTCGCCCCACACCACGTCGACCACGTCGCCCTCGAGGCCGGTTTCGGTGATCAGGAAACCGAGGCTCGTGAGCGCCACCGGATCGATCGCCTCGATCCCCCCGTCCAGCGCGCCGAAGGCGCCCACGTCACCGATCAGGAGCCTCTGGCCGACCGGATCCAACTCGAAGGAGGTCCACGGGTTGCGGCCGGCGAGGACAATCGCCTGGACGCCCTGGGTCGCCGGGTCCACGTCGATCACGGTGTCGGCCTGCGTGTCCACCACGACCACCACGCTCGGATTCACCGCCGCGAAGTTCGTGAGCCGCTCGCAGGCCACGAACAGCCTGCCGCCGAACACCGTCATGTGAGCCATCTCGGGCAACCCATCCGAGTCCGAGAAACCCGCGAGCGAGATGGTCGGGAACGAAGGCCCGCCTCCACTCGGACTCGAGGGATCGACGATCACGAGATCGGTGGAGCCATACCGCGAGACGTAGGCTTTGGTGGGCGAGACGAAGGCGATGTCTTGAGGATTCGATCCGGGGCCGACCGAGAATTGGCGCACCGTGACGTAGCCGCGCGCCGGGTCGATCACCTGGATGTTGTCGCCGTTCACACCCAGGCGATTCACGACGTAGAGCAAGCCTTGGTACGGACGCACCAGGGCGTCTGCGTTCACGCTCGCCAGGTCGCGCGAGACAATCCGCGTCTCGACATCGACGGCGTCGAGGGTGCCGGTCGAGTAATCGGTGCAGAAGACGAAGCCTCGAGACGAATCGGCGGCCACCGGCGTGGCCTGGCCGAGCAGCACCAAGGCCAGGACGAGCTTCGCTCCAGCAGTCGGGATCTTCATTTGCCGTCTCCTTTGCGGTGAGTGAGACGCGCTTCACACGAGACGAACAGGCTGCGGCCGGGCAGCGGGAACCCCGCCACGTCGGCGGCTCGCTCGTCACCCAGGTTCTTGCCCTCGATCATCAGCCGCAGCGGCCTCGCGAACGGATCGAGCGCGAGCCAAACGCCCACCAACGTGCGCCCTCCGGCGCGATAGCTGTTGTAGCGGTCGAGATAGTCGTCCGACATCAGGTGCACGTCGCCGCCTACCTCGGTCCGGCGCCAGCCCCAACCGATCCGGAGGTAGCCCTCGCGGCCGGGCCGCTGCGGCAATCGCTTGCCGGTCCAGTACGGCACCGGTCCCACGTCGATCGCCGACTCCCAGGTGAGAGAGCCCGCCACCGTCAAGGCGGAACGGGCGAGGCGGAAGCTCAGCTCCTCGCCGCGGATCTGTGCCCGCGAGACGTTCTGCGCCTTCACCGTGCTCGGCGAGTTGCGCACGTAGAGCACCAGGTCGCGGGCGCGCGACTCGAAGTGCGCCCACTCGACCGCGCCGGACGTCGGGCCGGCCGTGCCGCTCCACTCACCCCCTGCATCCCAACTTTCGGAGTGCTCGGGAAGCAACGCCGGATTGCCGAGCACGCTGCCCTGGTCACCGAACAGCTCGAGGAATTCGGGGGCCCGCTCGGCCTTGGACCAGTTGCCGCGTAGCTCGACGCCGGACCCCGCCATGAGGCGGAGCCCGAGCTGGGGAGCCACCAGTTGCCGCGACCGATCGGTCGCCGCCAGCGAGCCGAGCGCGTCCCGGGAGCGCAGCCGATCGCGGATCTGGTCCACGCGCTGCGCGGCCCGCAGCAAGAGCCGCCCCGAGAGCGGGGCGATCTCGAGCGCCGCGCCGGCCGCGCGCGTGGCACGGTGGCTCCCCGGTGGATCCGCGACCCCATCGGCGGGATCGGCGAGCTGCGCCCGCTCGTCACGCAGCAGGCCGGTCAGCTCGAGCGCGCCGCCGAGCGGCAGATCGCGCCACGCCAGCGTGAGGCCTGCGTGTTCGGCTCCGAGCCGATCGTCCGAGTCGTGCCGGCCGATGCCGAGCTCGGCCTCGGGGTCCGAGAAACGCGAGCGCTCGCGCGACAGTCCGGTGCTCGCCTTAAGCCGGGTGCGACCGCTCGGGCTCGAGACGGTCGCGTCGAGCTGGGTGAGCGAGCGCAGGAACTCGAGGCGCGTGTGGCGCGCCGCGGCGGCCGAGAGCCCGGGCACGCCCTGGATCTTGTGGAACAGATCCTCGCGCAGCGTGATGCGCATCTGGGAGCGCGGGCGAAAGGATAGCGAGGCGACCGCGGTGGAAGCGTCGAACCGGTTGTTCACGCGGCGCGCCGCGCGGTCGTCGTCGGGGTTGAACGGCGTGCCGCGATCGTCGAGGTAGCCAAAGTCCCCCTCGGATCCCTGGTAGCCGACGTGGAGCAGCGCCGCGAGCGCCCCGAGCGCGGCCGAGCCCGACAGCCTGCCCTCCCAGGTGCCGAACGAGCCGCGGGTGAGCTTGAGCTCGCGCGGCGCGCCGCCGTCGAGCGTCACGATGTTGATCGCTCCAGCGGGTCCCACGACCGGAAACTCGAGCGGGCTCACGCCGCGGTAGATCTCGACCCGTTCGACCGCGGTCGCCGGAAGATCGGCGAGGCTCACGATCCCGTGGGCGGCCGAGCTGAGCGGCGATCCGTCGAGCAGCACCGCGACCTGGCCGGGCGGAGCCCCGCGCAGCGACATGGTGCTGAAGGCCCCCAATCCGCCGTATTGCTGGACGTGGAGACCGGCGGCCGCGCCGAGCGCCTCGGACAGGGTCTCGAACGCTCGCCCGGTGGTTCCGAGCCGGATCTCGGTGACGAAGCCGGTCGGCACGCGGCGCCGCGCCAGGGAGAGAAGGCGCGAGCGCTCGACGCGGACCTCGGGCAAGAGGACGACCGTATCGCGGGCCGCGTGGGTCGAACCGGCGTTGCGCGAGCTGTCGCGCGACGGCTCCTGGGTCGAGTCGACCGCCAGGGCGAGCATCAGGATGTGGGCGGCGTTCATGGCGTCTCTCGCGCCAACGAAAGGCCCTTCCGCCGCGGGGCGAGGGGCGGAAGGGCCAGACGACGCCGTCCGCCGGGACGCCTTCACGCGAAGCGTTCGGGGCGATGGCTTTCGGGCAGGTTTCCTGACTCAGGGCCGCAAGCGGGCCTCGCCTTCCCGACCTACTGCGGTCAGTGGCACGTGAGGCCCGCGGCGCCCATCACAGTGGCGGGACCGTGGGGGATTCGCACCCCTCTTCCCTCTTACCCACGCTGGGCACCCGAAAGATGTCCCAGGGACGGTGCGCCACGGGTGGGCGAGCGTCAAGCGGATTCTGGCCGGCCCGCGTGACCATCTCGGCTGGCTTGAGTTACGCTCCGACGCGTGGTCGAGCACGCTGAGTCCGCGACCCAGCCGCTCGGTCCGGTGACGCTCCCGGGCCCGAGCACCGGGGCTTCCTCCGTGGGCGTGAGCCCGCCGCAGCGCCCGTCGCTTCGCGACGCGACGGGTCTCCTCTCCGGCACGGTGCTGCTCGGCCTCGGTGAGAAGCTCGGCGAGCGCTTCATCCCGCTCTTCCTCGTCAATCTGGGCGGCGGAGCCCTGGCGGTGGGGCTCCATCAGGCGGCGACCAATCTGGTGGGCGCGGCGGCCGCGCTGCCCGGCGGCTACATGACCGACCGGATCGGCTCGAAACGGGCGCTCCAATGGTTCGCCGCGCTAGCCTCCCTGGGCTTCGCGCTGCTGGTCTTCGCCTCGCGTTGGCCGCTCGCGATCGCCGGCGCGCTGATGGCCCTCTCGTGGAGCGCGGTCTCCTTGCCGGCGGCGCTGGTGCTGATCACTCGTGCGATCCCGACGCGCAACACGGCCTGGGGCGTGTCGCTTCATTCGCTGGTGCGGCGGGTGCCGATGGCGGTCGGCCCGCTCGTCGCCGGAGCCCTGGTGGCGGCACGGGGCGAAGTCTTGGGCTTGAGAATCGCATTCGCGGTCGCCTTGGCTCTCGGCGTCGTCACGATCGTCGCGCAGCAGTTGCTCATTCGCCCGGCGGCCGTGCCGGCGACCTCGGATCACGCGAGCGCGCGCGCGCCCTTTCGTCCGCTCGCGGCCCTGCGTTCCATGAACCGGCCGCTGCGTGATCTCTTCATCGCCGACACGCTGATCCGCTTCTGCGAGCAGATCCCGTACGCGTTCGTCGTCCTGTGGTGCATGCGCGAGATCCCGCGACCGGTGAGCGCCTGGGTGTTCGGGCAGCTCACCGCCATCGAGATGGTGGTGGCGATGCTGGTCTACGCTCCCGGGGCCTGGCTCTCGTCGCGCATCGGAAAGCCTGCCGCCGTGGCGATCACCTTCGCCTTCTTCTTCGCCTTCCCGCTGGCGCTCATGGGAAGCAGGTCGTACGGCGCGCTGGTGTTCGCCTTCGCCTTGCGGGGGCTCAAGGAGATCGGCGAGCCGACGCGCAAGAGCCTCATCCTCGATCTATGCCCCGAGGATGCGCGCGCCACTCACTTCGGCTGGTACTACTGCGTCCGCGACTCGCTCGCGGCCGTGGCGGCGGCGCTGGGAGCGGTGTTGTGGCACGCGTCGCCGGCGGCCAACTTGATCGCCGCCGCCGCCTTCGGCATGGCGGGCCTGGCGTGGTACACGGCGGCGGCGCTGCGCGCGGGGCGTGTGCGCCCGACCTGACGGTCAGGCCGCCGCGCTGACGCGGCGACAGTCGCGCGGCACGCGGATCACGAAGGTGCTGCCGCGTCTCACCTTGCTCTCGACCCCCACGACTCCGCCGTGCGCCTCGACGATGCCCCGGACGATGAGCAGCCCCAGGCCGAGCCCGGCCGAGTTGAACTCGAGCGTCCCCGACGAGTGATGGTTCAGGGAGTCGCGGTGTGAGAACGGCCGGCTGAACAGGTGCCGTCGTTTCTCATCGGGGATGCCCACGCCATTGTCTCGGACCTCGATCGCGATGTGGTCGTCGTCTCCGCGCGCCACCACGTCGATCAAGCCGCCGTCGGGGGTGAACCGGATCGCGTTGCGCACCAGGTTCGCCACCGCCTGGGTCATGCGCGGTCCGTCGACGAAGATCGGCCCCAGGTTGGGCTCGACCTCGACGGTGACGGTGAGGTCGCGGTGCGGCGCATCCGCCATCGCGGCGGCGCTCGCCTGGTCCACCAAGGAGTCCACCTGGAGCTCGGCGATCGTGAGGTTGAGCCGGTCCCCCTCGATCTGAGCCATGCGGGTGGCGTCCTCGGCGATGCGCACCAGGTTCTGCAGGCTGTGCTCGATCGCGCCCAGCGCCTGGCGCTGCTTGGGGCTCACGTCTCCCAGGCTGCCGTGCGCGAACAACTCGACGAAGCCTTTGATCACGCTGATCGGCGTGCGCAGCTCGTGCGACGCAATGCTGATGAATTCGCTCTTGAGCCGGCCCACCTCCTGCAGGCTCATCACATAGGCATGCTGGCGCTGGCGCATGTCGTTGAAGCGCTCGGCGAGGTATCCGATCTCGTCGCGGCGGAAGACCTGCAGCGGATAGTCGTAGTTCCCGCGCTCCATCTCCTCGGCGCCTCGCACCAGCCGGCGCACCGGCCTGGTGATGCGTTCGGCCACCGTGAACCCCATGGCCAAAGCGGCGACCAGCGCCACGATGCCGAGACGCACCAGCACCGACCGTATGTTGCGCAAGAACGTGGTCTCGGCCCCGAGCGACCGCTGCAGCACGTAGAGCTGGTGGTCCTCCGGCTTCGAGTGCGGCAGGTGACGCACCAGCGTGAGATGGGGTTCGGTCGCCCCGCGCGTCTCGAGCACGCGATCGGGTTGGGCGGCCGGGTCCTCGCCCAGACTGCCCAGCATCTTGCGCAGCGCGCTCACGTCCTCCGGATCCTGCAACGTGCTCCCGGTGCTCGATAGCCCCGAGAAGAACGTCACCTCGCTGCGCGTCATCGCCCGCAGGTCACGAGCCAACGACTCGCCGATGCTCGCCCCCAGCATGAGCACGCCCACGACGCGGCCGTCGGCGATCACCGGAGTCACGGTGACCTGGTCGTGGCCGCGCCGCTCGACCAGGACCCCGGTGATGGCGTGGCCCTTGAGCGCCGAGCGGAGCAGCTCGCGGCGTCCCTCGCGGGTCGACGAACGCGGCGCGACCGACGCCAACAGGTTGCCCTGCCGATCCAACACCTCGAACAGATCGGCCCCGGTGATGCGGTTGAAATCCTTGGCCACCCCCGCCACCGTCGCTCGAAACTGGGGGTCCTCGTGCGAGACCGGCAGCGTGAGGGCCGAGAAGAAGCGTGGATCGCGCACGATCACCTGTGCGGCCACCTCGAGCGCGCGCGAGCGCGCGGCGAGCATGGTCTCGAACACGGTGGCCGACCGGGTGAGGCTCTCGCGGATGTTGGCCTGCAAATGGCGCGAGAGGTTGAAGTTCACGGAGAGCAGCGTGCCGACCGTGAGCGCGGCCGGGGGCAGGACCGTGAACAAGAGCAGCTTCCAGCGCAGCCCGAAACGCAGCGGCTTCACAGCTTCCAGTCCAGCGTCACGTCGCCGCGGCCCGGAATCTCGATCTTGCGACTTCTCGCCCGCAATGCCGGATGCCACATCCGCAGGGTATAGCTCCCGGCGGGCAACTTCGGCAGGATGAAGGCTCCGGTGGAATCCGGCTGCGTGAACGCGCGGTGCGGCAGGACGACGACGTAGCCCGACATGTTACGATCGATCTCGCAATAGAGTCGGACGACGCCGACGCGATCGAACGTCACGAGCCGTGACTCACCGGGCGCATACGTATCGAGCTCGAAGCGTTTGGCGGGCGACACGCTGAAGGCGCGGTGGTAGATGCGGTCATGGTTCTGCAGCCGGACGGTGGTTCCGACCACCACCGGCAGCACGCGGGGGACGTAGCGACTCCGCTCCTGAACCAGACGCGGCTCCCTCGGGACGCGAGAAAAATGGTGGCGCAGTCGCTCCGGCACGGCTTCCACGTAGATCACGGCGTCCTCCGGGCGCGCCTGCTCCACGAGGTGGCCCTGCGGGAGCCGCAGCGTGCCGCGCACGACCCCGGCCTCGGCGCACGACGACGCCGTGGACCAGGCGACCACGATCCAGATCCATGCACGACGGCTCATGGGTGTGTTCCACGCTCCTTGGGAACACCGCCACGCGGGGCCGGTGGGCGGGCTCATCGCAGATATCGGCGCGGGGTTAGGCCCGCTTGAGCCGCCTCGTAAGGGGCTGCCGGATCTCGGCCTAGGGGGGCCCAAGCAGGGCTCGGGCGCGGCGAAACACGTCGTGCCACATGGCCCGGTCGAGCCGGCCGGTGTTCGTGTTCTGGCGGCTCGGGTGATACGAGCACATCAAGATCGTCCCGTCGGGAAGCCTGGTTTCGGCGCCGTGCGCGAACCGAGGGCGCTGGCGGGCCGGCAGACTCCACCAACCGGCGGCGCGCAGCCACGCTTCGTGCCCGATCCGCCCCAAAGCGACCACCAGCCGCACGCGCGGGAGCAAGCGCAGCTCGGCCTCGAGGAACGGACGGCAGCGCTCGAGCTCGGCCGGCGTCGGCCGGTTGGCCGGCGGGGCGCAGCGCGCCGCCGCGGTCACATAGCAGTCGTTGAGCCTCAAGCCGTCCCCCCGACCGGTCGAGTCGGGTTGGTTCGAGAAGCCGAAGCGATGAAGCGCTTCGTAGAGCCAGCTCCCGCTCGAATCGCCGGTGAACATCCGGCCGGTGCGGTTGCCACCGTGTGCCGCCGGCGCCAGCCCCACCACCAGCATGCGCGCGCGCGGGTCGCCAAAGCTCGGCACCGGAAGACCCCAGTAGACCTGGTCGCGAAACGCGCGCTTCTTCTCGTGCGCGATCCGCTCGCAATGGCGCCGCAGCCGCGGGCACGCGGCGCAGGCGACGACTGCCCGCTGGACCGCGGCGAGCGATCGCGGCGCCCCACGCGCGGACCGCGCCGCGGGCGCGGCGGCGACCGTCGGGCCAGGTGAGCGAGCGATGATGACCCCCTTGGGCTGACTCTGGGAGCCTTGAGGATACACCGCTCACGCCGGCGCGCACTCCCGCGCCGATCGAGGGGCGATGGGGCCGCACGCTGGGCGTGCGGGCGGCTTGATTCCGCCCCGGGCCAGACTCTAGAGTGCCCCGGTGTTTGCTCGACTGCGCGGCCTGCTGCTCGGAGCTCCCAAGAACCTCCTCGACCCGCGCATCCATCACAACATCGCGCTGATCGCGTTTTTCGCCTGGGTCGGCCTCGGCTCGGACGGGCTCTCGTCCTCCTGCTACGGCCCGCAGCAGGCCTATCTCCAGCTCGCGGGCCACGCGCACCTCGCCCTCTACCTCGGCGTCGCGACCGTCGCGACGGTGTTCCTCATCTCGGCGTCGTACAGCAACATCATCGAGCTGTTTCCCAGCGGCGGTGGCGGGTACCTGGTGGCGACCAAGCTGCTCGGCCCGATCCCGGGGATCGTCTCGGGCTGTGCTCTGGTGGTGGACTACGTCCTCACCGTGGCGATCTCGGTCGCCTCGGGATGCGAGGCGATTTTCTCGTTCCTGCCGCAAGCCTGGGCGCCGTGGCGGCTGGTGGCGGACCTGGCGGCGGTGATCGCACTCGTCGGGCTCAACATCCGCGGCGTCAAGGAATCGGTGCTGGTGCTGACCCCGATCTTCCTCGCCTTCATGCTGAGCCACGTGGCGTTGATCGGGGTCGGCATCTTTAGTCACACCGCGAACCTCCACCTGGTGCTCGGCGACACGGTACGCGACACGCGGCTCGCGATCGGCGACCTGGGCTTGCTCGGCGTGATCGTCATCTTCCTGCGCGCCTTCTCGCTCGGCGGGGGCACCTTCACTGGCATCGAGGCGGTGAGCAACAGCACCGAGATCCTACGCGAGCCCCGCGCCGAGACCGGCAAGCGCACCATGCTCTACATGGCGACATCGCTGTCCTTCACCGCCGGCGGCATCCTGCTCTGCTACCTGCTCAACCGCGTCCAGTTCCAGCCCGGCAAGACGCTCAACGCTTCGCTGTTCGCGCTCCTCACCCAAGGCTGGCGCCTCGGCGACTTCGATCTCGGCACCGCAGTCTATTGGTTCACGCTGCTCTCCGAGGGGGCACTCCTGTTCGTGGCGGCGCAGACCGGATTCCTGGCGGGCCCACGCACGCTCGGCGCGATGGCGGTGGACCAATGGGTGCCCAAGCGGTTCGCCCATCTGTCGGAGCGTCTGGTGACCCAGAACGGGGTGATCACCATGGGCGCCGCCGCCTTGCTGGTGCTGCTCTACACGCGCGGCTCGGTGGAGCTGCTGGTCGTCATGTACTCGATCAACGTGTTCCTCACGTTCACGCTCTCGCAGCTCGGGATGATGCGGCATTGGTGGGACGAGCGGCGTTCCCTCGCGCACTGGAAGCGCCGCTTCCTGATCGCGGCGCTGGGCACCGCGGTCACCGCCGGGATCCTGATGGTCACCTCGGTGCTCAAGTTCCGCGAGGGCGGTTGGGTCACGCTCGTCGCCACCGGGGGCCTGATCGTGTTCTGCTTCGTGGTGCGCTCGCACTATCGCCGGGTGCGCCGGCTGCTGTCGAGTCTCGACGACGTGCTCACCAACCTGCCGCTTCCCGACCCCAAGGGGCTGCCCGAGCTGGCGCCGGACGGGCCCTCGGCGATCGTGCTGGTCGAGTCCTACGCCGGGCTCGGGATCCACACGATGCTCTCGATCCAGCGGCTGTTCCCACGGCACTTTAAGAACTTCGTGTTCGTCTCGGTCGGGCTGGTGGACTCGGGACAGTTCAAGGGTGTTCAGGACGTGCACGCGCTCGAGGAGAAGACCCGCGGAGACTTGGAGAAGTACGTCCACCTGGCGACGCGCATGGGCTACTACCCCGAGTATCGTTACACGCTCGGGACCGATCTCATCGCCGAACTGGAAGGCATCTGCCTGGATCTGATCAAGGAGTTCCGTCGCCCGGTCGTGTTCGCGGGTCAGCTCGTGTTCCAGCGTGAGAACCTGTTCACGCGCTCGCTGCACCACGAGACCGCGTTCGCGGTCCAACGGCGGCTGCAGTTCCGCGGCGTCCAAGTGATCATCATGCCGATTCGCGTCTGGGACACCCGGCGCGCGGCCTGAAATCGCCCGCCGTCGGGCTCGCCTTCGAACCAGGCGCGCACGAATCGAGAGGGAGGAGTCGCATGGTCGCGGTCGACTTGAGCGGCAAGCATGCGCTGGTGATGGGGGTCGCCAACCACCGCAGCCTGGCGTGGGCGATCGCCCGGAGCCTGCACCAGGCGGGAGCGACCCTGTGCCTCAGCTACGCCGGAGAGCGTCTGAAATCATCGGTCGAAGAGCTGGCCGCAAGCGTGCCGGGGAGTCTCGTGCTCGAGTGCGACGTGACCCGCGACGAAACCATCGACGCGGTGGCGCGCACCTTGGAGAGCCGCTGGGGCTCGGTCGAGCTGCTGGTGCATGGCATCGCCTTCGCGCGGCGCGAAGACCTCGAGGGCTCGTTCGTGGCCACCTCGCGCGAGGGATTCCAGACCGCGCTCGAGGTGAGCGCCTACTCGTTGCTCAACGTGACGAACCGGCTCCTGCCGCTGCTCGAGCGCCGCGGCGCCAGCATCGTCACGCTGTCCTACCTGGCCGCCGAGCGCGCCGTGCCATCCTACAACGTGATGGGCAGCGCCAAGGCGGTGCTCGAGCAGAGCGTGCGCCAGCTCGCCTACGAGCTCGGGCCCAAGGGAATTCGCGTGAACGCGCTCTCGGCCGGGCCGGTGAGCACGCTCGCCGCGCGCGGCGTGCGCGGCTTCACCGACATGCTCAAGAAGCACGCCGAGCGCGCCCCCCTCAAGCGCAACATCACCCAGGACGACGTCGGCAAGGCCGGACTGTTCCTGCTCTCCGACCTGGCGAGCGGCGTCACCGGAGAGGTCGTGATGGTCGACGGGGGCTACAGCATCGTCGCCTGGTAGGCCGCCTCGCGAGTACGACCACCGGGGCGCGGCCGCGTCCCCACTCCTGTAGCGGCCCGACCACGCTCCTCAAGGGCGCGCGGTTTGCACGCTCCTGTCACCGGCTCCCGCTCCCCACGCGCCGCAACGGGTTGCCGCCCCGGAATGCGAGCCTCCCGCTGGCGTAGATCATGCGTTGGCAGGTTGCGGGCGACTTCGACCCGCGCATTGACCAGGAGGAGGCCATGAAGACCGCGTCCACGATTCACCCGTCCACTCGCCCGGCACCCGGTGCCTGGGCCATTGTCACCGTCCGGGCACCCGCCGTTGGCCGGGCCGTCGCCGAACCCTGCCGGGTCCCGGTTCCGGCTCCGAACCCAGTTCTGCGGCGTCCGCGCGGCGTGCGCACCCTCCTGGCGGTGGTCGCCGCGGGGCTCGTCGCCATGGTCTCGAGCCAGCCGGCGGCGGCGCGCGCGGCCTCAGCGTTCGGGTACGTGGCGGACGGCCAGCTGGTGGACGTCCAGGTGCGGGTCGACGGCCAGAGCGCGCCGCTCTACTTCGCCCCCGGACGTTACGACCGTCGTTACTTCCAGGCGTTCCGTGGACGCAACTACTCGCTCGTCGTGCGCAACAACACCGGCCGCCGCGTCGGCGTGCTGATCGCGGTGGACGGGCTGAACGTGGTGAGCGGCAGGCGCTCGAACCTGTCGAACGACGAGGCCATGTACGTCCTCGATCCGTACGAGCAGTCGACGATTCGCGGCTGGCGTACTTCGCTCGACGACGTGCGGCGGTTCGTATTCGTCGACGAGGAGCGCTCGTACGCCGAGCGCACCGGTCAGGCGAATGGCGACCTGGGATGGATCCGAGTGCTTTCGTTCCGCGAGCAGCCGACCTGGCGCGACAACCTGAGCAAGCTGCGTGGCGACGAGAACGAACGCCCGTGGGGCCGTGAGGGTCTGCCGTACGACGGCGGCGGCTCGCGGGCTCCGGGCGGCGCCTCGCCAGAGGCCAAGGGCGCGCCCAACCTGGGTGGCGCCGAAGACCGTGCGCAGCGCGCTCCTTCGGACACGCGGCTCGAGGCGGAGCGGTTCCGCGACGACGACTCCAATCCCGGCACCGGCTGGGGCGACCGGCGGAATGACCCGGTGCGCGAGACCTGGTTCGTGGCCGAGAACTTCGCCACCGACCACATGGTGCTGCGCTACGAGTACGAGAGCGGCCTGAGAGCCCTGGGCATCAACACGGGCTGGGGCCGGAACCGCCTGCGCGAGCGCGAGCGTGGCGAGCTGGGGTTCGCTCAGTCCCCGCGCTGGTGAGCACGTCGAACCCGAAGCGGGCCGAGGCCCAATGCCTCGGCCCGCTTCATTTCCTCGAGGGATGTCCTCCCGAAGGTCGGCCGGCGGGACCTATCCGGTGCGCGGCAGGCGATGCCGCACGGGCCGCGCGGTGGAACGCGGCGCTGCCTTCTTGACCTGCTCCTGGCCGGCGATCGCCGCCTCGACCTCGGCCCACTCGGCGTCGGAGAGCTTGATCTCGGCCGCCTCGAGGTTCTCCTCCAGCTGCTCCACCCGCGTGGCGCCGATGATCGCGGTCGAGACCTCGGGATGCTTGAGCACCCACGCCAGCGCCACCGGCGCGGGCGCGAGCGCACGCCGCGCGCTCCAGTCGGCGAAGCGCGCCGCCGCCGCCACGTTCTCCGGGGTGAGCGCCCCCTCGGCGGTCAGGAAATGCGCGAACGTGGTCGTGGCTCGGCTCCCCTTCGGGGTGGCGCCGCCCGCGTACTTGTTCGTCAGCACCCCTTGGGCGAGTGGCGAATAGGCCATGATGCCGACCGCGTTGCGCCGGCAGAACGCCAGGTGCTCGCGCTCGATCTTGCGGTCCACCAGGCTGTAGCGCGGCTGACTCGAGACGAAGCGGGTCCAACCGCGGGCCCTCTGAAGCGCCAGCGCGCGCGAGGCGAGCCCGGGTTCGCGATCGAAGTTCGAGAACCCGAGGTAGCGCGTCTTGCCCATGCGAACCAAGTCCTCGAAAGCCTCGAGCGTCTCCTCGATGGGCGTCTCGGCATCGGGGGCATGCGCCTGGTAGAGGTCGACATAGTCGAGCCCCAGCCGCGCGAGACTCTTGTCCATGGCGTCGAAGATGTGCTTGCGCGACAGCCCGGCTCCCAGCGGGCCGTCCCACACCCGCCCCATCACCTTGGTCGCGACGACGATCTGCTCGCGGGGCAACCCGCGCAGCGCCTTGCCCAGGACCGTCTCGGCCGCCCCACGCACGTACACGTCGGCGGTGTCGAACACGTTGATGCCGAGGTCGTGGGCACGCCGCACGATGCGGACCGCGTCCGCCTCCTCGACGTAGCCTCCATAGGTGGTCCAGGAGCCCAGCGAGATCTCGGAAACCTTGAGACCGCTCGCGCCCAGACGCCGGTAGTTCATGATGGGTTCCCTGCTCGCGGTGGCGTGCATCCCGAAGAGACCGGGCAGTGTAGTCGAGAGGGGCCACGCCCAGCCAGCTTCCGCGCTCGTCCGTTCCGCGCTAGGCTGCGACGCATGCCTCCTCGTCCCACGACCGCGAGCGGTGGCCGCTTTCGCGTGCGTGACCTGCTGCCGGTCGGGCCCCGCCGCCATCCTCGCCCGCGCCCCTACCTCGAAATGCTCCAGGTGGCGTGGGAGAACCGCGACAACCTGCCGCACGCGTGGCGCATCCTCTCCCACGGCGTGTGCGACGGCTGCTCGCTCGGGCCGCGCGGGCTCAAGGACGACGTGATCGAGGGCGTCCACCTCTGCATGACCCGGCTGCGGCTGCTGCGGCTCAGCACCATGGGAGCGATCTCGGACCAGCACGTAGGCGACCTGAGCCGGCTGCGCGCCCTACCCAACGAGGCGCTCCATCGACTGGGACGCCTGCCGTTCCCGATGATCCATCGTGCGGGTGACGGCAGGCTACACCGCCTGTCGTGGGACGAGGCGCTCGCGATCGTGTCCGAGGAGCTGGCCCATGTGCCGGGTGAGCGCATGGGGTTCTTCGCCACCTCGCGCGGGCTCACGAACGAGACCTACTACTCGTTCCAGAAGGCGGCGCGGGTCTTGGGGTCCAACCACGTCGACCTGTGTGCGCGGTTGTGTCACGCGGCGAGCGTCGCCGGTCTCAAGGACACGCTCGGGATCCCGGCCCCCACCTGCTCGCTCCAAGACATGATCGGCAGCGACCTGGTGGTGATCCTGGGTTCGCACCTGGCGAACAACCAGCCGGTGACGATGAAGTACCTGTGTCACGCCAAGCGGCGTGGCACGCGCATCGTGGTCGTGAACCCGATGCGCGAGCCGGGCCTCGAGCGCTACTGGGTGCCGAGCGACGTGCGCAGCGCGCTGTTCGGCACCCGCGTCATGGACGACTTCTTCCAGGTCGCGGTGGGGGGCGACATCGCGTTCCTGCACGGCACCATGAAGCATCTCCTCGAGCGCGGCTGGGCCGACCGGGAATTCCTCGACCGCCACGTCGTAGGGCTCGACGAGCTCCAAGCGCTGCTCGAGACCTTGTCGTGGGAACGACTCGAGCGCCATGCCGGGCTGACGCGGGCCGACATGCTGCGCTTCGCGGAGCAGCTCGCGCGCGCCAAGACCACGGTGTTCGTCTACAGCATGGGGCTCACGCAACACCGCTTCGGAGTGGACAACGTGAAGGCGGTGGTGAACCTCGCTTTGGCGCGCGGCATGCTGGGGCGGGAGAAGTGCGGCATCATGCCGATCCGCGGGCACTCGGGAGTCCAGGGGGGTGGCGAGTGCGGCGTGGATCCCGACAAGTATCCGGGCGGCTTCGAGGTGGCGCGGACCGAAGATCGCCAGCGCTTCGAGCGGCTCTGGGACCACCCGCTGCCGGGATGGCGCGGGCATCGAACGCTGCAAATGCTCGAGGCCGCGCATCGCGGCGAGCTGGAACTGCTCTACTCGCTGGGCGGCAATCTCCTCGAGACCATGCCCGACCGCGCCTACATGCTCGAGGGCCTGTCGCGGGTGAAGCTCCGGGTGCACCAGGACATCGTCCTCAACACGTCGTCGCTGCTGCCCGGGCGCGCGGTGCTGCTGCTGCCGGCCGAGACCCGCTACGAGACGAGCGGCGGGGGCACGGCGACCAGCACCGAGCGCCGCATTCGATTCAGTCCCGAGATCCCGGGGCCGCGGATCGCCGAGGCGCACCCGGAGTGGAAGATCCCCGTCGAGGTGGCGGTCGCCGCGCGGCCGGCGCTCGCGCGCTGCTTCCCGTGGCGCGGCACCGCCGACATCCGGCGCGAGATGGCACAGGCGATGCCGATCTACTCGGGGATCGAGAAGCTGGAGCGCGAGGGGCAGTGGATCCAGTGGGGCGGGCCGCGGCTCTTCACCGACGGCTTCGCGCGCATGCCCGGTGGCAAGGCTCGCCTGAGCCCGGTGCCGCTGCCCGAGATCGCGATCCCGCCGGGGCACTTCTACCTCACCACCCGACGCGGGAAGCAATTCAACAGCATGGCGCACGGATCGAAGGACTTCCTGATGGGAAGCGTGAGCCGTCGCGACGTGCTGATCCACCCCGCGGACGCCGCGCGCCTGAGCCTCAAAGACGGGGCGCCGGTGCGCCTGCGCTCGGACGTGGGCACGTGGGTCGGGGTGGCTCGCCTCGCGCCGATGAAGGAGAGACATCTCCAAGCCTACTGGCCCGAGACCAACGTTCTGATCTCGCGGCGCTTCGATCCGGTCTCGGGCGAGCCCGACTACAACGCGATCGTGACGGCGGAGGCGGTCGAGTCGAGCGAGGCGTGAATTCCCAGGCGGTGCCGTTCTCGGACGCGGCGCTAACGGTGGACGACGCGCGATGCCAGGAACAGCAGCGCCGCGATCCCCCCTGCCATCGGCATGGTCAGCACCCAGGCCCAGACGATACGTCTGGCAACGCCCCACTTCACCGCCGACAGCCGTCGGGTCGAGCCGACGCCGACGATCGCCCCGGTGATGGTGTGCGTCGTCGAGACCGGGATCCCGGTGAGCGTGACGCTGATCAATGTGGCGGCACCCGCGGTCTCGGCGCAAAAGCCGCCCACCGGCTGAAGCTTGGTGAGGTTCATCCCCATGGTCTTGACGATCCGCCACCCCCCGAACGTCGTCCCCAGGCCGATTGCCAGGAAGCTCGCCATCACCACCCAGATCGGAGGCTGGAACTCCTTGAGGTGGCCGGTCGAGTAGAGGAGCACGGTGATGATCCCCATCGTCTTCTGCGCGTCGTTGCCGCCGTGGCTGAGGCTGAACGCCGCCGCCGAGACGAGCTGCAGGCGACGGAACACCTGATTGACGAGCCGTGGCGTCGAGCGACGGAACAACCACGTCACGGCCCACATGGCAAGGAAGCCGAGGACCGTTCCGAGCAGCGGCGAGAGGACGATGAACACCGCGATCTTCACGATCCCGGCGACGATGATCGCGCCCGGGCCCGCCTTCACCAGCGCGGCCCCCACGAAGCCGCCGATCAGGGCGTGCGAGGACGAGGTCGGCAGGCCGAGCCACCAGGTGATGAGGTTCCAGATGATGGCGCCCAGGACGGCGGCGAAGATCACGACGGGCGTCACGGTCGAGGGATCGACCACTCCCTTGGCGATCGTCTTGGCGACGTGCACGCCGAACACCCCAAAGGCGGCGAAATTGAAGAACCCGGCCCAGAAGACCGCGTAGCGAGGCGACAGCACGCGCGTGCTGACCACGGTGGCGATCGAGTTGGCGGCGTCGTGGAAGCCGTTGATGAAGTCGAACGCGAGCGCGGCCAGGATAATGACCCAGATCTCGAGCGGGAACATGGCGCGCGCTAGCGACTCTTGAGCACGATCGCTTCGATGGTGTTCGCCACGTCCTCGCACTGATCCGAGGCCGCCTCGAGGCGCCCGTAGATCTCCTTCCACCTTAGGACGTCGAGCGTCTCGTGGCGACCGCTGAAGAGATCCGCCACCGCCTCGCGCGAGATGTCGTCCGCCTCGTTCTCGAGCCGGTTCAGCTCGATCGTGAACGCCATCAGGTTCTTGAAGTCCTTGAGATGTTCCACCGCCTGCTCGAGCTGGACCCCGCACTGGCGCAGGATGTCGGTGAGCTGTCGAGCCTCGGGGGTGATGTGCTTGATGTGGAACAGCACCAAGCGGCTGCCGATCGCTTCCGCCGAGTCCAGCACATCGTCGAGACCGCTCGCCAGCCCATGGATGTCTTCGCGCTCGAGCGGGGTGATGAAGGTGCGGTTCAAGCGTTCGATGATCTCGTGGGTGATCAGGTCGCCTTCGTGCTCGACCTTCTTGAGCGCAGTGGCTCGCGTTTCCAGGTCGTCGAACTTCTCGACCATCTCGTGAAGCTGGTCGCAACCTTGACGCACCACCGCGGCCTGTTTGTGGAACAGGGCGAAGAAGTTCTCGTCTTTGGGGAACCAGGAGAACACGGGGGCCTCGCGCGTGGAATGAAACGTTGGGCGAGCCGCTCGTGCGACCCGCGGAATGACGGCGGGAACGACTACCACGATGGCGGAATTGCGGCAACCCAAGCGTAGCGTCGGGGTCGTGCGTAGCGCATCGTCACACCACGTGGCGCGAGGCGGCCACGGTGCTATTCTCCGCGCCCCGTGGGGTGCGGTGCCAGGGAGGGACCGATGAAACGGTGGAACGGCGCGCGGAAGCCAGGCACAGTGGTGCGTTCCAGCCACGCCGCGTGGCACCTGGGATCGTGACGTCGTTCGATCTGGTCGTGGTGGGCGGCGGCATCACCGGGCTGGGAGTCGCCCGGCTCGCGGCGCGGAACGGCCTCACGGTGGCGGTGCTCGAGCGGGGCGACCTCGCCTCGGGCGCGAGTAGTTGCACCAGCCACATGCTGCACGGCGGGCTCCGCTATCTCGAGCGCGGGCACTTCGCCCTGGTGCGCGAAGCGCTGTCCGAGCGCGCCGCGGTATCCCGCCTGGCCCCGGCGTTCGTGCGCCCGACTCGCTTCTTGATCCCGTTGCGCCGCGGCGACCGCCGCCCACCGTGGAAGTTGCGTCTCGGCCTGGCGGCGTACGACCTGTTCGCGGGGCGTGCCGGGCTGGCCCCACACGCGATGGTTCGACGCGCCGAGGCCTTGCGGCTCGAGCCGGAGCTCCGGTCGAAGGGGCTCGCCGGGGCCGGCCTGTACTCGGACACGGTGATGGACGACGCGGCCCTCGCGGTGGCGGTCGCGCGCGACGCAGCCGCTCACGGCGCCCAGATCTGGACCTACACGGAGGCCATCGGGGCGCGCCCGGCCGAGGATGGGGTCGAGATGCTGGCGCGCGACACTCTGGAGGGCGGCGAGCGCCGCATCCGAGGCCGCGCCGTGGTCAACGCCGCCGGGGCGTGGGCGGACGGCGTGCGCACGACCTTGCTGCGCGCGCTCACGCCCGGCGCCGTGGATCCCGCGCCCTTGCTCAGGCCGAGCCGCGGCATCCATCTGGTCTTCCCGCCGCTCACGCGCGGGCACGCGCTGCTGTTCTTTGCCGGCGCCGACGACCGCGTACTGTTCGTCGTCCCGTTCGGCCCGCGCTCGCTGGTCGGCACCACCGAGGTCGAGACGCCCTCCCCACCCACCACCGACGCGCGAGAGCCGAGCACCGAGGAGGTCCGGTACCTGCGCCACGCGCTCGCCCGCATTCTGCCGGGGCCGGCCGAGCAGCCGCCGCTCGCCGTCACCGCCGGGCTGCGGCCGCTGCTCGTGTCCACCGACCCAGTGGGGTCGGCATCGCGCGAGCACCGCGTGATCGCGGACGGTCCTCTGGTCACCATCGTCGGCGGCAAGTACACGACGTTTCGCGTCATGGCAAGAGACACGCTGGCGTGCGTGGTGCGCCGGCTCGGCAAGGACAACCTGGCGTTGCGCGATCCGATGGCGCCGCTGCCAGCGCCCGTGGCCGGCGCGTCGATCGAGTCGCTGGCCGAGTGGGCGGTCGACGCCTTTGCGCGACGCATCGAGGACGTGGTGCGCCGCCGCAGCGCCTTGTGGCTCGAGGCGGACCGCGGGCGGCTCGCGGCCCCTCGGGTGGGGGCGGTGTTGGCGCGCCGCCTCGGCTGGAGCCCGTCACGGTTGCGCGAGGAGCTCGATTCGTTCCACGGCGCGCTCGAGCGTGAAGAGCGTTTCTTGCGCGCGGCCCGGGAGGATCCATGAGAGTCGGTTTCGTGCTGGCGATCGATCAGGGAACCACCGGCAGCACCGCGTTGGTGCTCGACGCACGCGGCGCGGTGCGCGGACGTGGCTACGCGGAGCTGCCGCAGCACTTCCCGCGTCCGGGGTGGGTGGAACACGACGGCGACGAGATCTGGCGCAGCGTCGTGATGGCCATCCGGCGCGCGCTCGCCAAGGCACGCGTGCCGGCGCACCGGCTCGCAGCCATCGGCATCACGAACCAGCGCGAAACCACGCTGATCTGGGAGCGAGCCTCCGGTCGTCCGCTCGCGCGCGCGATCGTCTGGCAGGACCGCCGTACCACCGACGCCTGCGCCGCGCTTGCGAAGCGCGGGCTCGAGCGCGAGGTGCGCCGGCGTACCGGGCTCAGGCTTGATCCCTACTTTTCGGCCACCAAGCTGACCTGGTTGCTGCGGCACCATCCCGAGATCGCCCTGCTGGCGAGGCGCGGGCGCGCGGCCTTTGGCACCATGGACAGCTGGCTGCTGTGGAGGCTCACCGGCGGAGCGGTCCACGCCACGGATCCCACGAACGCGTCGCGCACGCTCCTCTATCACATCGGACGGCGCACGTGGGACGAGTGGTTGCTCGATCTGTTCGGGGTCCCGGCCGCGCTTCTGCCCAGCGTCCTGCCGTCCAGCGGCCGGTTCGGCGTGACGCACGCGGTACCGGGGCTTCCCGACGGGATCCCGATTGCGGGCGTGGCCGGCGATCAGCAGGCGGCGCTGTTCGGTCAGGGCTGCGTGAGACGCGGCCAGAGCAAGAACACGTACGGAACCGGTTGCTTCCTGCTGCTCAACACCGGCGACCGGCCGAGGGCGTCGCGGGCGGGCTTGCTCACGACGCTGGCGTGCGGCCCTCGCGGAGAACCGGCCTACGCGCTGGAGGGGAGCATCTTCATCGCCGGCGCGGCGCTCCAGTGGTTGCGCGACGGGCTCGGCCTGCTCGAGACCGCGGCCGAGAGCGAGACGCTGGCGCGGCAAGTCCCGGACGCGGGCGGGGTGGTACTCGTGCCCGCCTTCGTCGGGCTCGGAGCCCCGTACTGGCGGCCGGGCGTGCGCGGGGCGCTGCTCGGCCTCACGCGCGGCACGCGGCGTGCCCACGTGGCGCGGGCGGCGCTCGAATCGCTCGCCTTCCAGACCCGCGACGTGATCGAGGCCATGGCGCGCGACGCCGGCCAGCGCATCCGCACGTTGCGGGTGGACGGCGGTGCGGCCGCGAACGACTTCTTGATGCAGTACCAGGCAGACCTGCTCGGCATGCCCGTCGAGCGCCCGCGGGTGCTGGAGACGACGGCGCTGGGCGCCGGCCTGCTTGCCGGCCTGGGGGTAGGGTTCTGGGCCTCGCACCAGGACCTCGCGGGCGCGCGCCGCGTCGGGCGGGTATTTCGCCCGCGCCACGGCAGGAGCTGGCGCGAGGGCGAGTACCGACGTTGGAACGACGCCGTGGCCGTGCTGCTGGCGACCGGCAAGGCGTGATCGGTCCGAGCCGATCGGGCGGCGCGCCGTCCTGGCGCCCGCGCTAGACGACGACGATCGCGTCGAGCCAGCCCACCAGGTCCCGCACGGCCCGCTCACGCTCCGTGTCGTTGAACACTTCGTGGTAGGCGTTCTTGTAGGTGATGAGCATGGCGATCCCGTGCGGGACCAGACCGTTCACCTCGAGCGCGCCCGACGGATTCACCACCCGGTCCGCGGCTCCTTGGAGCAACAGGGTGGGAACCGCGAGGCGTCTGCATTCGGCCATCACGCGCAGGCGCGCCTCTTCGAGGCCGAAGAAGAGCCGAGGGCTGATCCGGTCGTGCATGAGCGGATCGCTACGACGCTTCTCGAGCACCTCGGGGTCGCGCGAGATGCCGCTCTCGTCCAGGCCATGTGGGAACCCACGGGACGGGGCGATCGCTCGGGCGACCTTGGCGAGCGTCAGCTTGACTCGGTTGGGCGGCGCGCCCTTGAGCGCCGGAGCCGAGAGCACGAGACCCAGCAGGGCGCGGGGGTGGGTGAGCGCGAAGTCCAGTGCCCAGACGCCGCCCAGGCTGTGGCCGAGCAGCACGACCGGCAGGTCCGGCGGCTGGCCCGGCATGCCGCGCGGCACGGTGAACATGGCGGGGATCACCTGGTCGCGCACCATCTCCCACGAAGGCGCGTCGCCGCGCGGGCCCGGTGCCTCACCGTGGCCGGGGAGGTCCAGCGCGACCACCGTGAAGGAGCGATCGACCAAGGCGCTCGCCAGCGCCGCATAGCGGCCGCTGTGCTCGCCGAGGCCATGCACGATCGCGACCAGCGCCCGCGGCCGCTCGGCGCACCAGGCGCGGCCAGGCAACTCCATGCCGCGGCAGATGCGCACGTCGATACGCGTCGCTGGGGTTAGGCCGTCAGAAGGATTCACGGTCGGTCGGGTCGGATCCTATCCTGGTCAAAGGCTTGGCGGCCCGCGCTCGGGGTTCTCCCGGGCGCAGCGCGATCGTTGCTTGCCGGCCGCTCGGAAGTTATCGGACGGCCGCCGTGAGTCTCCAGCGCGACTTTGGAGCCGTCCGAGCGGCCCTCACCATCACGCCCGCTTGAGACCGGGCCTTTCGGGCGGCTAGACTACCGGCATTGCGATACGCGAGCCCACGCTTCCCCCTCGAACCGCATTCCCATGCCCATCGACCCGCCCAACCCCACCCCCAGCCGCATCGTCACACCCACCGGGGAGCCAGCGGGTGGCTCCTCGGCAGAACCCCCGTCCGCGCGCATCGTCCTGCCGCCCGGCGCGTCGGTCGACGAGACCGATCCGCTGCCGGAGTACCCGAGCTTGAGGCCGCTCGAGATCGTACCGGTGCGTGACCGCGATCGCGATCTGCTGCTGGTCACCGATCCGCTGGGGGTCATGCCGGCGCCGGTGGCGCTGCCGCTCGAGGCCCTGGAGCTGCTGAGGCTGCTCGACGGCAGCGTGTCCCTGAACGACCTGGCGGCCGAGGTGGTGCGCGGCAGCAGCGATCTGCGCGCCGCCGGCCAGGTGCGCGATTTCGTCGCCCAGCTCGATCGCATGCTGATGCTCGATTCGCCGCGCTTCGAGCGAGCCTACGCCGAGGCGCGCGTTTCCTATCATCGACTCGAGATCCGGCAGGCCACCCTGGGGGACCTGTCGTACCCCGAAGACCCGAGCGAGCTGACGCGCTTCCTCGATCAGCACTTCGCCGAGGCCGAGCGCATGCGTTCCGAGGCTGGCGAAGCGCCGGTGGCCGCGGATGCCGCGCCCCGCGCCCTGCTCGTCCCCCACCTGGATCCGCGCCGCGCCGGGGCCGCGATCGCCCGGGCTTATCTCGAGCTGGGGACCGCCACCGAGCCGCCGCTGCGGGTCGTGCTGTTCGGTGTCGGGCACGCGCTCCTCCAGGGGCGGCTCGCGCTAACGCGCAAGCACTTCGAGACCCCGTTCGGCCGGATCGACTGCGATCTCCCGTTCGTGGATGCCGTGGCGGCGGCCGTGGGCGAGCCCGCCTATCGCGAAGAGCTGGTCCATCGCGACGAGCATTCGATCGAGTTCCAGGCGCTCTACCTCAGGCGTCGCTGCGGAGGCCGACGCCTGCGTCTGGTGCCGATCTTGTGCGGGGGGTTCCACGGGTTGCTCGAGGCCGGGCGCACGCCGCGCGAGGACGAGGCGTTCGAAGCCTTGATCCAGGCGGTGCGCGACCAAGCCGAGAGGCTCGAGGGCGCCACCTTGTACATGGCCTCCGCCGACCTGTCGCACGTCGGCACGCGCTTCGGCGATCCCGCGCTGGACGAGCGCACGTTGGGCGAGGTCGAGACCAGCGACCGTGCCGCGCTCGAAGCGGCCCGAACGGGCGATGCCGACGGTTGGTACGGGGCGATCGCCGCGCACCAGGATTCGACGCGGGTCTGCGGCTGGGCGGCGATCTACGCGATGCTGCGCTGCGCCGCGCCCGAGCCGGGCCGGTTGCTGTGCTACCAGCAGTCGAAAGAAGGCGATGGCTCGGCGGTGAGCGTGGCGGCGATGGCGTGGAGCCGCTGAGGGCGCCACACCGCGAGGCGCGCTGACGCCGTTGCCGGCGCGCGCAGCCGATGCTAGCTTTTGGCTCGTTCCGGATGAACCGAGTCGGCGAGGAGGTCCACCCTGGTTGTCACGCGCCACATCACGGTCAAGGACGGCGACGTCTTGCTGCTCGTCGGCACGATGAAGGGAGCGTTCCTGCTGCGCTCGAACCCCGCGCGCTCACGCTGGGAAGTCGGTGGGCCGCACTTCCCCGGCAGCTCGGTCTACGCCCTGGCCTACGACGGCCGCGCGGGCCGGCGGCGGCTGTGGGCGGGCACGGGGAGCATGCACTGGGGCGCGGTGTTGCGCTCGAGCGACGACTTCGGCAAGACCTGGACCCAACCCGAGCAGGCCAATGTGCGGTTCCCGGCCGAGACCGGCGTTTCGCTCAAGCAGATCTGGCAGATCCGGCCCGGTCGCGCCGAAGAACCCGACGCGCTCTACTGTGGCGTCGAGCCGGCGGCGCTGTTCGAGTCGCGCGATGGAGGCGAGTCCTGGTCGCTCAACCGAGGATTGTTCGACCATCCCCACCGACCCCAATGGCAGCCCGGCGGCGGCGGGTTGTGCCTGCACACGATCGTGCCGGATGCGACGAACCGCACCCGCATGATGGTCGCCATCTCGACCGGCGGAGTCTACCGCACCGATGACGGCGGCCGCACCTGGCAGGTGAAGAACCGCGGTGTGCGCGCCGAGTTCATGCCGGACAAGTACCCGGAGTTCGGGCAGTGCGTGCACAAAGTCGCGCATCACCCGTCGCGCCCCGAGCAGTTCTTCCTGCAGAACCACTGGGGGCTCTACCGAAGCGACGACGCGGGCGACTCGTGGCATGACATCGCCAAGAACGTCCCCTCGGACTTCGGCTTTCCGATGGTGGTGCATCCGCACGATCCCGACACCGTCTACATCATTCCGCTCGAGTCCGACGAGTTCCGCTGCGTCCCGGAAGGCAAGCTGCGCGTCTACCGCACGCGGAACGCGGGCGGATCCTGGGAGCCGCTCACCCGCGGGCTGCCCCAGCGCGACGCCTTGGAAACCGTGCTGCGCGACTCGATGGGGACCGATTCGCTCGACCCGGCGGGGGTGTACTTCGGAACGCGTAGCGGCAAGCTCTACGGCTCGCGTGACGGCGGTGGATCGTGGACCGCCATTCTCCAGGGTCTGCCGCCGATCGTCTGCGTGAAGGCAGCCGTGAGCGGCGAGCCGAGCCGCAAGGTCGCGCCCGCGTCGCGCGCGCGGGTTCGCCGGGCGCGGGCAGCCACCGCGCGCCGCGCCTCTGCCAGGCCGGGGAAGAAAGCGGCTCGACGTGCGACTCTCCGCCGGGCCGCGCCGCGGACCACGCCCGCGCGCAAGAAGAAGAGGTGAGCCCATGGTATTTCACATTCCGGGCTACCTGCGCGACTTCACCGGGGGCCGCTCGCGAGTCCAGCTCGAGGCAGATTCCGAGACCGTGGAGCAAGCCCTGGCCCTGCTGGCGTCGCACCATCCCGGGGTGCGGGATCGCGTAATGACCGAGCAAGGCGAGGTGCGCCCACACGTCAACGTGTTCGTCGGCACCGAGAGCATCCGATTCACGGGCGGCCTCGGCACGCGAGTCTCCCCCGAGGCGGAGATCTGGATCGTTCCCGCGGTGAGCGGGGGCTAGCTGCGAGAATCCAGACACGTTGATCACGTGCGGCCGCTACCTGTTTGGTGCGGGGATTTCGGTGCGGGTCGGGAGGACTCGGCCAAGCTCGCCGGACTGGGCTGACACCAGAGAATCGCGCTAACAGATTCTCTGCGAAGGAACAGGATCCGGCGGGGGATGTCCACGCCGCCGC
>VBOY01000025.1:1711-10082 GCA_005893295.1 Candidatus Eiseniibacteriota bacterium | reverse complement strand
GGGGATTGCAGGAAGCTCCTGGGCGGGTCCTTTCCCGACGCAGACTCGACCCACATGTCCCAGCTCGCCGAGCGCTGCGTCGTCGCGACCAGGCGCCCGTCGCGCGACCAGTCGGTGGGCCCTTCCGGGCCGCCGGGAACGTGCTGGAGGGAGTCCTCCCCTTCGCCGCCGCTCGCCGCCTTGACGAAGACGCGGTACTCCCCCGACCGATCCGAAGAGAACGCGACGCGTTGGCCGTCCGGCGACCAGATCGGCCACACGTCGTTGGCCTTGGTGAAGGTGAGCCGCGTCGTGACGCCGCGGGCGAGGTGGCGAATCCAGATGTCCTGGCTGCCGCCGTGCGCTTCCGCGATCGAGACCGCGACCTGGGAGCCATCGGGAGAGATCGCGAGATCGCGGTATTGGGCGGGCGGGCCGGCGTCGCCGAGCCGACGTCCCGCGCGATCCACCCACACCAACTGGCTCTTCTCTTCGGTCTCCTCGGCGCGATACGCGAGCACGCCATCGCCCGAGGTCGAGAAGTGTCCGCTCGCCTGGCCGACCGTGACGTTCTCACCGACCGGGATGGGATCTCCCGTGATCCTGAGGGCGCGAAGGTCGAAGGGTTGGGCCATCAGCGTCCCCTCGCGCGGGTAGACCAAGTAGCCGGGCGCCGCATACTCGACGCGTCCCTCGGTCCGCCCGATCTCCTTGGCCGTGGGAGACCCCACCGCTCCCGCCATGATGCTGCCTTCCGAAGCGCCGGGCGGGTAGGCGAGGAAGAGGAAATGCCGGCCATCGGGCAAGAAATGGGGCCAGGCGTGGTATGCATCGTTCCGACCCCGGTGGAGGAACGAGGCTGCCCGTACACTCCCCCCCGCGGCGGGCACGCTGCGGATCGAATCACTCGTCGAACCGTCGAACAGGATCAGGCCTCGCGTGCCCCACGAACCGTCGGCACCGCCGGGCGCGTCGCTGATCGTGACCACGGGGCCGCCGGCGACCGGGACCTTCTTGAGCTTGCCGTCCGAGATGTAGGCGAGGAAGCGGCCATCCGGGGACCAGAACGGTCTCCCCGGATTCTCGGTGCCGGCGAGCGGATGCGCGGTGAGCGCGTCGAGCGGTCGGATCCAGATGCGCGGAGTTCCGGTCGAATCGGTGGCGAGGAACGCCAGCTGAGTGCCATCCGGCGAGAGGCGCGGCCACAGCATGCTGGGGGCTCCGGAGGGCGCCTCGACCATGAAGCGCGTGACCTTTGGCGGCGGCGGGCGGAGCAGCACGAATCCCGCGCCCAGGCCGAGGGCGGCCACCCCGGCCGCCGCGGCCGCGGCCCAGGCGAACGCCTCGCGGCTCCTGCGACGCGCGGCGACCGGGGCCGGGACTCCCGCGGCGGATCCACCCTCGGCGATCCACTGGAGCTGGAGCTTGACGTCGTGCGCCATCTGCACGCGCTGGTCGGGGTCCTTGGCGAGGCACGCCCGCACCAAGCGGTCGAGGGCCGGCGGGGCGAGCGGCGCCACGGTGCTGATCGCGGGTGGATCGCGCTCCAGGATTGCGGCGATCAGACTGGCCTGGCTCTTTCCCTCGAACGCTCGCCTGCCGGTCGCCATCTCGTAGAGGGTGGCTCCGAGGGCGAACAGGTCGGTGCGGGCGTCGGCTTCCTGTCCCTCGAGCAGTTCCGGCGCCATGTACTGGAAGGTGCCGACGATGCTGCCTTCGGCGGTCAAGGGGCGGCTCATCGTGATCGGCTGGGTGAGTCCCGCGGGGCCGCCCTGGCCCACCACGCTGCGCGCGAGGCCAAAGTCCAGCAGCTTGGCCCCGCTCTTGGTCAACATCACGTTGCCGGGCTTGAGGTCCCGATGGACCAGGCCTTGCCGGTGCGCCTTGTCGAGCGCGTCGGCGATCTCGATCCCGGCCTTGAGCAGCGGCTCGATCGGAAGCGGCCCGCGCTCGAGGCGGGCGGCCAATGTCTCTCCATCGAGGTGCTCCATCACCAGGTAGTCCACCTCGCCTTCGCAACCGACGTCGTAGAGCACGCAGATGTGTGGATGGTTGAGCGAGGAGATGGCGCGCGCCTCGCGCTCGAAGCGGGCGCGGAACTCGGGGCTTTGCGACAGGTGCGGCGGCAGCACCTTGATCGCCACGTCTCGACCCAGGCGCGTGTCGCGGCCGTGGTAGACCTCACCCATTCCCCCGGCGCCGAGGGGCATGACGATCTCGTAGGGACCGAATCGGGTGCCGGCGGCCAGCGACATGGCCGCCGACTCTACCGCAACGGCGAGGGCTCCGTGACGATTGAGTCGCCCGGCCTGGCGGGGTCCCTCGACCCGCCGGGGAATCCCCGCCCGCGGGGAACTGACAGCTCGGTGGGGAGCCCCCTCGCGCCCAGGAGCCGTCCTGCCGATACCGAGGCGACAGAGACCCTGGCCTTGATCTCGCCGGAGACCGAATGAACCTTGCCCTTCTCCCGCTGGCAGCCCTGGTGACCGGCATCCCGAGGACGGTCGCGGGCGACCCCGATCTCCCGAGTCAACTGCGATGATGCGCACGCCACTCGCGCGCGAGCCACTCCAGGAACCACACCACGTGGCGGGGCGACGCCACACCGTACTCCGCGCGCGTGGCGCGGCGTCCGACGGCGATCGACACGCCCAAGCGACGGCGCACCCAGACGTAGGCTGGTTCGTCATTCGTGTCGTCCCCGACGTACACGAGCAGAGCTCGCGCCTTGCGGGAGGCGCGCCGCCCGGGCAGCCTGGAGACCCTGGGCGAGAACCATGCTCGCGCACCGTGCAGCCACACCCCGAGCGCGTCGGCCTTGCTCCAGGTGATCGCGGGCCTGAGGTCGAACACGCGCTTGCCGTGCTCGAGCTGGACTCCGGGATGGCGTCGCACCAGCAGACGCACCCCCGCTTCGAACGCCGGCTGCCGCCGCGCCGCGACCGCGCGGTAATGCAATGCCACCGCATACCGTTTGTCCTCGACCCACGCACCCCGGAACGCGCGACACCAGGCGATGACCTGGGGGCGCAACGAGGCTGGAAGCCCTCGGCCGCGCGGCAGGTGGATCCTCAGCGCTCCCGAAGCGGAAAGCGTCTCGAGACCGGATACGCCGCTCAGGAACACTCCCGGCAGGCGCGCGCGACGGGCGAGATCGGCGAGGCTGCGGCCGGACAGGACCGCGATGCGGACGCGCGTAAGGCCACCCAGAGCCACGAGCGCGCGTCGCGTGCGCGGGGGGATGACCGCGCGATCCGGATGCGACACGATGGGTGCCAGCGTACCGTCGAAGTCCGCTGCGACGTAGAGACGCTCCGCGCCCTCCACACGCTCGGCGATCTCATCGAGCGCACTCCACAGGGGCTTCGGCTTTGCCACGAGGCCTCCCTGCCGCGTCGGCGGCGTGTGGAATCGCGCCCCAGCGTGGGTCCTCCCCCGCCTCGCCGCGATCCCGTCCGGATGATATCGTCTCCGGGCCGATGTCGCTTCACGCTCTGACCGCGCTCCCCACCGTGCCCGGGAGGACGTGATGGAGTTTCAGGATCGAGTCCGATCTGCACTTGGTCGTGCCGCGATTCGCAGCCAACAGCGCAGCGCCGGTCCGCCGCGGACTACCCGTGCCGAGCTGGTCGATTGGGTCCGCGCCCACCTTCCCGACCGCACGATGGTGGTGGTGTCGAATCGGGAGCCCTACTCGCACGTCCGCGAGGGGAAGGAGCTGCGCTGGGTGCGCAACGCCGGCGGCGTCACCGTGGCCCTCGACGCGGTGGCCCAAGCGCTCGGCGGCATCTGGGTGGCGCACGGCAACGGCAGCGGGGACCGGGCCGCGGCGGACGCCCATGGGCGCGTGGCCTGCCCGCCGGAGCGCCCGCGGTACACGCTGCGGCGGGTATGGCTGACGCGTGAGGACCACGCGCGCTACTATTCCGGCTTCTCCAACGCGGCGCTGTGGCCGTTGTGCCACATCGCCTACGTGCGGCCGCGCTTCCGACTCGAGGACTGGGAGCGATACCGGGAGGTGAACCGGCGATTCGCCGAGGCCACGCTCGAGGAGGTCGGCGACAAGCCGGCTCTCGTGTTCATCCAGGACTATCATCTGGCGCTCGCCGCCGCCTCGATCAAGGAACGGCGTCCGGATCTCCAAGTGCTCATGTTCTGGCACATCCCGTGGCCGAATCCCGAGGTGTTTCGGATCCTGCCGTGGCGCACCGAGATCCTCGAAGGACTGCTCGCCAACGACCTGATCGGCTTCCACATCCGTGAGCACGCGCTCCACTTCCTGGATTCGGTCGCGGCCTCGCTCGAGGCGCGCGTGGACCGCGAGCGGTTAGCGGTCGAGCGCGGCGGCCGCCGCTCCTGGGTGCGACACTTTCCGATCGGGGTCAATGCCGACGAGATCGCGGCGATGAGCGACTCCGCGGAGACCCGAGCCGCCGAGCGCGCGATCCGCGAGCGGCTCGAGCTCGGGAATTGTCGTGTCGGTCTGGGCGTCGATCGGCTCGACTACACCAAGGGGATCCCCGAGCGGCTGGAGGCGCTCGAGCGTCTGTTCGAGAAGCGCCCGGAATGGGTCGGGCGCCTGTGCTTCATCCAGATCGGCGTGCCCTCGCGCATCGAGCTGCGCGAGTATCGCAACGTCTTGACGCGCGCGCGCGCGATTGCGGAGCGGATCAACAGCCGTTTCCCGCGCGCCTCGAGCTCGGGAGCGCCCACCGTGCACTTGATCGAGGCCAGCTTGGACTTCCGCGACCTGGTGCCCTATTACCGAATGGCGGATCTGTGCGCGGTCACCTCGCTCCACGACGGCATGAACCTGGTCGCGAAGGAGTATCTGGCCGCCACGCCGGATCTCGAGGGAGCCCTGGTGCTGTCGCCGTTCACCGGGGCGGCGCGCGAGCTCGAGCGCGCCTGGATCGCCTCGCCGTACGACCGCGAGGGGCTGGCCGACGCCTACCATGCGGCGCTGGTCGAGCCGCCCGACGCGCGCAACGAGCGCATGGCGGCGCTGCGTGAGACGGTGCTGCGGCGCAACATCTATGATTGGACGATCGAAGTGTTGGACGCCGTCGTGGGACTCAACCTGAGAACCCCGGCGATGGAAACCTCGGAGATCTCTGGAGACTGATGCCCGCGTCGCTCGGCGGCGCGGGCTCGTGGGAGGCGAGCCATGCCGATTACGGTGATCTTGCAATTCCAGCCGTGGGACGACCTGCTCACCCGCGTGCGCGATCTCGGTTCGGGGGCCGGAAGCGCCGTCCTGAACTTCCTGCTCGCGCTCGTCGTGACGCTCGTTGGCTGGAGTATCGCTCGGATCACGGCGGCATTGGTGCGCGTCGTGTTGCGTGCCGCCCGATTCAACGAGGGTGTGCGAGGGCTGTTCGGCACCACCGTGCTGCGGCACGAGCCCGCCGGATTGGCGTCGTGGGCCGTCTACTGGGCGATCTTTGGCGTCGCCCTGATGCTGGCGGTCGACACCCTCGGTTTCAATCTCTCCGGCTCGGTGGGCGAGCGGCTCGGGGAGGTTCTTCCGCGCATCATCGCCGCCGCGGTGTTGCTGGCGGTGGGCGTGCTGCTCGCGATGCTCCTCGGTGGCCTTGCGCGCCGCTTCTTCGAGACCGCGGGGCTGCGGGGCGGGCGCCTGCGCGGCCAGATCGTCACCGCGGTGCTCTCGGCGTTCGCGGTGCTGCTCGCCCTCGAGCAGCTCGGCTTCGCGGCCCAGTTCATCATGGTGATCGGGATGATCGGCCTGGCTGCGGTCGGCCTCGCTCTCGGTCTGGCGTTCGGCCTGGGCTGCCGGGACCTCGCCCGGGACTTCGTGGTCGAGTACCTGCGCTCGCTCGACGAAGGCGGCGGCCCGACGAGGCCGTCGTGATCGACCTGCGCGACGCGTTCGAGCTTCGAAGCGTGGTCCATCTGGTGCGGCCCACCGGGGCGCGCGCCAGCGACCTCGAGCAGCTGCGCGCAGGCATCGTGGCCGCCCCGGACGAATCGCTCTTCACCCACGGGCTCCAGGTCCAGCTTCGCGCCCCCGCCGTGGACGAACTGCCGCCGGACGACTTCAGCGGTTGGGTGAACGGCGTCGTACAAGATCGAGAGACAGCCGAGCGGCTTTCGTTCGCGGTGCAGAACCGAAACGGATCTCCTCAAGAGCTGCGTACTGCCTTGATCGAGATCCTGGATTCGGTCGGAACGTCCGCCCGCGCCGCGCGCGGGTGCCCGCCGGGAGGAGAGTTCGTCTTTCTGGCCGCCGAATCGGTGCCGCTCTCGACGGGAATTCGGGTACAGGATGCCGGCGAGCTGATCGACGCGCTCGTGTCGGCGGACGCCAGCGTGTGCTTCTTTCATCTCACCGAGGAGCCGTGGGGCTCCGAGGGTGGGCGTTTTCCCCTCGCCGAGTGGATCGCGGCCCGCGGCGAGGCGCGTCTCGCGGACTGGCTCGGCGAGGCGCGCGTGATGGGCCTGCCGATCGAGTCGATGCGTCGCAAGATCATGCAACGGTGGCGGCGCAGCCACCTGGGCCGGCGCGTCAGCGATGCCGCGTCCGCGCCCGACGTCGCCCGCCGCGAGGCGGGTCGCGTCGCGGTGGCCCGGCTCGTCCGTCGCATCGCCCGGGTCGAGGAGCGGTCGTGACCCTGGTGGCCGTGCGCACCGAAGGAGATTCGCTAGTCGACGGCTATCGCGCGGTCGTGGGCGATGGTCCGATCCGTATCCTCGAATCCCTGGCCCGGCAGCTGCGCGGCCACCGCATCGCGATGGTGAACTCGACTGCCACGGGCGGCGGCGTGGCGGAGATCCTGCATCGCCTGGTGCGTCTCCTCAACGAGCTGGGAGTGCCGACGACCTGGGAGGTGATGACGGGCGATACGCGCTTCTACGGAATCACAAAGACCATCCACAACACTCTGCATGGCTGGCCGGGCGCGCTCTCGGAAGAGGACCATGCCTACTACCTGGCGATGAACCGCCGCGCGGCCGAGTCCCTGGCGCTCGACGCCGATCTGGTGCTGATCCACGATCCCCAGCCCGCCGGGCTCGCCGAGCTGAGGCGCCAAGCAGCGCAACGCTGGGTGTGGCGCTGCCACATCGACCTGTCGAGCGCCAACAGCGCGGTGTGGGACTTTCTGGCGCCGCGCATCGCCCACTACGATGCGGCGGTTTTTTCCCACGTCACCTTCGTGCCGCCGATGCCCGTGCCGGCGTACCTCGCCCCCCCGTCGATCGATCCGCTCTCGGACAAGAACCGCGAGCTGGACGAGTCGGAGGTCGAGGAGCTGCTCGCGCCGTTCGGGCTACCCACCCGCCGGCCGCTCGTCACGCAAGTCTCGCGCTTCGATCGGATCAAGGATCCGATCGGGGTGATCGACGCGTTTCGTCTCGCCCGTCGGCGCGAGGAGGCCCACTTGGTGCTCGCCGGCGGCTCGGCGGACGACGATCCCGAGGGAGCCGAAGTGCTGGCCGAGGTGCGCGCCAAGGTCGGAAAAGCCTCCGACGTCACGGTGCTGCTGTTGCCGCCCGATGCTCACCTCGTCATCAACGCGTTGCAGCGCCGCTCCACCGTCGTGCTCCAGAAGTCGCTGCGCGAGGGCTTCGCGCTCACCGTCTCGGAGGCGCTGTGGAAGCGCCGCGCGGTGGTCGCGAGCGCGGTGGGCGGTATCCCGCTCCAGGTGATCCACGAGCGGACCGGTTTGCTCGCACGCTCGATCGAGGGGTGCGCCTCCCAAATCATCCGCCTGCTGCGGTCCCCGGAACTGCGGCGCCGGCTGGGCGGCGAGGGCCGCGAGCACGTGCGGGACAACTTCCTCCATCCGCGCGAGGCGCGCGACTACCTGGCGCTGTTTGCGCGCCTGATCGACATCGCCCACGGCTCCTGAGCCGGAAACTCCCCCTCACCAAACAACGGCCCGCGGCAGAATCTCGGCGGGCCGTCGGCGCCGTCGCCCTCGACCGCCCCTAGCGCGCGCTCTTCTGCTCCAGTGATGGGACGAACTGCTCCTCGACCGCCTTGCGGAGCAGTTTCGGCGGCAGCATGCCTTGGGCGAGCACGAAGTCGTTGAACTTGAGGCGATCGAACTGCGAGCCGAGCTCTCGTTCGGCGTCTTCACGGATCTCGAGCAGTCGTGAGTAGCCCACGAAATACGAGGTGGCCTGGCCGGGGGCCCAGAACGTGTAACGCTCGACTTCTTGGGTCGCCATGGCGTCCGAGAGGCCCACGTCCTCGCGCAGCACTCGGAACGCCTCGTCCTTGGTGACCGTGCCGAGCTGGAGGCCCGGATCCAGGAACGCGCGCGCCGCCCGCAGCATGCGATTCTGGAGCGTCACGAATTGGCCCTCGAGCGGCTCGTAGGGCTGCAGCTCTGACTCGGCGTAGAGCCCCCAACCCTCGACGTTCGTG
>VBOY01000025.1:0-1689 GCA_005893295.1 Candidatus Eiseniibacteriota bacterium | reverse complement strand
TGAACTGGAGCTCGTGACCGGGGCGGGCCTCGTGCGCGGTCAGGGTCCACGAGGCGGCTTCGTAGGTGAAGTCGTCGAACTCCTTCTTTTCGCCCGGCTTGCCCGGAATCCGCAAGGGAAGCATGAAGACGCCGTGCTCCCCGGTGTTGCCGAGCAGCCGCGGGGGCTGGAGGTTCGGAGCGGGAACGGCGGCGCTCTCCGCCTCACTCGCGAGCTTGATGTCGGCATCGCGGTTCGGCAGGGTCACGATTCGCTCGCGCCGGATGATCTCCTCGATCTCTCGGATTCGCTTCTGGTAGTGGGGCAGGATGGCCTCTCCCACCAGCTGCGATTTCTTCAGCTCCCGCAGCACGTCACGGTAGTCGGACATGGTCCAGCCCTTTTCGCGCGCCACTCGGGGAGCCAGCGCCTGCATCTGCTGCTGGATCTCCTGGAACGCCACCTTGGCACGGCTCTGCAGCTCGTCCAGCGGCATGTCGACGCCCAGCTGCTCGAGCCCGAACGCGTAGAGTTCGGGCGGGCGGCGGAAGTCGGTGCGGGTTCGCGGCAGGACCTCGGCCCTCACGAAGTCGTCGTAGGCCATGAGCTGCTTTCTGAGCTGCGCATACGGCTTCTGATAGCCGGCGATCTTGTACTTCTGGAACAGCGTGCCGATGCCGTCGATGTAGGTGGCGCTGTTGCCCAGTTCCTTCTCGACCTCGGCCCTGACCGGACCGAGCAGCTTGGGATCCATGCGCTCGCGGATGCGGGCGATCGCGAGCTCGGCGATCGGGGTCGTGTGGGGTTCGACCCCGGCGTACTTCTTCAGGCGGGCCAGCGCCGCCTTGCGCCGCTCGGGCGGGATCCGGTCGTCGAGCAACCCGCGCAGCCCCTCGAACACCGTGTGCGAGACGCTGAAATAGGGCAGCTCGTACTTGAGAGCGAGATCGGTGCCCCGGATGTCGTCCTCGGCGGAATGGATCAAGATCTCGAGATCCTGGCGCACGGCAGGGTCTTGCTCGCCCTCGAGGCGCTGCTTGAGCGCGTCGATCGCGCCCTGGGTCGCGGCCTTCTGTCGCTCGATGAATCCGGGGTTCAGGTCGAAGATCTGATCGTCCACGCCGGTGACGCCGAAATGGGCAGCCTGCTCGGGCGCGAAATGGGCCATCACCTGCAGCAGCACCTGGGCGTTCTCGTCGCTGCGCGCGACCCATGGCGCGGGAGTGGGGCCGCCGGCTTCGGATCGAGCCCTAGAGCCGGCGAGCGAGAGCACGAGAGCCAGAGCCAGCGCTCTCCCCGAGCGCTGGAACGTGAACCATCGGAGCACGGGAACCTCCTCGAGAGGACTTGAAGCCTGACGTCGAACGGAGCGGCCGCGCGTGGCGGCATTACGAGGCCGGGGCACGAAAGGTTCCAGCCCGATCGGCCCAATGCGGTCGATCGGGGCCCGAATGCGGTGGGACCGAGTCCGATCAGCTCTCCGTCTCTTGCAAGCGATACACGGCCGCTGCGATCACCGCACCGAGCAGAGGGCCCACCAAGTAGAGCCAGAGATGGGAAAGAGATCCACCCCGCACCACCGCACGCCACACCAACGGGCCGATTCCGACCGCCGGATTGAAGGCCCCACCCGAAACCGGCCCCGCGGCGAACGCCCCCGCCGCGACCGTGAAGCCGATGGCCAGCCCATAGAACGAATTCCCCTTGGTC
>VBOY01000024.1 GCA_005893295.1 Candidatus Eiseniibacteriota bacterium | reverse complement strand
CGTTGGCCGGTCGGACGATGCCCGAGACGCTCGGGCCATCCGCAATCACACGATAGCGGCGGTGCCCCGGTTCGACTGGTCGAAAGCGCAGCTGCCAGGCTCCCGGGCTGAGCTCTCGGAAGTCGAGCCCCACCACCTCGAGCGGCCGCAGCGGCTCGGTCACGTCGAACACGCGCGGGAGATCGGGGCCAATGTCGAACGGGCCGATCCGATAGAGGTCGTCGCCCGAGGTGGGGGGCGACTCGAAATCGAGCTGGTCGAGGATCGGCTCGAATCTGCGCGCATAGAAGAGATCGCACCAGGCGACTCCCACGCGATCCACGCGAAGCGGCGCGCGCGCGGCATCGGGGTCGACGAAGTCGACCACGTCCACGCGAAGCTGATTGCCCGTGGCCGGGAGCCCGGCCACGGTGCTGTCGAAGGTTTGGGCGCTGTGCAGGCCCGAAACGAAATCCGCGCCGTTGCCGTTCCAGCCGCGCCGTGGGAATAGAACCGGGCCCAACGCCACGTCCACGTAATGATCGAAGATGCCAAGACTCTTGACGGTGGGGTCGGTCGGCAGCGCGGGATTGGGCGGCAGTCCCCACAGGCGCACGCGAATCCGCACCGGCTGCGTCGGGTCGATCCCGGGCGGCTCGGCCGGAGTGCGAAACCCCTGCCCGCGGTTCAACGTGGTCCAGAAGTTCTTTTCCCAGAACAGGGTGCTGCGCCGATAGCTGCCGTCGGTGTTGAAGCGTTGGATCGGCGTGGCGTCCGGCTGATACTCGTGGTCTTCCTCCATGTGGAACCGCGCCGGGAAGGTGGCCGGAACGGTCGCGCCGGTGGTGTCGCCCAGGGCCCCCGAACGAGTCACGATGTGGAGCGGTGGGCCGGGCATCGGTTGATCCGTGGTGGCGGTCGACGTACACGGTATCCGGTTGGGAGGCGTCGTATTCATTGGCCCAACCGCTCGGCCCCTGTGCGTAGAAATAGAAGTACTCGCGGTTGTTGCTGAACATGCCGTTGCCGTTCTCGACGAAGGCCATCGCGACCTCGGCGATGGTGCACGAATCGCAGTAGCTGTCCTCCGGTAACACCGGAACTCCGGGCCACGTGAACAAGCGCAAGCTGTCGAGCGCAACCGTGGTATCGCCGTTGAATAGCTGGCTCCTGCGCAGCTGATCGAATCCGACCTTGTAGAAGCCGGGGGCCGAGATGGCGATTTTCACCCACTTGCGTCCGACGTAGATGCTGGTGTCGGGCGGTGCGACCGGAGTCACCGCGGCGAGGCTCGCAGCACGTGTCGCCCCGAGCGCGCGGGCGGTCGCGCGCCGCCACGGCTTTCCCTGCTCGTAGTTGACCAGCGCGGCTTGATAGACGCCCTCGAACGGGTCCGGGCTCTCCGCCACGGACGCGGCGGCGGGTCCCGGCTCGACGTCGACCTGGACCTCGATGCGGTGATGAATCGTGGCCCGCTGCCCCCGCGCGTCGTAATCGACCGGGTGGATCGCCACCTGGGCCACTCGCTGATTGCGCAGCCAAGAAACACCCAGCAAGACCGCCGCGTGAGACGCACCCGGGGTCGTTTCATCGCCCGCCGCTCGAGCGTCGCGCCCTCGGGCATCGAAGCCGCCCGCGACGGCCACGCCGCTTCGCATCTCGGGTGCCGACGCGGCGGCGAAGACGCGCACCGCGCCGGTCGCCGGCACTGCGACGTCGAGGATTCGCTCGGGCAGCGGGACCGCCCCCGAGCCCGCACGCGGTTCGTAACCATCGATCGCAATCGGCAGGCTCTGGGGGGCCTCGGCGTTGGCGACCCGCGCCTCCGGGACCTCGACCACGAAGCGCACCGCCCCGGCCGCGGAGGGAATCAGGTGCACGTCCCGGGGCTCGGGTGTGGCGGCCCGCGTATCGAGCAGCAGCGCGAACCCGGCCGCGCACAGGGCACGCCAGAGGTCCGACGAGGGAACCCTTGGCCGCAAGGGATGGGCCCGGACGGGAGTCAGAACTTCTCGGCCTCCCCGATCAGCATCACGGGGATGCCGTCCACGATCCGGTAGCGGAGCCGGCAACGGTGGCAGGTGAGGGTCTGTGCCTGAGGATCGTGCTCGAGATCGCCCTTGCAGGCAGGACACACCAGGATGGCCAGCAGGTCAGGGCTCAGCGCCATCGTTTCCTCCGCAGCGATCGGAGCCTAGCCAGCGCCGTTCGCGAGGGTCAAGCCGGCGACTCCGCTCCGTCGCGGAACACACCCATCCTTCGGTACCGTTGCAGCCGGCGAGCGACCAGCTCTTCCTCGGGTACACCGCTCAAGGCCTCCAGGTGCCGTCGAAGCGCTTGCCGCACCGTGGCGGCGGCGGCCGCGTGGTCGCGATGCGCCCCGCCGATCGGCTCCGGTAGCACTCCGTCCACGATCTCGAGCCGCTCGAGGTCCGCCGCCGTGAGCTTGAGCGCCTCGGCCGCGAGCGGCCCCTTCTTGCCGTCCCGCCACAGGATCGAGGCGCAGCCTTCGGGCGAGATCACCGAGTAGATCGAGTTCTCCAGCATCAACACCGTGTCCGCCACGGCGATCGCGAGCGCCCCGCCCGAGCCACCCTCGCCGATGACGACGGTGACGATCGGCACCGTCAGGCGCGCCATCTCCCTCAGGTTGACCGCGATCGCCTCGGCCTGCCCGCGTTCCTCGGCGCCCAGGCCGGGATAGGCCCCGGGCGTGTCCACCAGCGTCACGATCGGCATCCGGAAGCGCGCCGCGGTTTGCATCAGGCGCAGCGCCTTGCGGTAGCCCTCGGGGTTCGCCATCCCGAAGCGCCGCAGCAGATTCTCCTTGGTGTCGCGCCCCTTCTGTTGCCCGATCACCATCACCGGGCGCTCGTCGAGGAACGCCAGCCCCGCCACGATCGCCGGGTCATCACCAAAATGACGGTCGCCGTGGAGCTCGAGCCAGCCGTGGAAGCAGTGCTCGACGTAGTCGAGGGCGTACGGCCGCTTGGGATGGCGCGCGAGCTGGACCCGTTGGTAGGGCGTGAGATTCGCGTAGATCTCGCGCCGCAGCGTCTCGGCCTGGCGCTCCAGCTCGCCGAGTTGCGCCGCGGCCTCGCGCCCCTGCGCTTGCGCTCTCAGCTCTTCGATCTTCTGTTCGAGCTCGAACACCGGCTTCTCGAAATCGAGCCACGCGCTCATGGCGCCGCCTTGCCCCAGCGCGCGCGCAGCTGGGGGTGACGCTCCTTGAGCCGCGCGATCACGGCGTCGTCTTCCGCCACCCGAAAACGGCGCGAGCGCAACGCGCGCCGCACGTGGTCGGGACCGACGATGTGCAGGTAGACCTCGGATCCGCCCGGATACGCCGACAGGATCTCGTCCACGCCCGCCATCCACTCTTCGCTCAATTGCTCGGCGTGCACCTCGATGTGCAGATGCCGTCGATAGGCTTCGCCCGCTTCTTCGAGCGAGCGCACCTCTTGGAGCAGCAACCGGGCCGCGCGATCCTCGCGCAGCTCGACGCGGCCGGTGGCCACCACCGCCGTGTCCGGCAGCAGGCGCGACTGCGTGGTCTCGAAGGTGTCCGGGAACACCGTGCACTCGATGCGACCTCCCATGTCCTCGAGGGTGACGATCGCCATGCGCTTCCCGCTCTTGGTGGTGATCGGCTTGACCTCGCTCACCATCGCTCCCACCCGCACCTCGGCTCCGTCCTCGAGCTGCGACGCCTCGCTCAGGGTGTGCGTGGTCAGCCGCGCCAGGGTCTCACGCAACGGCTCGAGCGGGTGCTCGGAGAAATAGAATCCCAGAACTTCCTTCTCGCGATTGCTGCGATCCCGCAGCGTCCAGGGCGGCACGTCGGGCAATGGCGGCGCCACTGCCGCGACCCCGCCGTGGCCCTCCCCTTCGCCAAACAGCGTCGACTGCCCGCTCTTCTCCTCGCGCGCCCGGGCCTGGGCCAGCTCGAGCGCCGGCCCCACCCCGGCGAACAGGGCGCCCCGCTCGCCCTTGAGCCCGTCGCACGCGCCGGCCGCCACCAGGCTCTCCAGCACCCGGCGGTTCACCGATCGACTATCGAGCCGGCGCGCCAAATCGAACAGGTCCGCGAACGGACCCTGCGCCGCGCGCGCGGTCATCAAGCCCTCGACCACCGATTGCCCGACGTTGCGCACCGCGCCCAGGCCGAAACGAATCCGACCTTCCTCGAGCGTGAACTTCCACTCGGATCGGTTCACGTCCGGCGGCAGCAGCGCCAGACCGAGCCGCCGCACCTCCTGGATCAAGGTCACGATGCGCGCGCTGTCGTTCATTTCGCTGGTCAGCGTGGCCGCCATGAACTCCGCCGGATGATTCGCCTTGAGGTAGGCGCAGTGGTAGGCGAGCAGCGCATAGGCCGCGCTATGGCTCTTGTTGAAGCCGTAGCCCGCGAACTTCTCCATGGTGGCGAAGATCTTCTCGGCCTTGGCGACCGGGATCTTGCGCCGCTTGCAGCCTTCGACGAACTGATGCCGCTTGGCCTCCATCTCCTCGGGACGTTTCTTGCCCATCGCGCGCCGCAGCTCGTCCGCTTCGGCCATCGAGAACCCGGCCAGGCGGTTGGCGGCCTGCATCACCTGCTCCTGGTAGACGAAGACGCCGTAGGTCTCCTTGAGGATCGGCTCGAGATCCGGATGGTCGTAGCGCACGACTTGCCGGCCATGCTTGCAGTCGATGAAGTACGGGATGTTCTCCATCGGCCCGGGCCGATAGAGCGCGTTCATCGCCACCAGATCCTCGAACACCGTGGGCTTGAGCCGTCGCAGCTGCTCGCGCATCCCGCTCGACTCGAACTGGAACACCCCGACCGTCTCCGCCTCCTGGAACACGCGGTAGGCCGGTTCGTTGTCGAGCGCCAGGGTTTCGAGGTCGATCGCCGGCCCCTCCTTCTTCACCATCGCGACCGCCTCGGCCAGCACCGAGAGCGTGCGCAGACCCAAGAAGTCCATCTTGAGCAGGCCGGCCTTCTCGACCGCCTTCATGTCCCACTGGGTCGTGATCGAGTCGTCCTTCTGACGGCACAAGGGCACGAAGTCGAGCAGCGGCCCCGGCGTGATGAGCACTCCGGCGGCGTGCGTCGAGGCGTGGCGCGCCAGCCCTTCGAGCACCCGGGCGCTGTGCAGCAGCTTGGCGAAGACCGGGCCCTTGGCGGGCAGGCCCTTGAGCTCGGGCGAAAGCTCGAGGGCCTTGTCGAGGGTCATGCCGAGCCCTTCCGGCACCAGCTTGGCGATCCGGTCCACCTCGGCGTAGGCGAGGCCCATGGCGCGCCCGACGTCGCGTACCACGCCCTTCGCCCCCATGGTGCCGAAGGTGATGATCTGCGTGACGTTGTCCTCTCCGTAGGTGCGCTTCACGTACTCGATCACTTCGCCGCGTCGCAGGTCGTCGAAGTCGATGTCGATGTCGGGCATCGACACGCGCTCGGGGTTGAGGAAACGCTCGAAGATCAAGCCGTGGCGAAGCGGATCGATGTCGGTGATCCGCAGCGCATACGCGACCAGCGATCCCGCCACCGAGCCACGCCCCGGGCCGACGCCGATGCCGTGGGCGCGCGCGTAGGCGATGAAGTCGCGCACGATCAGGAAGTAGGAGGCGAATCCCATCCGGCAGATCACGTCCAGCTCGTAGGCGAACCGCTGGCGAATCTCCTCGGTCGGCTCGCGGTACCGTGTCTCGAGCTCCCGCCAGGCGAGCGAGCGCAGATGGGACTCCGCGCTCTCGGCGCCCGGCGGGAGCGGGAACTCCGGCAGCAGCGGCTTGCCGAACCCGAGCTGGAGATTGCAGCGCTCGGCGATCTCCACCGTATTGCGGATCGCCTCGGGGAAGTCCGCGAACGCCGCCTTCATCTCCTCGGGCGACTTGAAGTACACCTGATCGGTCTCGTAGCGGAGGCGGTTGGCGTCGCCCACGGACTTGCCGGTCTGGATGCACAGCAGCACGTCGTGGGCGTCGGCGTCCTCGTGCTTCAGATAGTGGCAGTCGTTGGTCGCGACCAGCGGGATGCCGGTGCGGCGCGACAGCTCGGTCGCGCCGTTCCTGATTTTCTCCTCGATCGGCAGCCCGTGGTTCTGGATCTCGAGGTAGAAGTTCCCGGGGCCGAACAGGTCGCGATAGAAGATCGCCGTCTCGAGCGCGCGCGCCGGATTGTCCTCGGCGAGGTCGGAGCCGATCTCCCCCTTGGGACAGGCCGACAGCGCGAGCAGCCCTTCCGCGTAGCGGGCGAGGATCTCGTGATCGACCCGCGGCTTGTAATAGAAGCCCTCGAGAAACGCAAGCGACGAAAGACGCATCAGGTTCTTGAAGCCGCGCTCGTCGCGCGCCAGCAACACCAGGTGATGCGCCTGCTCGCGCGTGCGGTCCTGGCGGCGGCCGCGGGTCACGTAGGCCTCCATGCCCACGATCGGCTTGACCCCCGCCTTGCGCGCCTCCTGATAGAACTCGACCGCCCCGAACAGGGCGCCATGGTCGGTCAACGCCAGCGCCGGCATCCTGAGCTCGGCCGCGCGCGCGACCATGCGCGGAATCGGGCTCGCGCCGTCGAGCAACGAGTAGTCGCTGTGATTGTGGAGGTGGACGAAGTCGGAGTGCTGCATGGCGCTTCCTGCGCTGGGGTGGGCCTGTCTCGGGCCGGGCAGCCACCCGCCGAACGGCCGCGCCGTTTCGTGCGATCGTCGCGGCTAATCTAGCACAAAGCTTCCGGAGCGACGGCCGACGTTTCCCGCCCGATCGCTCGCCACCACCTCGAAGCGGTGCGTGCCGCGGCCCGGAGGTCGTAAGGGTCGCCAGCGCAGCACGCCTGCGTCCGGATCCCATTCGGTCGCGACCCGATGGTCGTCGACCGTGAAGTACGAGGCACGCGCGTCGAGGCCGCTTCCCCGTTCGGCCACCACCGCCTCGAGTGCCCAGCGGCTGTAGGGCGTGCGGGCACCCGCGCGGGTGATCGCCGGCTCGACCCGCGGCGCCACGGTGTCCTCGAACTCCGCGAACCAGCCGAGACGCCGTGATTCGTCCTGATAGCGGCTGCCCACGCGTTGGCTCCCGACCCATTCCCATCCGTCGCCGAAACGATAGATGCCGGCGCGGGGAGAGCCCCCCACGCGAGCGGAGAGCTTCACCGCTGTGCGCAGCGGCTCGCTCTCGGGGCCGAGATAACCGAGCGTCCTTCCATGGATCAGCTCGCGCTCGGCAGGCGGCGCCTCGAGCTTCTCGCCCCGTTCCGCGCCACGCCACACCACCGAACCCGAATCGAAGCGCGCCGACGGCGGGATCTCCCACGTGAAGGGTCCCGCGGCGCTCCCGCGGTCGCTCGATCCTCGAGTCACGAGCACCTCGGGGCCGCGATCGCGCGCGATCCGCCCTTCAGCCGTGCGCCCCCAGGCCGCGAGCCGCCCCGAGGTTTCCTGGTCCACACGCAATATCGCGGTCCACCCGCCGCGCCCGGGGCTCGCCGCGCTCGCGATCCCGCGCTCTGGAAAGCCGATCGAGACCGCGCGCACGCCGGCGCCGGCGCCGCGATACGTGACCCGCAGGAAGCCCGACGGAAGTGACGCCCATTCGAATCGGTCGTCCGCAACCCGCGGGTGAGCGAGCGACAGCGCGCGGGTGGTGTCGGGGCCGTGCGCCCCCTCGGACGGCGCGCGCAGCGTGACCCGCCGCTCGGACCGGTTTCCCGCCACGTCGCGCGCCACCAACCTCAGCGTGCGCGGGACGTCCCCGGCCGCGACCCGTATCGTTCCTGCTTCCTCGGCGAGTGGGACCGCGGCGCGGATCACCCGCGGCCGAAATCCCGCGGGTGCCCACAGCACCAACCCCTTGTCCCCCACCACCCGGCCCGCGTCATAGACGAAGTCGCCCTCGGGCATGTCGGTGGCCCACGACACGCTGTCGAATCGGCACTCGACCCGCTCGCCCGCCCATTCCATCGCCACGCTCCACGGCACCATGCGATCGACGCCGCCCCACACGCCATCGCGCGCGCCCACCACGGCGCGCACCCGCCCCCAGACGCGCACGGTCTCGGGCCGCGCGCCGAGCGCGATCGTGTACGGCGCTGCCCCTCGCTCCACGAACGACGTATCATCGAGCGGCTCGAGCGTGAGGCTGAGCAGCGACGGCGCCCGCGTGTCGGAAACCTTCAAGCCCGCGCGCAACGGGTGATACGCCATGTCGCCGCGGCGGATCTCGAAGTGCAGATGCGGGCCTCCGGCCCCGCTCTCGCCGGTCCAGGCGATGCGCTCTCCGGCGCGGAACGCGAAGCGATGGGCCTCGGGCCACAGGTCCTGTTCGTACTGGCCGGATGAATCCTGGATCGCCGCCACCCAGGAGGCCACCGGCTCGACGAACGCATCGAGGTGCCCGAGCTGGAGCAGCCGCCCATCGTCGGTCCTCAGGTAGAGCGAACGCCCGTAGCCGACGCCCGAGGCGCGCACCCGCTCGATCCATCCCGAGCGCGGCGCGTAGACCGGCCGTCCGACGCGGCCACCGGTGCCGAGGTCGAGCCCGGCGTGGAAATGACCGATGCGGTACTCGCCGAAACCGCCGGTGACGGTGATCGGTGGATCGAGCGGTGGTCGCGAGAGCGGGCGGTCGAAGCTCGCGCTGCCGCCGAGGCCGAGCGCGAGAACCGAGGCGCCCAGCATTGCCGCGCGGCCCAACGCGCGCGATGGCTTCACGGGATCAATACGACCCGCGCGTCGCGATGCTTAGAGCCGCTGTTGAAGCGGGCCAGGTAGACGCCCGCTCGAACGCGGTGACCGTCGCGGTCGAGGCCATCCCACGAGGCAAGCCCTTCGCTACCGCTTCCCAGATCGAGGACTGCCACGCGGCGCCCCATCAGGTCATGGATCCGGATTTCTTGCCGGGCCGCGGCGCCGCCCGCGCTCCAGCGGAACACCACCGGACGCCGCGACGGGTTGCCGAGAATCGTGAAGCTCAGGCCCGACGGTCCGCCACCCGGCAGCGGAGTGCCCTGGTAGAGACGGCTTCCGGTACGTGCGAAGTTGCCACGGTAGGTAGGCCACGGCTCCTGCGAGCCGCCGCGCGACCCGGCGCCGGCGCTGTAGACGTAGAAGATGTGGTCCGGGCCGGTGCCGGCCACCACGTCGGTGGCGCCGTCGCCTTCGAGATCCGAGAGCGTCAGGTAGCGGCCGGCGCCGCCTGGGCCGTTGCGCTGGACCAACAGCTCGGGGGCGCCGTCGGCCACCAGCTGACCCAGCACCGGCGAGCCCGGATCGGTAGCGCCGAGCGGCCGCGGCCAGCCGGGCGGTTCGAGTCCCGATCCGTCCAGCTCGATCGCGTGGGCGTCTTCGCTCGTGACGACGATCGCCTCGTCCCGGCCATCGCCATCGATGTCTCCGAGTGCGACGTCGCGCCCCCCGAGCACGAAGCCCCGCACCGCCACCGGGAACCCGGGGCGCTCGTTGCCGCCGGCGCTCAGTGCGTGCACCTGGCTGCCGGCCGCGATCACGATCACCGGCGTGGACGAGGCATCACCGCTCGCGATCGAGGGCGGACTCGGATCCGAGGCGAGGTGGACCGGCCAGCCGGGGAGCGAGCTGCCGTCGCCGCGCACTGCCTCCACCGTTCCGTCCGCCGCCACCGCCACGATCTCGACACCCGGAAGGCCGTCGAGATCGCTCAACGCGACCGGCAGCAGGGCCGACGAGGCCGCGAT
>VBOY01000023.1:5417-15775 GCA_005893295.1 Candidatus Eiseniibacteriota bacterium | reverse complement strand
TGAATAGGTCCCGCCGATCCCGGTCGTCGACCGCTCGATCTCGAAGCCCGTCTCGTCGCCCGAATTGTCGGTCCAAGACAGATCGATTTGGGCGTGGGAGATCGCGGTCGCGCCCAGTCCCGTGGGTGCCGCCGGCGGGTTGAAGGTGAGATTGAAGGGAGCACAGGCCACGCGATCCCACTGCGTCGGCTGCGTGCCCACCAGCGTGCCGTGGGTCGTGGTGCCGGCCGTCGCGATGACCGTGGTGCCGGTGATCTCGTTCATCGCCCAGCGGCCGATGAGCCCGGCCTGCGCCGTGCTGATTGGGCTGTTGATGGTCGCCCGGATCTCGGACTGCGTGTGCGCGACGTTCCAGATCCTGACTTCGTCGAGGCGACCGTCGAACGAGCCCGCGGCGACTCCGGTCGAGTTCATGGCGGTGGCGAGCGACGCGTGCTGGACGAGGTCGGGCCGAGGCGCAGGGGTCGCCGCGATCTGAGCTTCGAGCGTGCCGTTCAAGTAGATCTTGCGTTCTGGAGAACGGTGGTCCCGATGATCGCATGGTTGTTGTTGCTTGTGGCATCGTGCTCGTAGTCGGCGGCCAGCACCACGCTCGGCGTGTTCTGGATGCCGAGGAAGTAGTTGCAATCGATCTGGCCGCCGTCTCCCTCGCCCCGTCCCTTGGCCACCAGCGGAACCACGTTCGTGAGGCCCAGCGCCGAGCTGCCGCCGGCACCGGTGCTCGTCACGGCCCCGGCGCCGGTCCGCATGAACCAGGTCTCGACCGTGAACGCGCTGGCGTCGAGGCCGGGAGCCGCGCCGAAGGTCACGTAGCCACCGGTGGTCCCGGTGTTGAACGACAGTGCGTTGCACGGCTCGAGGGGCGTCGTGGCCGAGGACACGTTCGAATAGCTGGGGTTGCAAGCTCCGGTCCCTGCCACTCGATACCAATAGGTCGTCGAAGGGGAGACCGTGAAGTCCTCATAGCTCGTCGCGTTGGCAGCCAGTGTCGCCAGCGTCGCGAAGCCCGACCCCGGACCCGTGCTCGATCGCTCGACCTGGTAGCCGGACTCGCCGCCCGCGTCGCCCCAGGTCAAGTGCCCTTGGTTGGGGTTGGGCGCGCTGGCCGCCAAGCCGGTCGGCGCGATGGGATCGGTGAACGGGGACCCCGGGGTCACCCAGAGCGGCGGCGTGGCGGTCGGCCGGAGCTCGCCGTTGGGGGTCCCGCTCGAGTTGACCGCCGTGGTGCCCGAGCCCTCGTTGAGTCCCCAGCGCGCGATCAGGCCGGAGCCGCTCGTCAGCTCCTGGGTCATCGAGCCGATGATGTCGCACTGGCTGCGGGCCACGTTCCAAATTCGCACCTCGTCGATGGCCCCGTTGAAGAACCCGGCCGTGGAGGTTCCGTTGGTCTGGAGGGTCGTGGCGATCGCGACGTAGGTGTTGGTCGAGGAGGCTGGGCCGTCGTAGGTGAGCGCCCCGTGATACCAGGTCCCGACGTTGATCGTGCCCGTTGCCGCGGTGAGCGGGTGGTTCGGGCTGTTGCCGGCGGCGACGAAGTGTTCGAAGTCCGCACACAGCGTGTTGGTGCTGGAGATGCCGAGGAAGTAGTTGAGGTCGCTTACGTTGTCTTCGGCCTGAGCGGCGCCCTTGGCGACCAGCGGGAAGGCGCCCGACAGACCGCCGCTTCCGGTGCTGGCCCCCGTCCCCGTACCGTCTCTTCGAAACCACAGCTCGACGGTGAATTGCGACGCAGTCAGGCCCGGGGTGGCGGATCGGACGTATTGCGTCGATCCATTGAACTGCAGGCCGGTCTGCGCCGCGGCCGGCCGCGCCAGAGAGAGAGCGCCCGCCATCCCAAGCAGGGCGGCCGAGACGAAACGCGAGGGGTTGAACATGCTGCGCTCCTTGACGGGGGAACGTCGAACATCGATGTACGCGGGAGGTCAGTTCACGAACGCCATCCTCCGAATGAAGGTCCTTCCGGCGACTTCGAGGCGGACGAAATAGAGACCGGATGAGACGGCTCCGCCGGCGCCGCGGCCATTCCACTTCAGGTCGTGGCGGCCGGCCGGATACGGGCCGTCGGCGAGGCGCGCGACTTCGCGCCCCTGAACGTCGAGCAGGCTCATCCGGACCTGCGCCGCGCGCGGCAGGGCGAAGCCGATCCGGGCACCCTTGGGAGCCGGATTCGGGAACACCGGGTCGAGTGCGAACTCGAGCACCTTCTCCCCCACCCCGACGACGCCATCGGTGATCCGGAAGCTAGCGTCGCTCAGGTCCTGGGCGGTGTTGGTGGCATAGTCGTGCGCGACCACTTTGAGGTACGCGTTCACCGTGGGAGGTCCGGTGACGGTCCAGGCGTACGACCCCGTGTTGGCGAGACCGGTGGCGATCGTCTCGTACGTGCCGGCCGAGCCGGTGCGCGAGAGGAACAAGTCCACCGAGGCAACGCCGAGATCGTCGCCCGCGCTCCACTGGAGGCTGGCCCCGGCCCCGATCGAGATCAGCTCGTTGCCGTTGGGCGACACCACCTGGGCGGTCGGCGGTCCTCCGTCGGCCGCGGTCGTGAACCGCCACGTCGGACCGGTGGTCGTGGTCTGGCCGTCGCTCGCGGTCACGTACCATTCGTAAGTGGTGTTGGGCAGCAGGCCGGTCCACGGGCGCTGGCTGTTCGAGCCCGAAGCGACGCCGTTGTTGGTTCCGATCACCTGGAACGCGGGCGTGTTCGACATCGTGTAGCCGAGACTGAATTGGGAGTCGGCGTCGTTCTCGAACTGGCTCAGCCACGGCGAGTAGGTCTCGACCTGGATCGTGTTGTTGGCCGGCGAGAAGGTCATGATGCGGGTCCAGCCGTTCCCTCCGTTGGTTCGGCTCTGGTAGTCCGACATCACGGTGTTGACCGTGTTGCCATTGAAGGTGTCCTGGCGGCGTCCTTCGCCCGGGACGTGGCCCGCCATCATGAGGAAGAGATTGGAGTGGGCGCGCAGGGCGTTGTAGATCGCCGAGCCCTGGGTGCTGAACGTCGCGGGATTCCCGGTGCCGCATAGATAGTGGCTCAGGACGATCGCGCGGCGGCTGCTGTACGTCGTGAGCAGCTGGTCTCCCCAATCGAGGATCGCCTGATCCGGCGTGGTGTCGTACTCGAAGCTGATGACGATGAAGTCCATCCCCGATGCGCTGAACAGGTCGTACCAGTTGTCGTTGTTCGAACCGTAGTGCCCGCCGTAGTAGGTGCGGCCCTGGAAGCGGCCGACCCCGAAGTACTGGTTGTAGAAGTTCGTGGTGCCGTCCGCGTCGCCGTTGGGAGACTGGTCGTGGTTTCCGACCGTGATCCCGTAGGGGATGCCCTCGGCGAGCCCCGTGGTGCCGGGATTCTCGATCAGGTCGTAGCCGGCGTCCGCGCGCTGCCACTCGATGTCGTTGCCGCCGTTGTCACCGTGCTCCACGCAGTCGCCGAGGGTGGCGACGTAGGCGATGTTGCGCGAGGCGCGGTTGGCCACGATCCAGTTGTTGATGCTCAACAGGATGGCGTTGGTCCCACCGTTGAGCTCGCCGGTGTAGTACTGGGTGTCAGGCTGGCCGATCAAGGTGAAGTCGGCTCCCGGTGGCCCGGCGGTGAGTGCTCTGCCGTAATAGGTCACGGTGACGAAGCCGCCGTCGGGGTCCGCTACGCCGACACTCAGCGTCGGCGAGAGTCCGATCCCGGTGGCCATATGGGCCGGGGCATTGAGGGTCGGGGCAGCCGGCGGCATGTTGAACGAGAGGTTGAACGGCGCTCCGGTGACCCAGGTGTAGTTGGAGCCGCCGATGGTGCCGTTCACCGTCGTGCCGGCCGAGCCGTTGACCGCGGTGCCCGATCCTTCATCGAGCGCCCAGCGCGCCACCAGGCCGCTCTGCGGCGCAGCGATCTGGGCGTTCGCGGTCCCCTGGATTTGGGCCTGGGAGCGGGCGACGTTCCAGATCCGCACCTCGTCCAGGACTCCGTCGAAGAAGCCTTGGGTGGTCGTGCCGTCCGAGCGGATCGAGGTCGCCAGCGCCGCGGGCTGGATGCTCTGCGACTGGACCGGCTGCCCAGGGGATGCCGTCGCTTCCAGGTTGCCGTCGAGATAGAGGCCCCAGGTCGTGCCGTTGTAGGTGACGCCGGCGTGGTGCCAGGTCCCGTTGGCAATCGTGGTGGTGCCGATCACCGGGTGGTTGAGCCCGGGCGTCGAGCCGCCGGCCCCCTCCTCCATGTCCGCCATCAGCCGATCGGTCGCGTCGTCGATGCCGAGGAAGAAGTTCATGTCGACGGTGCTGCCGTCGCTCTCAGACGTCCCTTTGGTGACCAGGGGAATCGCGTTCGCCACGCCGCCGGTGCCGGTCGAGACCGTGGTGCCGGTGCCGTCGCGCCGGAACCAGCATTCGACCGTGAACGTCGCCAGGTCGAGCACGGCGGGGTCGCCGAACGAGACGTAGGTCGCGCCCGCGAAGTCCAGGGCGAAGGCGGGAGCCGCCGTCGTCGTGGCGCACGCAGGCCCATCGTAGGACGATGCCCCCCACCCGTTGACCGCGCGGATCCGGTAGCAGTACTCGGTCGAGCTCGCGAGCCCGGCGTCGGAGTAGCTCGTCGAGTTGGCGGGCCGAGTGGTGAGGAGCGAGTAGGACCCTCCGATTCCGCTCGTCGAACGCTCGATCTCGAAGCCGGATTCGTTGCTCGAGACGTCACTCCACGAGAGATTGACCTGGCTGTTGCTCGGCGCGTCGGCTCCGAACTCGATCGGGGCGGCGGGCGGTGTGGTCGAGATGTTGAAAGGGGATCCGGTGACCCAGGCGTAGCTCGATCCGAGCACGCTTCCGTTCACGGTCGAATGCTGGTTCCGGCGCGACGGCACCGGCACCACGGTCTCGACCGGCACCGGCGGCGTGGCGAACGCGATTCCCCTGGTCACCAAAGGGACGTCTGAGAGCGACGGCAGCACCGTCGACATGAACTTCTTCCTCGGCATCGACGACGCGACCGATCGGCTGATGGCGGACATGGAGGAGGGGGCCGGCGGCTCGACGCCCGGGCTCAACCACCCGGTGATCGGCACCACCACGATTGCCAACGGGACCTGGCACCACGCCGGCGTCACCTACAACGGCACGACCTGGGGCCTCTATCTCGACGGCAACCTGGAAGCGACGGCATCCCCTGGGCAGCCGGTCCAGTCGCAGAGCATCCAGCCCGCGGCGCTGGCGACCTCGATCCGCTCGGACGGCACGACCACCCAAGGCTTCTTCGACGGAGTCCTGGACGAGGTGCGGATCTGGAACGTCGCCCGCTCCCAGGCCCAAATCCAGGGGACCGCGAACGCCCAGATCGCTGCGCCGCAGAGCGGCCTGGTGGCGCGCTGGGCGCTCGATGAAGGATCGGGCACCGCGGTCAACGGCTCGGCCGGCACGACGGTGAACGGCACCATCGGCGGCTCCAACTACACCTGGGTCACCGGAGGCCGTCGAAGAAGCCGGAGGCGACGTTGGTCGAGCTCAGCGCGCTCGCCAGCGCGACGGCCACGTTGCTGGCCGCGGCTACCGGCTGGCCGACCGAAAGCTGGGCTTCGAGGTTGCCGTCCAGATAGAGCATCCACGTGGTGCCGTCGTAGGTGGCGGCAACGTGGTGCCAGGTTCCCGTCCCGATGGTGGTGGTGCCGAGGATCGGATGATTGCCGCTCGGTGACGCGCCGCCTGCGCCCTCCTCGAAGTCGGCGCACAGCACACCGCTCGAGGCCTTGATTCCCAGGAAATAGTTGATGTCCACGGCCGCGGCCTCGGCCTCGGCTCGGCCCTTGGTGAGGAGCGGGATGGCGTCGGGGATGCCGTTGGTGCCGGTGTCTGTGCCCACCCCGGCGCCGTCGCGACGAATCCACATCTCGAGCGTGAACGCCGAGAGCCGCAGCGAGGCCGGATCCCCGAAGCTCACGTAGGCGTTGGTGCCACCGAAATCGAGGGCCGTATTGGGAATCGCAGTCGTGGTGGCACACGCCGGTCCCGCATACCCGGAAGGCACGCTCAGGTTCATGGCGCGCACGCGATAGCAGTACTCGGTCGAGGCGGACAGCCCGGTGTCCGAGTAGCCGTTGCTGTTCGCGCCCAGCGTCACCAGCAGCGAATACGTTCCGCCGATCCCGGTGGTCGAGCGCTCGATTTGATAGGCAGTCTCGTTGCTCGCGTTGTCGGTCCAGGTCAGATCGACGAGCGAGGACCCGTTCGCGGTCGCGATGAGCCCGGTGGGATCGGCCGGCGGCGTGGGCGGGGCCGGCGGCGTGAACGTCGAACCCGCCGCCCAGCTCCAGTCGGTGCCGGTGATCGTGCCGTTGAGCGTCGTGCCCGCGCTGCTCGCGACCTGGGTTTGAGCGTCCTCGTTGAGGCCCCAGCGACCGACCAGCCCCGACGTCGGCCCCGTGATCTCGCTCGTCATCGACGCCTGGATCTGGGCCTGGGTGCGGGCGACGCTCCAGATGCGGACTTCGTCGAGCGCTCCGTTGAAGAACCCGGCCGCCACGTTCGTCGAGTTGAGGGCGGTGGCGAAGGAGACCGCCACGTTGCTCGCCGCGGCGACCGGCTGCCCGACGGTGCTCTGATTCTCGAGCAAGCCATCGAGGTACAAGCGCCACGTTGTCCCGTCGTAGGTCGCTGCCGCATGATGCCAGACCCCGACTCCGATGGCCGTGACGCCCAGAATCGGATGATTCCCGCTCGGGGTGGCGCCGCCGGCTGCTTCCTCGAAATCGGCGCACAGCACGCCGGTGGCCGCCCTGATGCCGAGCAGGTAATTGATGTCGCGGACCGGATCCTCGGCCTCGGCGCGGCCCTTCGCGACCAGCGGGATGGCGTCGGGAATCCCGCTGGTCCCGGTATCGGTGCCGACTCCGGCTCCGTCGCGGCGCAGCCACAGCTCGATCGTGAACTGGGAGAGCTGGAGTGCCGCGGGGCTGCCCAGGGTGATGTAGCCGTTGGTGCCGCCGAACCGGGTGCTGGTGGCGGTCGAGAGCGACAGCGGAGAGTCGGTGCTCCAGACCGGACCGTTGACGAGCGAGCCTGCCACGCCGCTGGCGATCGAGTTGCCGGCCGCGGTGCCGGTCCCTTCGTTGAGACCCCAGCGGGCGATCAGGCCGCTGCCCGAGAGCAGCTCGACTCCCATGTTGTTCTGGATCTGGGTTTGGGTCCGAGCGACGTTCCAGATCCGGGCTTCGTCGAGCAGGCCGGCGAAGAAGCCCGCCGCCGTGCCGGTCGAGTTCATCGCCGTGGCCAGCGACGCGTGCTGGATGCTGTCGAAGCGAGGCTGCGCCGTGGTCGAGGATTGGGCCTCGAGGTTGCCGTTCAAGTAGAGCTTGAAGGTGGCGCCGTCGTAGGTCGCCGCGGCGTGGTACCAGACGTTGTTCTGGATCACGGTCGTGCCGACGATGGCGTGGTTGTTGTTCGAGGTGCCCATGTCCTCGTAGTCGGCCACCAGCACGTTGTCGGTGGTCCGCAATCCGAGGAAGTAATTGGCGTCCACGTTGCTGCCGTCCGCCTCACCACGCCCCTTGGCGAGCAGCGGCACGACGCTGGTGAGCCCGTTGGCGGGATTGGTCCCGCTGCCGGTGCTGGTGGTCGCCCCGGTGCCGGTGCGTTTGAAGCGCACCTCGATCGTGAACACGGAAGCGCCGAGACTCGGCGCGACGCCAAACGTGACGTGATCGTTGACGCCGTCGAACTGGAGCGCCTGTTGCGACTGGGCGTGGCTGGTGCGAGCCGCCAGCGAGAACAGGATGACCAGCGCGGCGGCCGCAACGCGCGGGAGGATTCCACACCGGGAACGCCCGGGACGAAGCGAAGGCAAGGTTGACATGGCATCCTCCGGAGTGGTGCAGATCGAAAGCCAACGCAATGCTTCCGGAACGCGAACCGGATCAGAGGCGGAAAGGGATCCGAGTCCGACAGCCAGATTCGCGGCTCTACTGACTCAAACGGTGGTTTGGCCGGGGGTTAAGCTGCGTTCTCCACGAAAAGAAGCAGCTCGGCCGAACTCCGCCGCGGGGCCTGCGAGCCAATGACGGGACCTAGAGAGGAGGTCGCGGCGGCCCTTCGTCGGCTCCGGCGGCTCAACCAGCCTTTCGTTAAGCGCTGGGAGTTCAACGGCGCAGTGTAGGCTCCAGATCGCCGCAATGCAAGCGTGGTGTTTGGGCGTTGACACGAACGGTACTGTGTCGGCCCATGGGAGGGCGAACGCGTGACTCGAGCCGAGGCCAGCCGGAGCACGGCGCCTGCGATCGATCCCGGTGCGCGCATCGGCCACGTGCACCTCAAGGTGGCCGACATCGAGCGCGCGCTCGGCTTCTACCGCGACGTGCTGGGCTTCGAGGTCCAACAAAGAGGCCCCGGAGTCGTGTTCGTCTCGGCCGGCGGGTATCATCACCATCTCGGCCTCAACACCTGGAACAGCCGCGGTGGAGCGCCGCCACCACCGGGGTCGACCGGCCTCTACCACGTGGCGATCCTCTACCCCACGCGTGCCGCTCTCGCCATCGCGCTACGGCGAGTGATCGCGGCGAACATTCCGCTCGACGGCGCCGCCGACCACGGCGTGAGCGAAGCCCTGTACCTGCGCGATCCCGACGGCAACGGCATCGAGCTGTACTGGGATCGGCCTGCCGGAGAGTGGCCGCGCGACGAGGCGGGCAAGATCGCGATGTTCAGCGATCCGCTGGATCTGGATGCGTTGCTTGCCTCCGCGGCCGAGTGATCGCGGCGGCTCGGGCCGTCCCAGGCCATGACCTTGCTGCGGCTCTTCGTGGACAATCTATTGCCGCTCCTGCTCGCGGCGAGCGCCGGCTACGCCGTCGCCGCGACGCTCAAGCCCGACATCCGCGCCTTCTCCAGCGTCGCGTTCAATGTCTTCGCGCCGTGTCTCATCTTTCAGGTCATCCTCGAGAGCCGAGTCGAGATGATCACTTTGGTTCGCATGATGGGCTTCACGACGGTCGGCCTATTGCTTCTCGGGGCCGTGGCGGTCGCGATCGCGCGCTGGAGGGGCTGGTCTCGGCCTCTTTCGAGCGCGGTCGTGCTGTGCGTGATGCTTCCCAACGCCGCCAACTTCGGAATGTCCGCCAGCCTCCTGGCGTTCGGGCGAGAAGGCCTGATGCAGGCGAGCCTCTACTTCATCACGTTCTCGATCCTGACCTACACGGTCGGTGTGCTGGTGGCCTCGCTCGGACATGCGAGCCCGAAGTCGGCCCTGCTGGGGCTGGTCCGGGTGCCGACGATCTGGGCGGTCGTGATCGCGCTCGTGCTGCGGGCGTGTGGATGGTCGCCTCCGGGGCCCGCGATGCAAGCCATCGATCTGCTGGCACGCGCGTGCATCCCGTCGTTCCTGGTCATTCTCGGGATGCAGCTCTACGGCGTGCGGCTGCAGGGTCCCGCCCTGCCGCTCTCCGTGGCTGGCTCCTTGCGACTGGTCGGAGGCTTCCTGGCCGGGTGGGTCCTGGCGCCGCGATTCGGCCTCGAGGGAACGGCGTTTCAGGTCGGCGTGTTCCAGTCGTCGATGCCCACCGCGGTGATCACCACGATCCTGGCGACCGAATACGACGTGGAGCCGCGCTTCGTGGCGTCCGTCGTTTTGCTCACCACGTTGGTGAGCCCGTTCACGTTGACCCCCGCGCTCGCGATCCTCAAGGGGTAGGCCCTCGGCGAGGGTGTTCGGATCGGCGGCCGAGACCGGCCTCTCTAGCCCACCGGCTCGGGCACTGCCGTTTCGCTGCGCGCGCGATCTATGCGGTGGCGGGGCGCGCTGCTCCGTGGCCGGCCCCGCGTGCGCCGCTGGAATGCGTCGAGATACGTGTACACGACCGGCGTGATGTAGAGCGTGACGATCTGGGAGAACACCAAGCCGCCGACCACGGCGAGCCCCAGCGGTCGCCGCGATTCCGCTCCGGCTCCGAACCCAATCGCGATCGGGAGCGTCCCCATGAGCGCCGCCATGGTGGTCATCATGATCGGCCGGAACCGGATGCTGCAGGCCTCGAGGATGGCCTCGCGGGCGGACTTGCCCTCGGTGCGCTCGGCGTCGAGCGCGAAATCGATCATCATGATCGCGTTCTTCTTCACCAGCCCGATGAGCATGACGATGCCGACGAATGCGTAGATGCTGAGCTCGGTGTGAAACAGGAGCAGCGTGAGCAGGGCGCCGAATCCCGCGAACGGCAGGCCCGACAGAATCGTGAGCGGGTGGATGAAGCTCTCGTAGAGGATTCCGAGCACCAGGTAGATGACGAGCACCGCCAGCACGAGCAGCGCGAGCATCCCGCGCTGGCTGGATTGGAAGACCTGTGCAGTGCCGGCGAAGTTGGTGGTGATCGCGGAGGGAAGCGTCTCGCGGG
>VBOY01000023.1:0-5247 GCA_005893295.1 Candidatus Eiseniibacteriota bacterium | reverse complement strand
AATACTGGTCGTTGGGCGTATACAGCGTCGAGACCTGGCGCGATCCGTAGGCGTCGTAGAGGGCTTCCTCGATCTGCGAGGCGGTGACCCCCAGGGAGGCCGCCCGGTCCCGGTCGATCGCGACCTCGACTTGAGGATTCTTGATCTGCAGATCGCTCGTCACTTCCTGCACCTCGGGGAGGTCGCGGAGACGATCGAGCAGCGCGTCCGAGGCCGTGTAGAGGGCTTGCACGTCACCGCTCTGCAGCGTGAACTGGTACTGGCTCTTCGAGACCCGGCCGCCGACGTTGATGACCGGTGGATTCTGCAGGTACACCCGAATGCCGGGCACGCGTGCGAGCTTGGGCTGGAGCTGGCGAATGATCTGGTCGGCGGACATCGTGCGTTGCGAGCGCGGCTTCAAGCGGATGATCATGCGGCCCTGGTTGGAGGACGCGTTCGGCCCGCCTGCTCCGATCGAGGACATCATCTCGAGCACGTTCGGGTCCTGCCGCACGATCGCGGCCACCTGTTGTTGGTGGGCCGCCATCGCGGCAAAGGACGTGCCCTCGGCGGTCTCGGTGCTCGCGCTGATGCGGCCGGTGTCCTCGCTCGGGATGAAGCCCTTCGGCACGAACAGGAACAGAGCCACCGTGCCGACCAGGATGCCAAGCGAGAGCAGCATGGCCATGGGGCGGTGATCCATCACCCAGTCCAGGGACCGCCGATAGGCCGCGAGCGTGCGTTGGTACGCTCGCTCGGACGCCAGGTAGGCGCGGCCGTGTGCCTGCCCGTGCTCGGCGCTGAGAAAGCGACTGCACAACATCGGCGTGAGCGTGAGCGAAACGAACCCCGACACCAGGATCGCCACGCTGATCGTCACCGCGAACTCGTGGAACAGCCGGCCCAGCAGTCCTCCCATCAGCAAGACCGGGATGAACACCGCCACCAGCGACAGGGTCATCGACAAGATCGTGAATCCGATCTCACGCGACCCCTCGAATGCGGCTCGCAACGCGGGCTTGCCCTGCTCCATGTGCCGGTGAATGTTTTCCAGCATCACGATCGCATCGTCGACCACGAAGCCCACCGAGAGCGTCAGCGCCATCAGGGACAGATTGTCGAGGCTGTAGCCCAGTCGATACATCAGGGCGAAGGTGCCCACGATCGAGAACGGGAGAGCCAGGCTCGGGATCACGGTCGCCGGGAGGTTGCGCAGGAAGAGGAAGATCACCATGACGACCAGGGCCAGCGTCAGCAGCAACGTGAACTGGACATCCTGCACCGAGTTGCGGATCGAGACCGACCGGTCGTAGAGCGTGTGGACCTCGACCGAGGCGGGCAGCTGTCGCTCGAGGGTCTTGAGCAGGCGTTGCACCCCGGCGGCGACCTGAACGGTGTTCGTGCCCGGTTGGCGCTGGATCGCGAGCACGATCGACCGCTGGCCCCGGAACCAGCTCGCGACCTTGTTGTTCTGCACGTCGTCCAGGACCAGGCCGAGGTCGCGCAGACGCACCGGCGCGCCGTCACGGGTGGCGACCACGATCGCGCCGAACTCGGCGGCGTTGTGCAGCTGTCCGGTGGCCTGGACCGTAGCCGTGCGGTTCGGTCCCCAGAGGATGCCGGTCGGCAGGTTGACGTTTGCCGCCTGGATCGCCTCGCTCACGGTCCCGATCGCGATGCCGCGCGACGACAGCGCTTTGGGGTCGAGCTGGACGCGCACCGCGTACTTCTGGGCGCCGAACACCGAGACCTGCGCGACGCCCTTCAATGCCGAGATGCGCTGCGCCAGCACGTTCTCGGCGTACTCGTCGAGTTGTGAGAGCGGCAGCATGCGCGACGTGAGGGCGAGATAGAGGATCGGCTGATCGGCCGGGTTCACCTTCTGGTACGAGGGCGGAATGATGCCGGTGGGCAGCGAGCGCAGGGTCTTGGCGATCGCCGATTGCACGTCTTGCGCCGCGGCATCGATGGACTGCTCGACGAGGTCATGGCGTCGACGCCGGCGATGGTGGTGAATTGTTTTTCGAGCGGCGTGGCGACCGCCGAAGCCATGGTTTCGGGGCTCGCGCCGGGCAGATTCGCGGTCACCGAGATCACCGGATAGTCCACGTTCGGCAGGTCGCTCACCGGCAGCAGCGTGTAGCCCACGAGGCCGAACATCAGGATGCCCGCCATGACCAACGTGGTCATGACCGGCCGCTGGATGAAGACCGCCGAGAGGTTCACGAGGGTCCCTCCCGCTCTTTGCGCACCAGCACCTTGGCTCCGGGCGAGAGTCGCAGCTGACCGTCGGTGATCACGATCTCGCCCGGCTTGAGGCCGCGGGCGACGATCGCCATGTCGTCCGCCGTTCGTTCGACCGCCACCGGCCGCGGAGTCACCGTGGAGTCGGGATTGAGCACATAGACGTAGGAGCCCTGCTGACCGGTGGTCACGGCCACGCTCGGCACCACGGTCGCGCGCGGCTCGACGTAGAGCACGAGGCGCACATCGATGAACTGGCCCGGCACCAGACGCCGGTCGCGGTTCGGAAACTCTCCCTTGAGAAGCAGAGTGCCGCTCTGCGGGTCCACGGCGTTGTCGACGAACGCCAGCGTTCCCTCGACCGCGGTGGAGTCGTCACCCGGAAGGCGCCCCAGCACGCGGGGCCGAGCGGCGCGGTAGCGCTGGACGAGCGGGACATCGTCCTGCGGCACTGTGAATCGCACCCGGACCGGGTGCGTCTGGTTGATGGTGACGAGCGGATCCGAAGTCGCGGCCTTGACGTAGTCGCCGACGTGGATCATCAGCCGGCCGGTGCGTCCGCTGATCGGCGCGCGGATCGAGGCGTAGCGAAGGTCCAGACGCGCCGCCGCCTCCGCGGCAGAATCGACCCGGACGGTCGCCATCATCGCAGCTGCGGCGGCGCGTTTCTGGTCGAGGTCCGCTTGGGCGATCACATTCTGTTGGAACAGTCGCTCGCCGCGGTCGGCTTCCGAGCGGGCATTCTCCGCCAGCGCACGATCCCGGGCCAGGGCGGCCGAGGCCCGCTCGAGGGCAGCTCGAAACGGACGCGGGTCGAGCTGGATCAGCATTTGCCCCGACTGCACCTCGTCTCCCTCGCGAAACGCCAGGCGCGTCACGGTCCCGCCCACCTGTGAGCCCACCGCGGCAGTCTCGATCGGCTCGACCGTGCCGGTGGAGAGCAGCGCGAACGGCATCGGGCGCTGCTCGGCCGCGGCGATCGCTACCGGCACGCGCGCGACGCGCGCCTTGGGATCGCGCGCGCAGCTTTGGAGAATCGCGCCCGATCCGGCCTCGAACACGAGCAGCCCAAGGCCTGCCATTCGGCGGAGTCGCACGCGCCACCGCGCCGTCACCCAAGCACCCATGCTCAGCCCCCCGCGCCGCGAAGGAACATGCATTCGAGCCGCTCCCGCAGGCCTTCGAGCTCGGGCTCGCCGCGTTCGGTCAGCGAGCGGAGCAGCACCGCACGCACCGCGCCCACCAGCACCGCGGCCAAGAACCCGGGATCCTCGTCGCGTAGTCGCCCGAGCGCCTGGCCCAGATCCACGATCGCGCGGGCGCGGCGCGTCAGCTCGTGCAAGGTCGCGCTGGGGCCCGCAGATCCGGCCAACGGGCCGGCCCCGTGTCGACCCGACTCGCCGTGGACCAGGATGGCGAAGAACTTGCGGTGGCGCGCGAAGTGCTGGAGAACCGCGTCGAGAAACGCCCGCAGACGCGATTCGAACGAATCACAGCAGGCCAGGGCGGCATCCACCCGATTCAAGAGCTCGGCTCGGCGAGTCTCGACCAGCGAGGTCGCCAGGGTTCGGCGGTCGGCGAAATAGTTGTAGACCGTGCCCACCGAGACCCCCGCGCGCGCCGCCACCTCCTCGATTTTACCCGCCCCGATCCCCCACCGCGAGTACACGTCCTCGGCAGCTTCCAGGATGGCCCGCCGGGTCGCGTCTCGAAGTCGGTTGCGAAGCCGTCGCGGGCTCGCTGAATTCGGATTCAGAACTTGGGCCACGCCTTCATTGATGCCCCACCGGGAGCGCAGAGTCCATACCAAATGTGGGTCAGGAGGCCGTGCCATCCGACCTCGATTCCGCGAGGCAATGTCTGCGGATACGGAGGAAGACGCCATGGGAACTCTCGGGTGAGCCCACGCGTCGCTCGAGTGAAAAGACTCCATGTCGGTCGGTGCTCCTATTCGTAATGCAGCGCTTCGATCGGGTCGAGCGAGGCCGCGCGCCGCGCCGGCCACACGCCGAAAATCACGCCCACCGCGGCCGCAAAGCCGAACGCCATCGCCACCGACGCGGCGCCCACGGAAGTGCTCCAGTTGAGTGTCGCGTGAAGGACTCCCGCGGCGGCCGCGCCGAGGGCCACGCCCACCGTGCCGCCCAGCAGGCAGAGCACCACCGCCTCGATCAGGAACTGCATGAGAATCGTCTCGGCGTGGCGCCAAGCGCCTTGCGGATTCCGATCTCCCGCGTTCGCTCGGTGACCGACACGAGCATGATGTTCATGATGCCGATCCCGCCGACGATCAGGCTCACCGCCGCGATCCCTGCGAGCAGCCAGGTGAACACCTGCGTCGTTTCGCCCAGGGTGGCCAGGAAGTCGGCCTGATTGCGGATCGAGAAGTCGTCGCTCTGGCCGCTGCGGAGATGATGCTGCCGGCGCAAGATGCGGGTGACCTCGGCCATGGTGGCGGGGATCTCGTCCTCGTGGGGCGCCAGCACGTTGATCGCGCGCAGCCGGTCGCCTCCCATCAGCCGCGCTTGCGCGGTCTGGAGCGGGATCAGCACCTGGTCGTCCGGGTTCTGGAATCCGCCGGTCTGCCCCTTCGACGCCAGGATGCCGGCCGCCTGATCCGCGATCTGTTCGAGCTGGCGCGTCTCGAGGCCGGAGCGACGCCCCTCGACCGGGAGCGGCTCGATTGGGCTGCCCTGTGCCGGAACACGATCGAACGCTTCGCCCCACGCTACGCGGGCGCGCACCTCCATCTCGAGTGGCGGGCCGCCCCAGGCGAGGCATGGGTCGAAGCTGACGGCCTGCGGCTCGAGCAGGTGCTCGACAACCTGCTCGTGAACGCGGGGCGCTACGTGCCGACCGGTGGACGTGTGACCGTGGCGCTGGAGCGGCCCGCCGAGCCGCCCTGGCGCTGGCGACTCACCGTGAGCGACGACGGGCCAGGGCTCCCCGCCGAGGAGCTACCGCACGTGTTCGAGCGCTTCTATCGGGGTGCTCAGGCGCGCGGCTCGCAGAGCGGAAGCG
>VBOY01000094.1 GCA_005893295.1 Candidatus Eiseniibacteriota bacterium | reverse complement strand
CCGACTTGCTCTTGTCCGCGGCGGCCGCCAGCAGCTCGTCGATGTTCTCCTGATTCAGATACGGGGCCAGCAGGACCACCGCGCTCAGGTGCAGCCGCCCGTCCGCCAGGGCCGCAAACAGGGTCGGAAACTGCCGTGCCGCTCGCGCCGCCTGGATGCGCTTGTACGCGGCATCTTCGGACAGACGCAGCTCCTGCACACAGTATGCGTACATCGAAGGGTACGCCGCCGGCAGGTAGAGCCGGCGTGCATCGACCTCGGCGAGATGGGCCAGGAGCGTAGCGGTGGTAGTGCGCTCCCGCGCGACCAGCGCGGTGAGGCCCTGGAGCAGTGCTCCATCGCTCAGATGCGAAAGCGCGTAGGGTTTCACGTGAGACTCCTCGACGGGGGCGGGACGCCGAGGGCAGCGATTGACGCACTCTTTTGTATCACGACCGATTTCGGCGCCCAGGCTCCGCCGGAGCGCGCGGCGATCGGAGCGCCGCGAAGTCTTTCGGTGGCGAGGAGGATTCAAGCCGCCGGCGCGCATCCTGCGCACGATGGGACGCTCTTTGGCGAGCATGGGCGAAGCCGCCCCGATAGGGTCCACAGGGCGGTCAAGAGCATTCGTAGCGATTCTTTCCAGGGTCACGCCGCGCCGCTCGAGATCCGGGGCGATTCGATGCGCATGATTCTGCGGGTCCGGCGCTGCGCCTCCCGCCCGCGCACCTAAGGCGCGCGGCGTCCGCTGCGGACTCGGCGCCCGCGCCGGCGGGCGGGGCGCCCGAACCCTCCGCCGCCGGGGCTCGCCAGGGTCAACACCGACCCCGCGGCCAGATCCGCTTGGAACTTGCCCGGCCAGGGCGCGCGCGATCGCTCCGCGGCGCCGGATGGGCCTGGCTGCTCCACCCGCGTAAAGCCGCGTGCCCCGGCACGGCCTCCCGAAAGGCCGTACGGGCCGCGCCGCCTGCGATCGGCGATCACCGTGACCCGCGCCCGGGCGCGCAGCTCCAACGTACGCTCGATCCCATCGCCGCCGCGGAAACGACCGCGGCCGCCGCTGCCGCGACGAATTTGGGTCCCCACGACCCGCAACGGGTAGGCGTGCTCGAGGGCCTCGACCGGCGTGTTGCGGGTGTTCGTCATGTGGGCCTGCAGCGCCGAGGCGCCGTGCCAACCGGGGCCGGCGCCATGCCCTCCCGCGAGGGTCTCGTAGTACGAGAACGGTCGTCCGGTGCGCGGGTCGACGCCTCCGATCAAGAGGTTGTTCATGGTGCCGCTGCTCGCGGCCGGGATGCGATCGGGCAACGCCTTCGCGAAGGCGCCCAGAACCACGTCCACGATCCGCTGCGAGGTCTCCACGTTCCCGGCCCCCACGGCCGCCGGCGGCAGGGCGTGGACCACGGTGCCGGGGGGTGCCACGACCTCGATCGGACGGAACGTGCCATGGTTGATCGGGATCTCTCCCAGGACGCAGCGCACCGCGTACCAGGTGGCGGCACGAGAGACCGCCTCGACCGCGTTGACCGGCCCCGAGGTCTGGGGGCTCGAGCCGGTGAAGTCCACGCGCGCTCGCCCCTCGCCCACGGTCAACGTCACCGCGATCTCGATGGGCTGGTCGCTCATCCCATCGTCGTCCAGCACGTCATGGTGTCGGAACTGTCCGCGCGGAAGGGCGCGAAGCGCGGCCCGCACGCTGCGCTCGGCGACCTGCATCAAGTCCTCGGCGGCCCTGCGGAGCGCGGCCCGACCGCGATCGCCCGCACCGGCGCGGCGTGCCAGTTCGCGCAAGCGCTCGACCCCGATCGCCTGCGCGCCGAGCCCCGCCTTGAGGTCGGCTTCGCGCTCCTCGGGGGTGCGCACGTTGGCGAGCAGCAGCCGCAGCACATCCTCCTCGAGTCGTCCGCCCCGCACGAGGCGGAGCGGCGGAACGCGCAGCCCCTCCTCGTAGATCTCCCGCGCAAGCGGCATCGAACCGGGGGCCGCACCTCCCACGTCAGCGTGGTGGGCGCGGTTGGCGACGAAGAACTCCGGCGCCCCGGGTCCCAGGAACACCGGAGTGACCATGGTGAGATCCGGCAGGTGCGTGCCGCCAGCGTAGGGATCGTTGAGCAGCACGACGTCGCCGGGCGCGAACGGGGCGAGCGCCAGCGAAGCCTCGACGGCGCGCGGCATGCTACCGAGATGGACTGGGATGTGCGCGGCCTGGGCGACCAGTCGTCCGCGCCGGTCGAAGATCGCGCACGAATGGTCCAACCGCTCCTTGATGTTGGGCGAGTGGGCCGTACGCATCAGGGTCACCCCCATCTCCTCGGCGCAGCTCTCGAACAGGCTGCGCTCGAGGGCGAGCCGGACCGGATCGAGAGCGCGACGCCGCCCAGGCCCGATCACGAGCGTCCTCGCGTGAGCACCAGCGTGCCGGAGGGATGCATCCGGGCGCGCCAGCGTTTCGGGACCCACAGCGTCGAGCCGGCCTCCAGGATCAGTGCGGGCCCGCGGGTGGCAAATCGGGACGAGAGGCCCTCGCGCTCCCACACGGGCGCCGAGACCCAGCCGCTCGAGCCTCGCACGCGGGCGCGGCCGGCCGGGCGCGTGGCGCCCTCCCATGCCCTGGCAGGCGCGATCCGCTCGCCCGGCAGCGACGCGCGCACTTCCAACGTCACGACCTCGATCGCGCGCCGTGACTCGAAGAAGCCGAAGCTCCGCGCGTGCGCCCGATGGAAGCGGGCGGCGAGGTCGGATCCGTACCGTACCGAGAGCTCGTGAGACTGGCCGGCGTAGCGCACCTCGGCCCAGCGCTCGATGCGGAGCCGAGGTCGTCGATCGCTGGGGAACGACCCGCGTACGCGTCGCTCGAGTGCCGCCAGGCCGCGCTCGAGGGCATCGCGCTCGCGTGCGTCGAGCAGCACCGAGCGACTCGCCTCGCGCCGAGCGCCTCCGGTCAAGGCGCCGAGCGCGGACAGCAATCCCGCGTGACGCGGCGCCAGCACCGCCTCACAGCCCAGGGCTTCCGCCACCGGGCACGCGTGCAAGCCTCCGGCCCCGCCGAACGCCACCAGGGCCGCGCCCCGTGGATCGTGGCCGCGCTCGACCGACACCTTCCGGAGCGCCGCTTCGATGTGAGCCTCCGCCAACTGCGCCACGCCCAGCGCGGCGGCGACGGGGCCCGCGAGCTCGAGCCGATCGGCGAGCAGCAGCATCGCGCGCTCGGCGGCCCGATGGTCCAGCAGCAGCGCGCTGCCCTTCAGGCGCCCCGCGGACAACCGGCCCAGCACCAAGAGGGCGTCGGTCAGCGTGGGCGGTCCGCCGCGCCCGTAGCAGGCGGGACCGGGATCGGCGCCGGCGCTCTGGGGCCCCACCTCGAGCAGACCACCCGAGGCGCAGGTGGCGATCGAGCCCCCGCCGGCGCCCACGGTGTGGACGTCGAGCAAGGGCAGCAATACCGGAAAGCCGGCGACGGTGCGCGCGCGGCGCCGTGGCAGGAGGCCCTGGTCCACGTAGGCGCAGTCGGTGGACGTGCCGCCCACGTCCAGCGTGAGCGCTCGCTCGTAGCCACACGCAGCGGCCACGTCGCGCGCCGCGGCGAGCCCCGCGGCGGGGCCGGAGAGGAGTTGGCGTACTGGCTCGCGCGCCGCCTCGGAGGCGGTCGCCGTTCCGCCGTGCGACAGCACCACCTCGACCCGCGCCGCGGTTCCACGCGCGAGCCCCGCGAGGTAGCCGCAGACGCGAGGCCCGAGGTACGCGTTCAGGACCGTGGTCGAGAGACGTTCGTACTCGCGGATCTCGGGACACAGGTGCGAGGAGAGCGTGATCGGAACCCCGAGCCGCGAGAGCGCGCGGCCCAGGCGACGCTCGTGCGCGGGGTCGGCATACGCGTGAAGCAATCCGATCGCGATCGCCTGCGGGCGCCGGCCGGAGACGGCGCGAAACGCCCGGCGCACCGCGGCGCCGGTGAGCGGCAGCCAGCGCTCGCCGCGCGGCCCGAGACGCTCCTCGACTCCGATGCGACGGCGCCGCGGGACCAATGGCTCGAGCCCTCGTGGAGCCAACGCATAGAGCGCCGCGCGATCCTGGCGTCCGATCTCGAGCAGGTCCTCGAAGCCTCGCGTCGTCAACAGCACCACCCTGGCGCCGGTGCGCTCGAGCAGCGTGTTGGTGGCGACGGTCGAGCCATGGCGGACCAGGGTGCCGCGCGCGGCACCAAGACGCCCGAGCCCGGCGACCACGGCACGATCGGGAGCGCGAGGCGTGGAGGGAAGCTTGAGTACGTGGATGCCGGTGGGACCCAGCGCCACGAAATCGGTGAACGTCCCTCCCGAGTCGACCCCGATGACGCGCGGGCCCGCGGAGACGGCGGCGGGCTTGCGGGTCTGCCGCCGGCGTGAGCGGCTCATGCCCGGCGTCGGGCGCGCCGTCGCAGGCGATCCACCGCCACTCCCAGCAGAATCGCCAACGTGGCCGCGATCAACAGCCAGCCCGGGACGTGGAGCTTCTGGCCCAGCAAGGCGAGCGCGAAGTAGTACGGCAGGGCCCCCAGATAGATCGCCAGGCCGTAGAGCGCGACCGGGTATCCGACCGCGGCGGCCACCAGCTTGAGTGGAGCGTCCGGCAGCGGCGTGGCCCGCGCCAGCACGAGCGCCAAGAAGGAAGCCGATGGATAGCGCTCGAGTGCGGCGACGAGCTTGGCGCGCGAAGGAGCCAAGCGCCGCATCCACGGCTGCCCCGAGGCGAGCGCCCAGCGTAGCGCGAGCAGCTGGAGCATGCTGCCCAGAGCACTCGCCGCACCGCCCGCCACCGCCACGAGCCAGGGCGGGTGGAGCTTGCCGTATTGCAAGAGAAGGGCGGTGGTGAAGACCGCGAACGTCGCGCCGTCCGCGAACAGCAATAGGCATAGCACCCACAACGCGTCGGCGCTCATGCCGGCGGCCCTCCCTGGACGGATCGTGCGGGAACGACGGGGGGCAACGGAAGACGGGATTTTTCAGGCCGCGACCGGGCCCCGATGCCGTCGGTTCGGTCTACGCCGGCCCCGGCGCCCCGGGATCGGGCGGCGCCCAAGGCGATGGGTGCACGGTCGGCGCCGGCGGGGAGGGCGGCGCGGCGCCGCTCGGGTCGGGCGGGGCCCAGGCGCCGCCTGGCGGGGGCGGACTGGTCGACTCAGGCGCGGCCGGCGCACCGGCCGCCGCCGGGCCGGGGCTCGGTTGGGCCACCGGGCCGGACCCGGAAGAATCGACGGGGCGCGCCGGACGCAGCGGCCACCAGCGGCCGCCCGGTCCCTGCCCGAACTTGGAGCGCATGAGCGCGCCGGCCCCGAACATCAGGATCAGACTGCCCGATATCCACCACACGACCTTGATCAACGTGCCCACCCAGCCCAAGAACGGCACGAAGTGGAACGCCTCGCCGATCACCCGCGTGCCTTCGATCGCGATCACGCCGTACACCGCGGCCCGCAGCAGCGAGAGCGGCTGCGGCGCGGCACTCGAACGGGCCGCAAGGCGCGCGCCGACGAACTGTCCGACCGGCACGACTCCGATCAGCACGCCCCACACACAGACCACCACCAGCAATGCCACGTAGCCCAGCAGCGCCCCCACTGCCAAGGGAATGCCGATGATCGTGATGCAGAGGATCGCCGCCACCAGCGCCAGCGCCACCAGCGACGGTGCGAGCAGGAGCGCGGTGAGGAAGCCTACCAGCAGCGACATCCCCGGCTCCCGCCGCAGCATGTCCACGGCGGTGCTGGTGCGCACCGGGGCGAACCGCGTCACCCCCCAGGCGATCCCCAACCAGATCAGGAGCCACGCCATCCTCGCGACCAACGCCGCCGCATGGCCCGTCTGCTCCTCGATGTCCTCCCGCAAGCGATCGCGTAGCCGCCCGTCGAGCCGTCTCAGGTGGCGCTCGCGGGTCATGTTGAGCACCGTGCTGCGCTGTCCGCCCACCGAGGCGCCGGGCTCCTCGTGCAGCTCGCCTCCGATCGAGACGACGTCACCGTCCACGCGAGCGGTGGAGCTGAGGTAAACGTCGCCCCCGGTGGAGGAGACGCTGCCCCGCACATGCCCGTCGACCCGTACGTCCCCCTGGATCGCGATCACGCTCCCGTCCACCACTTCGTCCTTGCCGATGTGGATGTCGGACCCGATCCGCGTGATGTCCCCGGAGCGCGTCACCACCGGCGGCGAGGGGGGCTCGGGGGTCGCGGGCGGCGCCGGAATCGACGATGGATGCCGGCCGGAGCGACGCTCGAGAGCCTCGGCGCTCTCGGGAGGCACCGGTTTGAACTCCATCGTCTGGGACTGCGCCCACGCCTGGGACACGCTCGGCCGTCCCCAACCGCGCATTGCGCCCGACCCCAGGACGAGCAGCGCCACACCGAGCGCCGCCACACCGAGCTTCGCAGGTTGCGTCATGGCCGGCCCTCCCCCTCGGTCACCGTGATGCTTCCGCTCGAGGTGCGGAGCTGAACCGGGGTCGTGCCCTCGCGCACCACGGCCGTGATCATACGACGCGTCACCGTTTTCGCATGCACGGGCAACTCGATCCCGATCGTGCCGTTCGACGTGCGAACGTCCAGGCGGCATCCCAACGTGCGCGCCAGCTTGGCGTGGATATCGCCACTCGACGCCTCGATGTTCGCGCTGTGAAGCGGTGGCGCCAATCCCGCCGCCACCTCTCCGCTCTGGCTGGCGATCTGGACGTTCCCCGAGGCACGCCGGATCCGGATGTCGCCGCTGGTGGTGCTCACGGATACGCCGCGGCGGGCCCCCTCGGCCTCCACGTTGCCGCTCACCGTACGAACGCCGAGCGAATCCGACGAGCCGCGCACCACGACGTCACCGCTGGTCGAGGTCGCGATGATGACCCCGCGCGAGTCGCTGAAGTCGAGATCGCCGCTCACCGTAACCACCCGGGCGTTGCCGATGTCGGAGCCGGAAATGTCGCCGCTGGTGGTCGAGACCTGAACCGGGGCGCGCGCACCCTGCACGTTCACGTCGCCGCTCGTGGTTCTCAGAGTCTGAACGCCGGCGAGATCCTCGCTCCTCAGGTCGCCGCTCGTGGAATTGAGAACCACCGGCAGTCCGGCGGGCACCTCGAGCACGATCCGCACGTCGACGCGCGGCAGCGTGAAATCGCCGAAGGTCTTCCACAGGCTGACCCGCACCGTGTGGCGCTGGGGGTAACGAACCTGCACGACGAAGCGCCCGTCCTGGCGGCTGGTCTCCACCACCGTCTCGCGAGACAGCTCGCGGCGCCGCGCCGGGCCGGTGGCCCGGACCACTTTGAGCGCTTGGACGTGGATCCGCCCATCGGCGCTGGGCCGGGCCAGGATCTCTCCTCGAGCGTTGAAGACTTCGACCGCCGACACACCGGCTCGGTCCACGGCCATCTGGCTCTGCTCACGCCAAACGTCCTCGGCGCGAGCCGCCGTCGGAACGATCAAGGCCAACGCCGTCCATACGATTCGCTGGTTCATCGTGACGCCTCTTGGTGGCCTGGATACGGACGGCGGGGTCGCCGGGTTTCAATCAAGCCCCTTCGAGCCATTGGGTTGGACAACCCATCGCCCTAGCACTCGAGGAGCCAACGCCGGCGGCTCGCTGCCAAAAGATATAGGGAGGGAAGACCTTAGAGCCTCCCCTCCCTTTTTCATCACGCCACCCGGGCGCTATTGGTGCATCGTGGTGTCCGTCATCCCGGTGTCCGACGTCGTCGTGTCGGACATCATGCCCTCTGAAGGGGTCGACTCGGTGGTCGTGCTCGACTCCTCGGCCTTGTGTCCGCATCCCATCACGGCGAACGCGATCGTCATCGCTAGAAGGCCGACCAAGGCCAGAGCGAACAGCTTGCGCATTCTTGCGTCACCTCCTCTTGGTCCCTCCGCTCCGGGTGTT
>VBOY01000186.1 GCA_005893295.1 Candidatus Eiseniibacteriota bacterium | reverse complement strand
CTCTTCGTCGCCGCGCTGGGGGCGCTGGCGCTGGCGCAGTCGCTGCGCACGCTCAGCCTGGCCCACGTCGACCCGTTGATGCTGGCGATCCTCATCGGCCTGGCCGCCGCCGCGCAGCGCATGCCGGTGTTCCTGTTCCGCTCCAGCGCGATCTCGATCAGCTTCGCCGCGGTCATCGCCAGCTACGTGCTGTACGGCACCGAGGTCGCGGTCGTGGTCAGCCTGTTCCAGGCCGCGGTGAACGCCTTCACCCCGCGGCGCAAGCCACTGCTGAAAGCGCTGTTCAACGCCGGGTCGCTTGCGACATCGGCCTTCGTCGGCGGCAGCGTGTACCGCCTGGTGGGTGGCCAGGTGCCGCCCGGTGAGATCGCCCTGACCCTGGCGGCGGTGGCGGTCTCGGCCGCCGCGTACTTCCTGGTGAACACCGCCAGCACCGCGCTGGTGATCGCGATCAGCGAGCGCCAGAGCTTCGTGGCGGTCTGGCGCACCAACTACAGCTGGATGCCGGTGAACTTCCTGGCCACCGCGGCGCAGGGCGCGGCACTGGCGCTGGCCTCGCAGGCCCTCGGAGTCTTCGGGGTGGTGGTCTTCACCCTGCCCCTGGGGGTCGCCTGGTACAGCTTCAAGCTGTACATGGCCAAGAGCAGCGAGGTCCGCGCGCGCAACGAGGAGCTGCAGTCGGTCAACGACATGCTGCGGCGCACCAACGACCGCCTCGAGGAGTCGCACCTGTCGGTGATCGGCGCGCTCATCGGCGCCCTGGAAGCCAAGGAGTCGCGCACCGCCAAGGGCGCGGCCCAGACCATGTTCTACGCGGTGCAGGTCGCGACGCAGCTGGGCTGCAGCGACGACGAGCTGGCGGCGATCAAGCTGGGGGCCCTCTTCCACGACATCGGCACCATCGGGGTGCCCGAGCACCTGCTGCGCAAGCCCAGCGCCCTTGACGCCCGCGAGTGGGCCGAGGTCAAGGCCCATCCGGTGATCGGCGCCAATCTGCTCTCCAACGTGCCGATGCTGGAGCGCATCCGGCCGATCGTGCTGAGCCACCACGAGCGCTTCGACGGCACGGGGTACCCGCAGGGACTACGCGCCGACAAGATCCCGCTGGCGGCCCAGATCATCGCCGTCGCCGACGCCTACCAGGCGATGACACAGAGCCGGCCCTACCGTCCGGCGCTGTCGGCCAAGGCGGCGCTGCGCGAGCTGCGGTCCAACAGCGGCACCCAGTTCAACCCGGTGGTGGTCGAGGCCTTCATCAAGACCGTGGTCGGCGAGCGGCGCAAGAGCGCCCGCGGCGCCCAGAGCCCGCACGAGCAGGTCTACCAGCAGGCCGTCGAGGCCGTGCGCCTCACGCTCTAACCGCGACCTCATTCGACGTGCGACGCGCGCCTCCTAGTGCGGCGTAAGCGACACCAACACGCCAAACAGATGAGCGCAGCACGGTACCGAATACACCGATTGATCTAGGCGCTTGCACCGCGGCGAGCCCGGGGTTTCTGTGCTGTATCGGGTGTAACTCGCGGGTCCTCCCCTTCACTCGCGCGGGTGATGACCAAAGAGTGACGAAAGCGCAAAACTTCACCGGGACATGAAGGGGTAGGTGGGGATGCTGCGCGCCGTTGGACGTTTCGTCACGTCGATCCTGATCCTCACGCTGCTCGCCGGGACCGCATGGACTGGTCGCGCCTCCGTCGCGCGCGTCGGTGTCGATCCCGCCCTTCACGCCGGCGATGTTGCCCTCATCCAGGTCGCGGCCGGCACCGCGTGGACCGTCGCGCACGACCTCACCGCGGCCGGCGCCACCGAGGTCGCCGTCTTCGACAGCATCGACGTCGTAAGCGCCCGCGTCTCGGGCGCCGCCCTCAACAGCATCGGGACCGATCGCTCTGTGCTTCGCGCCACCACCGACGCGACCGTCGTCGCGGCCGGTGGCGGGCCCGACAGCTGGCTCGACCAGTTCGGCGACGCGTCACGGGCAACGAGCGCTGGCAACGCGGCGATCCACGCGCCCACCGCATGGACCCGCTCGACCGGCGCGGGCGTCGTGGTCGCGCTCATCGACAGCGGCATCGGCCTGAACCCCAACCTCTCCGCGAACAAGGTCGTGACGCGCGTGAACTTCGTCGCGGACGGCGCAACGTCCCTCGATCCGGCCGGCCACGGTACGCACCTCGCGGGGATCATCGCCGCGAATGGCCAGACGTTCCGCGGCGTCGCACCGGACGCGCGGCTCGTCGACCTGCGCGTCCTCGACAAGAACGGCAACGGTCTTCTGCGCGACGTCGTCGCGGCGTTCGACTGGCTGCTCAAACATCGGAAGGCATTCGGCATCGGAGTGCTCAACCTGTCGATCGGCACGAGGCAGACCTCTTCGTATCACGCGGATCTGCTCGCGGCGCTCGCCGAGGCGGCATGGTTCTCCGGCATCGCGGTCGTCGCTGCCGCCGGCAACGACGGCCCGGTCGGCGGCAGGGTCTCGACGCCGGGTGCGGATCCATTCGTCATCACCGCCGGCAGCTTCGACGACCAGGGCACCGTCGCGGGACAGGACGACCGCGAGTCGCTCTTCTCGAGCCGCGGCCCGACGATCGACCGCTTCGCGAAGCCGGACATTCTCGCGCCTGGCCGCCGTGTCATGTCGCTACGTGCCATCGACGGCACGACGCGCGACGCGACGGTCGAGACAACGGACTCCGTCCCCGGCAAGCCGACCACGACGAGCATCAGCTTCGATCCGACCTTCTACACGCGCATGTCCGGCACATCGGTATCGAGCGCGATGGTCGCGGGCGTCGCCGCGCTCGTGCGCAGCTATCACCCCGACTACTCGCCGACGAAGATCAAGGGCGCCATCGTCGGATCCGGCCGCATCATCGTGGGCTCGCCGCGCGAGGCCGTCGAGGCCGCGAGGGCCCTCACCGCGACCGAGCGCAGCGTCAACAAGGACCTCCTTCCGTCGCGGCTGTTGATGCAGACGCTCGCCAGGAGCGGCGTCACGGGCAGCGGCGCGACGTGGGGGGGCATCACCTGGGAAGGCGTGACATGGGAAGCCGTCACCTGGGAAAGCGTGACCTGGGAAGCAGTGACATGGGAAAGCGTCAGCTGGGAGGGCGTCATGTGGGAGACCGTAGGTTGGGAAACAGATCCGCGAGAGGGCGGCGCGCGATGAGACAAGGACTTCGCGTCTACGTCCTCTTCGTCGCCGCGCTGGGGGCGCTGGCGCTGGCGCAGTCGCTGCGCACGCTCAGCCTGGCCCACGTCGACCCGTTGATGCTGGCGATCCTCATCGGCCTGGCCGCCGCCGCGCAGCGCATGCCGGTGTTCCTGTTCCGCTCCAGCGCGATCTCGATCAGCTTCGCCGCGGTCATCGCCAGCTACGTGCTG
>VBOY01000185.1 GCA_005893295.1 Candidatus Eiseniibacteriota bacterium | reverse complement strand
CATGGAATCTAACGCTCCCGCTCAGCCGCGGCGGGCGCATGTCCCCGGTCAATTCACCCCGAGCCTGCCGCCCGCCGGCGGCTGCAGCGGGTAGTTAGGTTCGTCCTTGCCACCCAAGCCCCGCAACCTGTACACGAGTTCGTGCACCCACATGGCTGTATAGGGAAGGAGTGCGGCGCACGCACAATAGGCGCCCAGGGCCGGACGACTGAAGATCGAAGCCACGCTGATGATGTAGCCTCCCGACCCGATGGCTAGGGCCGGGTCGAGCCACCACACAACCCGACTCAGCATGGAACGCGGCCGCAAAAGCTGAATCGCCAACATTGGAATGGGCCACAAGAATGAAGCAATCAGGAACCAGCTGCTAAGCGTTTCAGGACGAAACGATTCCAAAGCGTATGAGTAGGAATTGACCTCGCGCGAGTCGGCCTGTGGTGGACCCGAGCCGAGAATGCCGACAGGCCTGCCCTCGGGATCAACGTAATACGAGCAGGACGACATTGGCAAAGCGAGGGCCATGGCCAGTACCAAGGCGCTCAGGACCTTCAAGCGTGTGTTCACTGCCATCTGCCAACCTCAAAGGAGGAACCTAACGCTCCGGTTCAGGCGCGGCGGGCGCACGCCCAGCGCGACACCATGCAACTCCCGACCCGCCCGCCGTCGCCTGCAACCGGTTGTTATCCGGCGGTGGGCGCGCGGCGCCCCGTGGCCGCAAGCGCCGCAGCTGCCGCAAGCTTGTGTCTTGCCTGCCAAGGCGGCCCGATCGATCGGCCCATCGCGTGCAGGATAGCGTCAATATCCTCGCGGCCGAGCACCGTCGCTGCGTCGCGAAACACGCGCTCGCGATCGTACCAATACACCGACCAACCGCGCGCCTCGCCTGCTGTCGCGAGGGCCTCGCGATACATGACGGAGTCGGCGACGGTCTGTGCGCGATTGTCGGCAATCCGCTCCTCGGTGGTCGGCGGCAGCTCAGGGCACACCCTGATCGCGATCCTCGCAATCGGCACGGGCACCGCTGCGGCCAACGCCTCGAGGCTCTCCCGCGCGCCGCAGGCGGCGGACTCGCGCACGCGCTCGACTAGCGCCACGGCGTCGGTGAGCGAAATCGCCCGCGCCCACGGGCTCTTCAGATAGCGGCCGACCGCCCAGGACCCTTCGTGGTGATGCGGATGCGTGGGCAGACCGTCTGTGAGGTCGATGCGCCGGCGATCGAGGAGCTCGCCGCCGATCCCGACAGTGACGAGCACCGCCGAGTTACCGTGCTCGGCGACGCCGACGGTCGCGGCTCGCGGCGTTCGTCGTCTCGCCACGGCTTCCTCCTTCAGGGGCTCGTCCCAGCGGCAGATGCCGTCGCTTGCTCTCGTCCGGATAACGCCCCGGCTAAGCTGCGGCGCGCGTGCGCAGCCACTCAGTCCGCCACGGGCCTCCCGCGCGCCGCCAGCTTCAGCCAGTTGTTAGGCGTCACGGCGCCAAGAACCCTAGGTCGTGAGGCACGGCATAGGAGTCGTGGCACTTCGTGCACAGCCAGTGTTCATCGTCATCAAGGTACCCCAAGTCGTCGGGGTCGATGTGGGAGTTGCAGATCATGCAATGCTCGTGGTCCCAGGCTCCGGGGACGACAGTCTCGTCTGGGCGCGGGATCGCCCCGATCGCTCGGCGTTGCACGCGCCATTCAGGGATGGGGCGTTCCAAGGCGTCTTCAGCTCGGAACACGAGCGGCTTCCATAAGTGATTAGGGTCGAGGATGATATCAATGTGAAACGCCTGCCAATACCCGCTCAACCAAGGAAACGTCTGACCCATCGTGGGGATTCGCGGCGGATTGGGGTCCATCGTATTGAATCGCGCACGGCGGGTCTGCCGGTCCAGCGCTTCGAGATCGCCAATCAGGGCCGCCCGCGGCGCGTACAGCCAACTGCGATTTTCTGCGACACTCCGAAGGTGGTTGAACACCCCTTCTAGAACCCAGGCGCCGCCGACAAGTTTCGTTGCGTCGACTGAGAACTGTGGCAGATCTGACAATTGCATCGTCGATCCTCGTGACGCCTAACGCCGACCTCCCGCGCGCCGACAGCTTCAGCCGGTTGTTAGGCTTCATCGCGGGAAGGCTACCCATAAGGACCTCTCCGGTTGGCGGCGAAATACCACACCCCCTGAGATTTGACCCAGAGATCGGAATAGTGTCCGATTGTCTCGTGACGCCCATCAGGATACTCAACGCTGAGGTGCATCGAGGCCTCAACCCACCTGTGCCCTACCTGCAAATCTGCGACGTATGCGGGATCGTCCTCGTCGTGCAGGCGCCGGATTCGCACAGCAAGACACTTGAACGGTCGATGGTTTCTGAAAAGTGTAATGAAACGATCGATTGGCGTGTCAGGCTTGTCCCGCGGGAGGAAGAGGGCATAAGCGTCGGCCCACCTACCCTCTGCGGCCGCCCGATATAACGACTCCGCTCGACTTTGGATTTGGGCCTTGTCGTCCCGGTCACCACAAGCCACCGCGTGTGTCGGGATACTCATGACCAACGCGACCATGAAGATACCGACGCGAACGATCCTCGTGCCGTGAAGGCTTCCGTTGATTCTTGGAGTGGTAATCATCTTCCTTGTAAGCCTAACGCTCCGGCTAAGCTGCGGCGCGCGAACGCAGCCTCGATTCCGCCACGGGCCTCCCGCGCGCCGGCAGCTTCAGCCGGTTGTTAGCCCGTTCGTCACTTCGACCGCCTCTTGAGCTGGCGGAGTGCCGTTCTCGCGCCGCGGTGACCGGCTCTTGCCGCACGACGAAACCAGTATGCCGACTTGCGAACATCTACCCTTGTCCCGTGACCGTACCGATAACATTGACCAAGGTTGAACATCGACTTCTGATCAGCCTGGCGAGCGGCTCGAAGGTAGCACCACACTGCGGCTCGATCGTTGCGACGCACACCCAGACCCTCGTGAAGACAGACGCCGAGGTCACGGAGGGCATCAGCATCGCCTTGCCTCGCAGCTTTGCGAAACCAGAACACGGCACGCCGAGGACTCTTCGGAACACCCTCACCTTCACGGTACCCGAAGCCGAGGTTATATTGAGCCGTCTCGTGACCTTGGCGAGCCGCGAGCGCGTACCATCGCATGGCCCGCGCAACATTCTTCGCGACACCGTGCCCCGAGTCATAGCAAGTGCCTAAGTAGAATTGAGCACGCTGATGACCCTGGTGCGCTGCGCGGGCCCACAACCTTGCCGCATGTCGCCAGCGCTGAGGCCGCCTTTGACCGAACGCGAAACGATACCCGAGACGAAACTGTGCGTCTGAGTCGCCTGATGCGGCTACCTTGGCCAACGCGGAAGTCGTGATCATCGTTCATCGACTATCGGGCTAACGCCATGCTCAGCCGCGGTGGGCGAATGCCCCCGCTGATTGCACCCCGCACCTGCCGCCCGCCGGCGGCTGCAGCAGGATGTTAGACGCCATAGCTCACCGCGCTTTCGGGCTTCAC
>VBOY01000012.1:11700-22706 GCA_005893295.1 Candidatus Eiseniibacteriota bacterium | reverse complement strand
GTTCATCCCGCTCAGGCTTTCCGACTGATGAGTCGGGCGCCCGCCACGCGACGCATGGGGCGCGGAAACACTGGAACAGGGGAGGCGGCGACCCGCCTCCCCGCAACCACGGAGGGTTGCCGAGTTCCATGCGAAGTCACCTTGCAGGCTCGTTGATCGGTATCCTGCTTTCGCTCGGGCCCGCCCGGTCGGGGGCAGAGGGGTCCAGGGCCGCCGTTTCCTTGCTCGCGGTACGCTCGTGGGCCTCGCCGACCGCCACGCGGGTGGTGATGGAGTTCTCGGCGGCGGTGGCGCGCGTGGCGCCCGATTCCGGAGTGTCGCGGACCGTGTTGGTGACCGTGCCGGGCGAGCCGGTGGCAAGGGCGGCGAACGTTCCCGAGGTGCTGCGGGTTGGGGACGGCGTGGTCGATTCGCTGGTCTTGGTCACCGGCGTGGACGGTGCGCGTTTTCACGCGTGGCTCGCCGATTCGACCCGATTCCGCGTCTTCGACCTGGCCGCGGGCAAGGGCGAGCCCTACCGCGTCGTGATCGAGGCGGTGCGTCCGGGCGCCCTGGCGGCCGAGGCGAGGCGGCTGGAGGGGATCGCGACCCGCAAGAAGAGGGACCGCGTGCGCATCGTCGCCGTCGACGCCGGGCACGGGGGCGAGGACAAGGGGGCGCGCGGGCCGCGAGGAGTGCTCGAGAAGAACGTCACGTTGGCGATCGCGGGCGCGCTCGCCGAGGAGCTGAACCACATTCCGGGGGTGCGCGCGGTACTGACGCGCGACGGCGATTACTTCATCCCGCTGCGCGATCGCTATCACTTGGCGGAGAAGATGAAAGCCGACCTGTTCATCAGCATTCACGCCAACTCCTCGCGTCGGCGTGGGCGCGGCAGCGGCACCGAGGTGTATTTTCTCTCGCTGCGTGGCGCGGGCGACCAGGCCGACGCCGACTTGGCGGACCTCGAAAACGCGGCCGACCTGGTCGGGGGCGTGCCCGACCAGACGGAAGATCACCTGGTCAATATCCTCTACGACGTCAAGCGCACGTCGGCGCTCCAGCAGAGCCAGCTGCTGGCCGAGACGCTCCTCGACCACGTCGCCTCGGATCGCCGGCTCGAATCGCGCGGCGTCAAGCAGGCGGGGTTCGTGGTGCTGAAGTCGGTGGAGTTTCCCTCGGTCCTGGTCGAGACGGCGTTCATCAACAACCCGAGCGAAGCCCGTCTGCTGAACAACCGAGCGTTCCAGAAGTCCATGGCGCATCAGCTCGCAGCGGGGGTGCAGAGCTACTTCGAGCGCGCCCGCATCGATCTGATGAAGGGCGACGCGACCACGCCCTGACGGCGACGATTCCCGCGCGCGACCGGATCCCCTGGGTCGCCCGGGCGACCGGCCTTCATTCTTCGCCGCGTTCAGGCGGCGGGCTGCCCGGGGCGCGGCTCACCCGTCCCTCGGCCGACACGTCCAATGCGCCGTTGCGCGAGGCTTCCCGGATCGCGGCTTCGACGCAATCGCGCAACGAAAGCCCGGTGTCACGTGCGTTGCGGCCGCGGGCGAGCGTGGTGTAGCCGTCGCCGCCTCCGGCCATGAAGTCGTTGCACACGACGCGGTAGGTGCGGGCGCTGTCCAGGGGAGCCCCATCGAGGTCCACGATCGAGCGCACGCGAGCCCCCGCGGGCGCTCCGAGGTCGAACACGTAGCCGATCCCGCTCACCTGTGTGATCCGCTCGGTGCGCAGTCCGTCCTCGATCGCTTGGCGCACCTCCGCGCCGGTCAGCTCGAGCGTCACGAGGGTGTTCTCGAAGGGCAGAGCATCGTAGACCATGCCGCGCGAGATCGGGCCCGCCGGCATGTCGGCGCGTAGGGCCCCGTTGTTCTGGAGCGCGACGTCGGTGCCGGTCGTACGGCGCAGGACGTCGGTCACGAGGTCGCCGAGCGTGCTCTCGCCGGTGCGGCTGCGCGAGAGGCGGCGGCTGCTCCGGCCCACCGGCTCGGCCGCACGCGCCGCCACCGACGCGCGCGCGCGCTCGACCAGTGCCGCCATCGCCGAGTCCGGGATCACGCGATTCGCCCAGGTGATCTCGAGTCGCGCGGATCGCTCGACCACCCGATGCCGCACCGGATCCACGACCAGGTCGCATACCGCGACCGCCTCGCCACGCGCTCCCGGGATCAGGACGGGCGTGCCCGCCACCTCCCCCGCCACCCGCGTGTGGCTGTGCCCGCCGAGCCACAGGTCCACGCCCGCCACGTGCGCCAAACGCGCCAGATCGCCCGAGACCCGCCCCGTCGAATCCATGGTCGCCGGTGCGTGCGCGAGGCCGATCACGACGTCGGCCTGGTTGCCGCGCCTCAGGGCGCCCGCCACGGTTGCGGCGGTGGCCGAATCGTCGTCGAACGTGAAGCTCGCCACATTCCGGGCGAGCGTCAGGGTGGGCGTCTTCGGGTTGCACAAGCCGAGCACCGCGATCCGAACCCCTCGTCGCCGCACGACGGTATCGGCACGGGCCCACGAAGGCCGCCGCCCCGTCGATCGCTCGCGCAGGTTGGCGCCCAGAGCGGCGCCGCGCAGCTCGCGCACCCGCCGCTCGAGCGTGTCTGGGCCCCAATCGAACTCGTGGTTTCCGATCGCCCAGGCCGAATAGCCGAGGGCGTTCATCTGCTCCACGACCGGTCGTCCGAAGGCCAAATTGGAGATCATCGTCCCCTGGAACAGGTCGCCGGCATCGAGCAGCACCGTGCCGGCAGGGTTTTCGGCCTGCAGGCGGCGGAGGTAGGCCGCCAGCACCGCCGAGCCGCCCAGCGTGTCCGCTCCGCGCGCCGCCGGGAGCATCGCGCCGTGGAAGTCCGTGGTCGCCAGCACGCGCACCGCGGGGAAGCGGGCGTTCGAGATGAGACCCAGCAGCTGGGCGACCCGCAACGTGTCGCCGCTCGTGCTCCCCGCGCGGGGCGGATCGAGCCGCACGCCGGTGGCGAGCGAACGCCGAAACGCGGCGTCCGACGGCGACAGGTCGTACCCGGCGGCTCGGGCCGCGGCGGTGCACCAGTCCTCGACCGTGGCGCGCGAGACGGCGGCGAAGGGCTGAAAGAGCTCGGCGCTCCGGGTGGCGCCGAGCACCTTGCGCTTGAGCAGACCATCGACCCACGGCTCGAGCGAATCCGGAACGTCCGGGTAAGCGCCCGAGAGCCGCGTTTCGCGCCACCCGTAGGCGCGCGCCAGCCAGTAGGCGAAGTCGCCGCGGCGCGCCACCTGGTCGGGGGCCAGGCGCTGCACTTCGGCGGGAGGAGCCGCCCCCAAGCGCACCAGGCGGTCGATCAGCGGCCGCTCGGGGGTCGACGCATAGTCGGGAAGCAGCGTCCAGCCGCGCTGGAAGGCGGCGGTCAGCACGCCGTGGCGCCGCACGTAGTCCGCCAACACGTCCCGAAGCGCCCGCGCAGCGTCCGGCGCCCGCGGGGCCGCTTGCAGCGCGGCGTAGGCGCTGCCAGCGCCCCGCAGGCTCTGGTCGAGCACCACCCGCAGCCGCTGCTCCGGGGCAAGCGGGGTGCCGCGCCAGGACAGGTGCACGATCCGATCTCCGGCCGGGCGCGTGAGGTCGATTTCGTAGCTGACGCCGGCCGCCGCCACGAAGCGCGGGCCCGCGAAGTCGGGTCCCGCGAGGGGACGCCGGTCCTGATAGTCGTACGTCGCCAAGCCATGCGCGGCCCGTTCGAGCGTCTCGCGGAGCTCGCGTCCGGTCAGCACGACGACCTCGAGCGAGTCGTCGCTGGGGAAGACGCGCGCGATGTCGCCGGCCGTGATCGGACCTGCCGCGAGCCGCACCTCCGGGTCGGGCAGGGCCGCCAGCGACACGTCGGCTTCGCTCGCCTCGAGGGCCGCGCCGTGGAGCAGAGCCCACAGCGGGCCGTCGCCGAATCGGCCGAGCGGAGCACCGATCTCCTCCAGGGCGCGCCCGAGCGGCGGGTCCAAGGCGCTCGCTGGCCCGACGGCGCAGAACGAGGCAACGAGGGCGCACGCCAGCGCGAGGATCGATGCGCGCAGCCGACCTTGTCGCCCCCGGGTCAGGGTGACATAGTGCGCGCTCTCACGGGCACGAATCGTCCACGGAGGCACGCGGTGAGCCCGACGCGACGCTGCCCCGACTGCGGCCACGAGAACGACGCCGGCGCCACGAGCTGTGAGGCATGCCACTTTCCCCTCGAGGAGGCCGCCGTCGGGCCCGCGGCTGCCTCCGAACGCGCCTCGGCGACCGGGGCCGCGGACCCCGCCGCTGCGCCGAGGCCGCTGCGGCCACGCCGCCCGCGGCCCGCCCCCAACCAGGCGCTCTCGCTGTGGCTGTCGTGATCTACATGGCGATCAAGGCCAACTACGAGCGGGCGACGGCGCCGATCGAGGGCTCGAGCGAGGCGCAGCAAGCGGCCGCCGACTCGGTGCTGCGGGCGATCGAGCGCGATTCCACCGACGTCACCGCCCACGTGCGGCTCGCGAACATTCTGTTCGACACCGGCAACTGGTCGGATGCGATCGTTCACTACCGCGCCGCGCTGCGCCGCGACTCGAGCCAGGTCACGGCGATCGTGGATCTCGGCGTGTGCTATTTCAACCTCGGCGAGTCGGACCAAGCCGAGCGCCATTTCGAGCTGGCCCTGGCACACGATCCCCACCAGCCGATCGCCCTCTTCAACCTCGGCATCGTGCACGAGCACCGCAAGGACTACCGGGGCGCGCTCGGCTACTTCCATCGCGCGCTCCAGAGCGGACCGCCGGACAACATGCAGCAGCCCCTGGTGGAAGCGATCACGCGGATCCAGCGCAAGACCGGCACCCAGGCGCCTCCGCTACCCGAGGCTCGGTAGCAGCCCGTTCCGCGCCAGCACCGCCGCCGTGTGTGGGGTGCGGTCCTCGACCCGCACCAGCCAGCGCGCGAGCAGGGACGCCAGGTCCGAAGGAGTGTCCAGGTCTGTGAGCGTGGGAAGGATGTCCCAGGAGAGCCCCGCTTCGCCGGCTCGCTCGAGCGTCTGCGTGAGCACGTGCCCGGTGCTCCAGGCGATGCCGCGAAAGATCGCCGGAGCGCAGCGGGAAAGGCCGACCAGGTAGTAGCCACCGTCGCGGGTCGGCCCGAGCACCAGGTCCTTCGCCGCCAGCGCCGCGAGCGCGCCATCGAGCAGCGCCGCCGTGATCTCGGGGCAGTCCGCGCCGACCACCACCGCGCGCTCCCCGTCGCGCGCCACCAGCGTCTCGAAGGCGCGTGTCAGGCGCGTTCCCAGGTCGCCCTCGCCTTGCCAATGCTCACGGAATCCCTCCGTGGGTCTTGCCTCGGTCGCGTCACCTTCCCAGAACAAGTGGCGCCGAGCGCCGAGGCTCGCCACCGCTGCGAGCGTGTCGGCGAGCATGCCCTGGTACAGCTCGAGCACGAGCTCTCGTGGCAGGGCGGGCGAGAGGCGGGTCTTCACACGCCCCAGCTCCGGCCGCCGGGCGAATACCGCCACGTGGTTCACGCGCGCCTTCGAACCGGCCGCGCGGGCGATCGCAGAGCGAGCATCACGCTAGCATCGCGGTGCGGAAGCCGGGACGCAAGCGAGCGCGCTCCTCGTGAGCTCTTCGTTTGACACACACCGGGCAACTCCATAGATTCGCTTCCCCCGTCGAGTCTTGGACCCGCTCGGATTCAACCATGGACGATCACAAGCACTTCCAAGTCGTCGTCGTCGGCACCGGCCCCGGTGGCTACGTGGCCGCGATCCGTGCGGCGCAGCTCGGCCTCAAGACCGCGGTGATCGAGAAGGATGAGCTGGGCGGCACCTGCCTCAATTGGGGCTGCATCCCGACCAAGGCATGGATCGTCACGGCTCATCTCTACGAGCAGATTCGACGCGCGCGGGAGTTCGGGATCGAGGTCGCCGAGCCACGGATCCACTGGGAATGGCTGGTCGAGCGCAAGAACAAGGTCGTCAAGCAGCTCACCGGCGGCGTCAAGACGCTGCTCGCGGGTCGCCAGGTGGAGATCATCCGCGGCTCGGGCCGTCTGATCTCTCCGAACCGCATCGTCGTCAAAGCCCCGGACGGCGGCTCGATCGGGGTCTCGTGCGACCACGTGATCCTGGCAACCGGCGCCGAGGCGACCATGCCCCCCGGCTTTCTGCTCGATGGCGAGCGCGTGATCACGAGCCAAGAGGCCTTAGACCTCAAGCGCCAGCCTCGCCGGCTGGCGATCCTCGGTGGTGGCGTCGTCGGCACGGAGTTCGCGTGCTTCTTCGCCACGATCGGAACCGAGGTGACGCTGATCGAGATGCTGCCGCGCCTGCTGCCGGCCGAGGACGACGAGATCGCCCAAGCGCTCGAGCGCGAGATGAAGAAGCGCAAGATCACGATCCACCTCGGCACCAAGGTCGAGGGGCTCGAGGAAGCGCCCGATGGCGCGCTCGCGGTCTCGCTCGGCGGGGGCCGCAGCGTCACCGCGGACACGGTGCTGGTGGCCACCGGCCGCAAACCCTACACCACCGACCTGGGGCTGGACGCGGTCGGGATCGTGCGAGGCGATCGCGGTAAGATCGCGGTGAACGACCACCTCCAGACTTCGCTCAAGAACGTGTACGCCATCGGCGACGTCACCGACATCAAGCAGCTCGCGCATTTCGCCTCGGCGCAGGGCAAATCGGCGGCCGAGCTGATCGCCGGGCACTCGGCCCAGACCAACTGGCGGGCGGTGCCGGCCGCCACCTTCACCGATCCCGAGATCGCGAGCGTCGGGCTCACCGAGCGCGAGGCGAGAGCCGAGGGCCGCGGCGTCAAGGTCGGGCGCTTTCCGTTCCGCGCCCACGGCCGTAACATCGCCGACGGCGAGCTTGCCGGGTTCGTGAAGCTGGTGGCCGATGCCGCGACCGACCAAGTGCTGGGCGCCCACATCATCGGCGCCAAGGCGAGCGAGCTGATCCACGAATGCTCGCTGGCGATCGCCGCCGACTTGAACGCCCGCGATCTGGCGCACGCGATTCACGCCCATCCGACGCTCACCGAGGTGCTCGGCGAGGCCGCGGAGGACATGGAGGGCATGGCGATCCACATCCTGCGACAAGAAGCAAAGGCGGCGGCCCGCGCCTAGGGCCTGATCGAGCATGGGTGCCGTGACTCCTGCCGTCGTCGCGCTCCACTTGAGCCGCGCGAGCCGCACGCCGGTCGAAACCGTGAGCCGCGCGAACGCTCTCGAGGAGCGTGGGATCGAGGGCGACCGCCACGCCCGGCCCGGCAGCCGCCGCTCGGTGCTGCTGGTCGAGCAGGAAGTGCTCGACCAGTTCGGGCTTGCCCCCGGTGCGATCAGCGAGCAGGTGACGGTGCGCGGCTTGGACCTCAATGGCCTGGTCTTCGGCGCCCGACTCAAGGTGGGGGAAGCGGTGCTCGAAGTGGCGGGGCCCTGCCATCCGTGCTCGCGCATGGACGAGGTGAAGCCGGGGCTCAAGGACGCCCTCCAAGGCCGCCGCGGGCGTTTCGCCCGGGTGGTGCGAGGGGGAGCGTTGGCGGTCGGCGACTCGATCGTGGTGGAGCCGCCGGCCTGACGTTGCGGTCGCGAACCGAGCGCGCAGGGACAGGAGCCAAGGGATGAGCGTGCTGCGCGGGATCCTGTTCGATAACCTCGGGCTCAAGCTGGTGGCCCTCCTGCTCGCGGTGTTGGTCTACCTCAACGTGTACACGGACCGGCCCGCCTCCATGATCGTCTCGTTCCCGATCCAGCTCACCGACCTCGCCGATTCACTCACCATCGCAGGCCAGCCGCCCGGCGCGGCGCAGGTCGAGCTGCGTGCGACGGCGAAACAGCTGATCCGCCTTCGTCTCACCGAGCCCCCCATCAAGATCTCGCTCGCGGGTGTGGGCGAGGGGCACTTCGAGCGGGCGCTCGGCGACGCCGACCTGCCCATTCCCGAAGGGGCGGCGATCGAAGTGAACCGCATGGTGACCCCTCGCACGCTGGCCCTCGAGATCGATCGCAAGACGAAGCGTCGCCTCCCGGTCGCCGCGCGAATCCAAGGTGAGCCGCCCGGCGGATTCCTGTGGAGTGGCGACACTCAGGTGCGGCCGAGAGTGGTCGAGGTGATGGGCCCCGATCGAGTGGTTTCCCAGCTCGACAGCGTGCGGTTGAAGGCGGTCGCGCTGACCGGGCGGCGCGACACGGCTCGCGTCACCGTGTCGCCGCAGGGGCTTCCCGAGGCATGCAGCGTCCGTCCTTCGAGCATCGAGGTGGAGATTCCGATCGAGCCCGCGACGACGCGACGTCTGGCGGTCACGGTGGAGGCCCCGGGGGACGCGGTCGGGTTCGCGGTGTCTCCCGAACGCGTCATCGCGATCATCACGTCTCCGCGCGCGCGAACGGACCTCGCCGCGATCGCCCGGGTGCGTGCCGCATGGTCGGGGCCCGCCCCCTACGCGTCACTGGTGGGCCGGCGCGTCGGTGTCTACAGGAAGGGCGGCTCGCCGAGCGGGATGCGCGTGCGATTTGAACCCGAATCGGTCGTGGTGCGGCGCGCCCAGGACTAGCAGCCTGCTAAGCAACCTCTGTTTGGGCGCCCGATGCGAGACACCCGCGGCCCCGGACCGGCAAGCCCCGGCGCGGCCTAACGATAGGACCCCCATGGCTTGACATGCCTGCCCGGGCCGGATTACAGTTGTTGCGCGAGGTCGAACCCCAAGAGCCGTCATCACCTCCACGATTCGACCCGGCGACCATTCCTGACGAGCCACAAAAACCACACCGGTCGCTCATAGGCCCCGGCCGCACGTCGATGGGTGCCGTTGTTCGACAGACGCGTCACTCGATCACCCGAGGAAATCCCAGGACATCGGGCACGAAGCACTCCCCCCAGTCTCACCTGAACCAGAAGCCCCTCACCAGGACCCCCAGCTCTAGGCCCAGCCTGCCCGCGACACCCTTGCGCTGGCGAGCGCCGCCGTAACGAGGCCACACCCGCCATGGAAATGCAGACTCAGACGCCGACTCCAACCCAGACCCAGTCGATGGAGCTGACCCAGCTCAAGGGGAAGACCATGGCCGAGCTCCTGCACCTCTCGCAGGAGCTGAGCATCCAGGGCACCAGCGGCCTGCGGAAGCAGGAGCTGATCTTCAAGATCCTCGAGGCCCAGACCGAGAAGAACGGGCTGATCTTCGCCGAGGGCGTGCTCGAGATCCTGCCCGAGGGCTACGGCTTCCTGCGTTCGCCGACCTACAACTACCTGCCGGGGCCCGACGACATTTACGTCTCCCCGTCCCAGATCAAGCGCTTCGACCTGCACACGGGCGACACGGTTTCGGGGCAGGTGCGCCCCCCCAAAGAGGGTGAGCGCTACTTCGCCCTGTTGCGCGTCGAGGCGATCAACTTCGAGAGCCCGGAGGCGGCGAAGGACAAGATCCTGTTCGACAACCTCACGCCTCTCTATCCGCAGGAGAAGCTCAACCTCGAGACCAAGGAACGCGGGATCGAGACCCGCATCATCGACCTGCTATGTCCCTTCGGCAAAGGACAGCGCGCACTCATCACGTCGCCTCCCAAGGCAGGCAAGACGATCCTGCTGCAGAAGATCGCCAACGCGGTCACCGAGAACCACCCGGAGGTGGTGATGATCGTGTTGTTGATCGACGAGCGGCCCGAAGAAGTGACCGACATGCAGCGCACCGTGAAGGGCGAGGTGGTTTCATCCACCTTCGACGAGCCGGCGGAGCGCCACGTGCAAGTCGCCGAAATGGTGATCGAAAAAGCCAAGCGATTGGTCGAGCACGGGCGTGATGTGGTGATCCTGCTCGACTCGATCACGCGTTTGGCACGGGCCCACAACACCGTGGTACCACACTCGGGCAAGATCCTCTCCGGCGGCGTGGACGCCAACGCGCTGCAACGCCCCAAGCGTTTCTTCGGCTCGGCACGCAACATCGAGGGCGGCGGCTCCCTCACGATCATCGCGACTGCGTTGATCGAGACCGGATCGCGCATGGACGAAGTGATCTTCGAGGAGTTCAAGGGAACCGGGAACAGCGAGCTGGTGCTCGATCGCAAGCTCTCCGACAAGCGCATCTTCCCCGCGATCGACATCAACCGCTCGGGCACGCGTAAGGAAGAGCTGCTCATGACCCCCGAAATGCTCCAGCGGGTCTGGATCCTGCGCAAGTTCCTGAACGAGCTGAACCCGGTCGAGGCGATGGAGTTCCTCATCCAGAAGATGAGCGACACCAAGACGAACAAGAAGTTCCTGGAGAGCATGAACCAGTAGGCCACGACGGTCTGCTTCCGCCCGGCATCGCGGCCGCGGCGGCCCTGTGTCGGCGCTCGCCGCATGGACCCGTAGCGAGCCGCGGCGCGGCCGCCCCCGAGAAGGGACTCCGTGAAGGGCGAGAAAGACTACGTTCTCGGCACGCACGACGACGAGATCGCGCGGCTCGAGCTTCAGCATCGGGTGTGGAGGCCGCGCGCGCTCGACGCCTGGCGGCGCGCGGGATTCACGGTCGGCCAGACGTTGCTCGACGTCGGCTGCGGCCCGGGCAACGCGGCGCTCGACCTGGCCGATATCGTGGGCCCCACCGGACGGGTGGTCGCGATCGACCGATCGCGTCGATTCCTCGACGCGCTCGAGAAGGGCCGGCGGCGGCGCGGGCTCGAGCACCTCGAGACGATCGAGCTCGATCTCGACCAAGCGGAGCTGCTGGCGATCGCCGCGGATGGCGCATGGTCGCGCTGGGTGTTCGCGTTCGTCACCCGGCCGCGCGATCTGCTGGCGCGCGTGCGGGCGGCGCTGCGGCCCGGGGGCGTGCTCGTGCTGCACGAGTACTGCGACTATTCGACCTGGCGCGTGGCGCCGCGATCGGACGAGATGGAAGAGTTCGTGCGCGTCGTCATGAAGAGTTGGCGCGCGAGCGGGGGCGAGCCGGACATCGGGCTCGATCTACCGCGCTGGCTCGACGAGCTCGGCTTCGAGACGCGGAGCCTCACTCCGCTGATCGACGTCATCACTCCGTCGAGCTTCGTGTGGCAGTGGCCGAAGGCGTT
>VBOY01000012.1:0-11548 GCA_005893295.1 Candidatus Eiseniibacteriota bacterium | reverse complement strand
CGAGGGTTTGCATTCGTTCGCGCCCTCGAATACCTTCGTGGCGACTCGCGCCGCGGCCGCATGGGCCGCGGCCGCGTTGTGGTACGCTCCCTTCTACGGGCCCGCGCGGCGTCGGAATCGCACGAGGAGATCATGACCGAGACCACGACCGAGATCGCCACGCTGGCCGGTGGTTGTTTCTGGTGCCTGGAAGCCGTGTTCGAGCAGCTCGAGGGCGTGCACTCGGTTGAATCCGGCTACGCCGGTGGCACCGTGCCCAACCCGAGCTACAAGCAGGTCTCGAGCGGCGAGACCGGACACGCCGAGGCCGTGCAGGTCACGTTCGACCCGGCCAAGATCTCCTATCGCGACCTGCTCGAGATCTTCTTCGGCTTCCATGATCCCACGACCCTGAACCGGCAAGGGGCCGACGTCGGCACGCAGTATCGCTCGGCGATCTTCGCCCATTCACCCGAGCAGCGGCGCGTCGCCCACCAGGTGATCGGCGAGCTCGGCGCCAGCGGTGCGTTCGGCCATCCGATCGTCACCGAGGTCAACCCCCTCACCGCCTTCTACAAGGCCGAGGGTTACCACCAGGGCTACTACCGCCAGAACGCGGACCAGCCGTACTGCCGGGCCATGATCGACCCCAAGATCAAGAAGCTCCGCGACACGTACCGGGCGCGCTTGAAGGACGCGGCGCGAGCGGGGACGCAGTAGGGACGAGCCGCGCGCGTGCCCGCGTCCCACGCCGGGCCGCGAGCCCATGGACCGGATTCCTCGCCGGTTCTAGAATCCGAGGCAGTCGCCCATCCAAGCTCGGCATCCCAGGAAGGCTCCCCATGAGTCGCGGCGCCATGCTCTTCTTGCTCCTGCTCTCCTTCGGGGCGCCGGCTCGCGGCTACGCGGGAGATCCGCACGCGATCCCGACCTCGCGCCCGCTGATCCCGCGCGCCGAGCGGCAGCCTGTCGAGACCTTCGTGCCCGAGATCCTGCGCGCCTCGCCCGGCGCGAGCCCACTGGTCGCGGGGCCAGCAGGCACCTACGGCACCGTGGCCCTGCCTCGGACTCAGTCCGAGGCCGCGGTGGCCGCCTCCGGCCCGCTGGTGGTGGTGGCGACCAACGACTTTCGCCCGCCGCTGGGCATCGACATCGTCTACTCGACCGACGGCGGCGCCACCTTCACGGATGCCGGCAAGCTGCCGATTCCCGTCGGGGCGGCCGACGGGGGTGACCCGTCGGTCGCGGTGTGGAAGCCGCCGGTCGGCCCGGCGGTCTTCTTCTGCACTTCGCTGGGCGTCAACGCCGCGGGTGAAGACGTGATCTTTCTCCACCGCTCGACCGACGGCGGAGCGACCTGGGCGGGGCCCTTCGAGGTGACGTCAGCGACATCGGCGGGCGCGTTCCCCGATCGCGCATCGATGGCCGTAGACCCCGAGACGGGGCGCATGTTCGTCGCCTGGACCAACTACACCAACGTCGACGTGACGATCCGCGTCACCCGTTCGGACGACGCGGCGACCGGCAGCCCACCCACCTGGGCGGCCGCCTCGATCGTCGGCGCCCGCACCCAGGACGGGCAGGCCACCAGCATCGCCTGCGATCCCAAGAGCAATGCCGTCTATCTGGCGTGGCAGGTCTATCCCGGCTATCCGAAACGAGACATCGCCTTTATCAAGTCCATGAACAACGGCAACTCGTGGTCCGCGCCGAGGGACATTGGGCCGCAATTCAACACGCACATGTGCGCCTACGGATTCGACCGGTGGCTGTGGTCTTTCAGCGGCAACTGCTTGGCCGTGAATCCGCTCGATGGCGGTATCGAGATGGTCTACGCCGCCTCGGTCGACGGCACGCCGGCCCACGATTTCGGCGACATCTACTATCGGCGCTCGGCGAACGGAGGCGCCGGCTGGAGCGCCGCGGTTCCGCTCAACGTGCTCGCCGGAGCGGATCGCCCGCAGGTGAACCCGTGCGTGAGCGTGACCCAGAGCGGCCGCATCGACGTCTTCTGGTACGACCTTTCCGCGGGCTCGGGCCTCGACGATCTGACGGACGTCTTCTACACCTACTCGACCAACCTCGGCGCCACCTGGTCGTCCCCGGTGCCGCTCGATCCCGAGCCCTTCCACAACGAAGCCGGCAACAGCTTCAACGGGCCCCACCAGGGTGACTACAACGACGCCTATTCCGATCCGCTGGCCGCCGGCCCGAGCTACGCCGCGTTCGCCGTCATGGACGCGCCGTCGCCCGCGACCACCGGACCCGACCCCTTCGCCTTCGTCGCCCAGGGGACTCAGGTCGCCCCGCTCAGGGTGCGGCCCGGAACCGTGTCGCTGGTGGACCACGGCTGCCCGGACGGGTCGCTGGTGGCGGGCGAAGGAGCGGACCTGACGATCCCGCTCGAGAACATCGGCCGCGGCTCGTTGACCGGGATCACCGCCACGCTGCAAGCGATCTCACCGGGAGTCCTGGTCGACGTCCAACCGCGCAGCTATCCGACGCTCGCCTCCGGCGCCTCGGCCGTCTCGAGCGAGGTCTATCGGGTGGCCCTGCTGGGTGGCTATCCGTGCGGCACCCGCGCCCGCTTCCGCCTCGACATCACGGCCACCGGTGTCGCCTCGACCTACGTGGAGTTCACCATCCCGACCGGTGTCGTGACCTCGACCGCGACGTTGCTCTCCGAGAACTTCGACGGTGTCGTGGCGCCGGCGCTGCCGCCCGGATGGAGCGCGCTCACCCTCGAAGGCACGACTGCCCCGTGGACCACGACCGCGATCTCTCCCGCATCCGCCCCCAACGCCGCGTTCGTGACCGACCCCGCGACCCTGAACTTCGAGCGGCTGCAAGCTCCGCTGGTGACGGTGCCGGCCGGGGCTTCGCAAGTGGAGATCACGTTCGACACGCGCTACGAGCTCGAGCAATACGATGCCCGCTTCGGCTTCGACGGGCTCAGCTTCGATTACCTGCTCGACGGGGTCGGCTTCGAGCGTTTCTCGAGCGGCGACGCGATCGAGTTCGACAACCGCTACACCCACAACCTGTCGCGCGACAGCGGCAACTCGGGCGACCGCTCGGCGTGGTCGGGAACCTCGCTGGCGTACAAGACGGTGCGCATCGTGATCCCTGGATTGGGCGGGCACACGATGACCCCCTACTTCGATCTCACCAGCGACCTCGGGAACTCCGTGGCCGCGGCCGGCGCTTGGGTGGACAACGTGAACATCGAGGCCATCACCCTGGGTTGTGGTGGATGCGCGCCGGTGGCGGTGCCGATCGCGGGCTTCGAGGACCCAGGCCTCCGCTTCGAGGTCGCCGGAGCCAACCCGTTTGCCTCCGGCACTCGACTGCGCTATCACCTGCCGCGTCCGACCCGGGTGCGGATCGAGATGTTCACGGTCACTGGACAACGGGTCGCCACGCTGCTCGACCTCTGGCAGGAGCCGGGCGAGCACGGGCTTGCCCTCGACGTGGGTCGCCGGGCGCGCGCGCTTGGCCCGGGCGTGTACTTCGCCCGCATCACGGCGGCAGGCGAGAGCCGCACGCTGAGGCTCGTGGCGCTCGAGTAAAGGCCACGCGTCCATGGCGTTCGAGAGCCCGAGATCCCCGGGCCTCGGGCTGCATCCAACATGCGCGGCGGGCGGATCGATCCCGTTCGATTGGACTTGGGCCCCGAGCTCGTGCATACTGCGCGGCCGATTTGTGTCTGGGGCATCGTCTTGGGTCGATGATGCCGCGGCGTGCGCCGGAGTGCGAGCGCCGCTTCGATCGAGCCAGCAAGGAGATAGCGATGAAAGCGGGAATCCATCCGGTCTACGAAGAGAGCCGGATCGTGTGCGTGTGCGGGAACGTGATCGAGACCCGCTCCACGGTGAAGGACTACCACGTCGAGATCTGCTCGAGCTGCCATCCGTTCTTCACCGGCAAGCAGAAGCTGGTGGACAAGGCTGGGCGGGTCGAGCGCTTCCGCAGGAAGTACGCGAAGAAGTCCGAGGAGCAGCCCGCCACCACTGGCCAGTAGCGATCCTCGAGGCTCCCGCCGCCCGCAGCCGGGCCGGGGGCCTTGCGCTTGTTCGGGGGTCTCGATGCCGTTTCTTCCCGTCGGCGGACAAGCCGTGATCGAAGGCGTGATGATGCGCTCGCCCTCGCGCATGGCCGTCGCGGTGCGCCGCGCCGACGGCTCGATCGGCATGATGGAGAAGCCGTTCACGTCGCTCACCCGCCGCGTGCGGTGGCTCGGCGTGCCGGTGGTGCGCGGGGCGATCTCGCTGTTCGAGACGCTGTTCCTGGGGATCACGGCGCTCAACTACAGCGCCGACGAGGCCGCCAAGGAAGAGGCGGGCGCCGCTCCCACGCGCCGCGCCGTGCAAGGGTTCACGCAGGTCCTGACCGCCGTGCTCGCCCTGGGGCTCGGGATCCTGCTGTTCGTCGTGCTGCCGGCGCGACTCACCGCCTGGCTCGGCGTGCACCGCCGCGTCGCGTTCGGCCTGGTGGATGGGTTCTTCCGCCTGCTGGCGTTCATGGCGTACCTGCTGCTCATCAGCCAGTGGAAGGAGATGGCCCGCGTGCTCGGCTACCACGGCGCAGAGCACAAGGCGATCCACGCGCTCGAAGGTCGGGCGCCGCTCACCCCCGAGAGCGTACAGACGTTCTCGCGCTTTCACCCGCGATGTGGCACCTCGTTCTTGTTCCTGGTCGTGGTGGTGAGCATCGTCGCCTTCACGTTCATCGGCCGCCCGCGCGGCGTGGGCGATCACCTGCTGCGCGTGGCGTGCATGCCTCTCGTCGTCGGCGTGGCGTTCGAGTTCATCCGGCTCTCGGGCAAGTACGTCGACCGCCCGCTGGTGCGCGCGCTGATCTGGCCCGGGATCCAGTTCCAACGACTGACCACGCGCGAGCCGAATCTCGACATGTGCGCGATTGCGATCGCCGCCCTCGAGCGCGTGCGGAGCGACGAAACCGTGGTCGCGCTCGAAACCGCGGGCGACCGGGCTCGAGCCGAAGTCGCGTTCATCCAGTGAGGGAACGACCATGTGGGAGGCCCTGAACAAGGTCGAGGCGCGCTACCAGGAGCTGACCGCCCTGCTGTCGCGGCCCGAGGTGGCGAGTGATCCGCGCCAGCTACGGGACCTGTCCAAGGAGCGCGCGGCCCTCGAGCCGACGGTGCGCGGGCTGACCGAATACCGGCACCTCCAGCGCACCATCGCCGACGACGAGGCTGCGCTCGCCTCGGGCGACCCCGAGCTGGCCGAGCTGGCGCGGACCGAGCTGCCGGGGCTCAAGGAGCGGCAGGCCAAGATCGAGGCCGAGCTGCAGAAACTGCTGCTGCCGCGCGACCCCGACGACGACAAGAACGTGATCGTCGAGATCCGCGCCGGCACCGGAGGGGCCGAAGCCTCTCTGTTCGCCGCCGATCTCTATCGCATGTACACCAAGTTCGCCGAGAGGCGTGGCTGGAGGCAGGAGCCGATGAGCAGCAGCCCGAGCGAAGTAGGTGGCTTCAAGGAGATCATCTTCCTGCTCTCTGGAACCGACGTGTACCGGCAGATGAAGTTCGAGAGTGGGGTCCACCGCGTGCAGCGCATCCCCCAGACCGAGGCCTCGGGGCGCATCCACACCTCGGCCGCGACGGTTGCCGTGCTGCCCGAGGTGGAAGACGTGGACGTGGAAATCCAGGAGAAGGATCTGCGCGTCGACGTCTACCGGGCCGGTGGTCCGGGCGGTCAGGGGGTCAACACGACCGACTCTGCGGTGCGCATTACCCACCTGCCGAGTGGCCTGGTGGTGACGTGCCAGGACGAACGCTCGCAGATCAAGAACCGCGCGAAGGCGCTCAAGGTGCTGCGCGCTCGCCTCTACGACGCCAAACTCCAGGAGCAGCAGGCGAAGTACGCGGCCACGCGCCGCTCCCAGGTCTCGACCGGCGATCGCAGCGCCAAGATCCGCACCTACAACTTTCCTCAGGCGCGGGTGACCGACCATCGCATCAACATGACGCTCCATCGCTTGCCCGACGTGCTGGAAGGCGACCTCGGCGAGCTGAGCGAGGCGCTGGCGGCGGCGGACATGGCGGAGCGGCTGGCGTCGGTGGGCGGCTAGCGGGGCGTGCGAGGAGCGGCGGATCACGAGGTTGGCTCGGTCGCTTGCTCCGATGCACCGAATTGCGGGACGGCACGCCGTTCACATTCCTGCCGCCGCCGAGGACGCTCGTGGCCGCTTTCTTCGTCTCCTTAAACGAAGCGCGTACCGACGCAGCGGGCGCTCGAGCGAGATCCTCGCTCGCGCACACCGGGGCACGGGCCATGCGTCCGCCCATTAAGAGTCGGGCCGCGCCGACCCCGCTGCCCCCGCGAGCCCCGCAGCGCCTCCGGGGGAGACGCCCATGTGCTCCACGATTCGCCTTGTAGGCCCTGCCCTCGCACTCGCCCTCGCTGCGTCGGTCGCCGATGCCGGCAGCGCAAAGCATCTACCTCTTTCGGGCAACCTCGATCCGCCAGCGATGATCCAATGCGCCCTCAAGATGAATGCGGTGCAGAACGCGATCACCAAGTGCCAGAGTCGCGGCTATCTGCGACGCCCCGATGCGGACGCGGTAGTGCAATCCCAGTCGCCCGCGACCGCGGTGGTCTATCTGGCCTTCGAGAAGCCGGGGCTCGAGCTGCCCGCGGACCAGGTGGGAGCGCCGGTGGTGATCGTCACGACGACGCTCAACAACAGCGGCCATCCGCGCACCAAGGTGATCGGGACCCTGGTCGTCGCCGACCTCAACGGCCAACGGCTGTGGAGTGGAGACCAGATTTCGAGCCTGGCCGGCACCGACCCTTCCTTCGAGGTCACGGACTCGGGGCTCGACGCGGTCGAGGCAGGCACCACGACGACCACATCCCTCGCGTCCAAGATCGGGGAGTTCCTCGGCTGTCTGGGCTGGGGAGCCATGGCGTGCACGGTCCAGGTGATCGGAACTCCGACGCCCATTCCACCGGTCGTGGTGACGCGCGTCCTGGTGTGCACGGCGATCGCCGCGCTGGCCTGCTTCTCCCAGATCTTCTAGGCCCGGGTTCGCCCCCGAGCAAGGAGACGGGTCATGACCCGGACATGGTGGACCAACGCGCTCGCCCCGGAAGGGCATCTAAGCGGCCGCCAGCTATGGATTGCCACGTTGATCGCAGCGACCGCGGCCGTCTTCTGGGGCCTGGTGACGAGAACGCCCTTCGTCGCCCTGGTCACCTTCCTCACCCAGGTGTTCTTCGCCTGGGTCACGCCTTCCCACAGGGAACGGGCCTTGGCGCGGATTGCCAGCGCCTTCTTGGCCGGCGGAATGTGGGCCGCGATCGGGATGCTGCTCTCGGGCCGGTAGAATCGATCGAACGCCGGCAGCCGCGGGGGATCGGCGCTATGGTTGGCGCCCCATGGCACGCGATCTGGACCAGGCGCTCCGGCACACGGCGTCCCGACTGGCTCGTTCCCCCTCGGCACGGGCCGAAGCCGAGGAGCTGCTGTCACGCCTGCTCGGGCTCACCCGCCTCGAGCTCACGCTCGAGCGGCACCGGACCTTGAGCGCCGAGGACGATCGGCGGCTCGAGACCTGGATCGAGCGCCGCCTCGCGGGTGAGCCGCCCCAGTACATCACCGGGCGCGCGGCCTTTCGCGGCCTCGACCTCGCCGTGAGCCGCGCGGTCCTCATCCCACGTCCGGAGACCGAGGGACTGGTCGAGGCTGTGCTCGAGGTGCTGCGTGCCGAAGCGGGTCGCTGGCCGGCGCCTCGCGTGCTCGACCTCGGGACCGGCTCGGGCGCGATCGCGCTCGCGATCGCCAGCGAGTGGCCGTCGGCCCGGGTGACGGCGACCGACGCCGCCACCGCGGCACTCGAGACCGCACGCTCCAACGCCGAGCGGCTTTCGCTCATGGAGCGGGTCCACCTGCTCGAGGGCGAATGGTTCGACGCACTCGATGCGGACGCGCGTTTCGAGGTCGTGGTGTCGAATCCGCCTTACGTTGCCACCTCGGAGTGGGACCTGTTGCCGCACGAGGTGCGTGCGTTCGAGCCCGCCCCCGCCCTGTTCGCGGGCCCGACCGGACTCGAGGCGCTGCGCGAGATCGTGGACCTGGCGCCCCGGCATCTGGTCGCGGGGGGATTGCTGGCGCTCGAGCTGGCCGAGATGCGGGCCCACGAGGTGGCGGCCTGGCTCGAGGGCGCGCTCGACTGGGAGAACGTGTCGCTGCGGGACGACCTCACGGGGCGCCCGCGCGTGTTGCTGGCGCGCCGCCAGCGCGGCCCGGCGATCGCGCCCGCGCAGTGGGGCGAGCAATAGGCTCGGGACGGAGAGCCCGATCGCCGCGTCGACGCGGTCGCTCCTCGCCGCCACCCATGGTGCGGATACGACGCGCTCGTCGCTCCCCGCACGCCCCGTGCTCGGGCTTTGGCCTCGAGCCTCGGCCTTGGGTCATTGGGTTGCGTAGTGTGAGTCCATCTCCCCGGCGCGGATCGCCACCTTGAGGACGTTCGCGCGCGGCGGGATCGGGCAGTTGTAGTGCACCGAAAACGCGCACGCCGGGTTGTAGGCGGAGTTGAAGTCCAGCACGCAGCGTCCGTCCGTCAGGCGCTCGATGTTGAGGTAGCGCCCGATCGAGTAGGTCTCTTTGCCGCTCGTCGCGTCGCGGAAGAACACCGCGAGATCGCCCTCGCCCACGCCCGGCTCGAGCAAGCGGCTCACCTCGAGCCGACAGGGGGTGCTCTTCACCCGGAAGTCGAACCATCCGAGCCGCAGCGCCCGCCGCTGGTTCCCGCGGGTGGACAGGATCACCACCGTGTCCGGCTTCGGATTGGGCGTGAGCCCGAGAACGTAGCGGTAGGAGAGATCCACCGGGAAGTACTTGAGCCCTCTGTACTCCTTGAAGCGCGGGCTGCGTGGATCGAACACAAACGCCCGACCAGGACGCTGCCCGGGGCCAGCGTCGCCTCGCGCCGCGCGGCGCCGTCCACCACAAAGCGCGCCGAGGTGTCCACGGCCACGACGTGGAACGAATCCCCGACCACCGTGATGCGCAGGTGGTGAGGCTCGACCGTGTCGTCCGCGATCCGCACGTCGTTCCGCGGGGCCCGCCCCACGGTGAGCGTCTTGCGATCTCCGAAGTCGGTGCGCTGGACGGTCGCCAAGTAAGAGGTGGGCTTCTCGCGCAACCACTCCTCGGTGGCGGCGCGCTCCTTCTCGATCGCGCGCGTGAGCGAATCGCGTTCGGCCGGCGAGAGGCGCACGGGATCCGCCGGCCGAGCGATGGGGGCGGCCGCCCACGAGTCCACGAATGCCACCGACGCCAACGCGGCCGCGGCCCACGACGCACGTCCGATCCATCTCACGAGCATCCTGCCGCCTCCGGTTGAATTCTCGCACGCGTCTGCCGATAATGCCGATGCCTGCCGCGTTTCCCATATCAGCCCGGCACCCACAGCAGTCTACCGTGTCCGCCACGGCCGGTGGGCACAGGAGAAGAGCGCACATGGACGTCGGCGGAGCAAGCCCGCGCACCCGGTCACCCCATGCCCCGCCGGCGGCGGAGGCCACGAACACCGAACCCATGGACGCACTGGTCATTCAGGGCGGGCGCGCGCTGGTCGGGCGGGTCCAGATCAGCGGCGCCAAGAACGCCGCCCTGCCGGTGATGGCCGCCACGTTGCTGGCTCCTGGCCTCCACACGCTGCGCAACGTCCCGCGGCTCGCCGACACGAGCACCATGGCGCGCGTGCTCGAGCAACTCGGGGCTCGGGTGGAGATGCGCGGAAGCACCTGGACGATCGACACCTCGAACGTCCAATCGGTCGAAGCTCCCTACGACCTGGTCCGCACGATGCGCGCCAGCATCTACGTGCTCGGGCCGCTGCTCGCCCGTTTCGGCGCCGCCCGCGTTTCGCTCCCGGGGGGCTGCGCGTGGGGGCCACGGCCGGTGAACCTGCATCTCGATGGGCTCAACGCGTTGAACGCGGGCCTCGAGATCGACCATGGATACATCGTCGGACGCGACGTTCGGCTCAAGGGCGCGACGATCGACTTCGACGTCGTGTCGGTGGGGGCGACCGGCAATCTGCTGATGGCGGCGGTGCTCGCCGAAGGCACCACGGTGCTCGACAACGTGGCGCTCGAGCCGGATATCACCGCCTTGGCCCAAGTCCTGGTGCAGTGCGGGGCGCACATCGATGGGGTCGGCACGCGGCGCCTGATGATCCATGGCGTGAAGAACCTGGCGCCGATCGAAGCCACGATCATCCCCGATCGCATCGAGGGAGCCACGTTCCTGGCCGCGGCGGCGATCACCCACGGATCGATCACGCTCGAGCACTGCGAGCCGGCCCACATGGGGGCGGTGTTCGAGGTGCTCGAGCAGGCGGGCTCCACGGTGCTGCCGGCGGATCGCGAGGCATCCATCTCGGGGCCGCGGCGTCCGGGCGCTCTCGACGTGACCACCGCGCCCTTCCCTGGGTTTCCGACCGACATGCAAGCTCAGGTGATGGCCCTGCTCTCGATCGCCGACGGCACCAGCGTTCTGACCGACACGGTCTACCTCGACCGTTTCACCCACGTGCCCGAGCTCCAGCGCCTCGGGGCGGACATCCGCCTCGAGGGGAACCGCGCGATCGTCAAAGGGGTGCCGGCTCTCCAGGGAGCGCCGGTGATGGCGACCGACATTCGCGCCAGCGCCGCCCTGGTGCTGGCGGCGCTCTCGGCCGAGGGGGAGACCCGAATCTCCCGCATCTACCACCTCGATCGTGGCTACGAGGCGTTCGACCAGAAGCTCGCCAAGCTCGGGGCCCAGATCCAGCGCGTGCAAGAATAGCCGCCGCCGCTTCCTCTAGAATGCGGAGCGTCATGCCACGCTCCGACGCCACGCCTCGCCCTTCCGCGCCCCCGCGCCGCGCGGTGATCGGCACCGCCGGACACATCGACCACGGCAAGACCGCGCTGGTGAAGCGCCTGACTGGGGTCGACACGGATCGCCTGCCGGAAGAGAAGGCGCGCGGCATCTCGATCGACCTCGGGTTCGCGAGGCTCGTCACCCCGGACGGTATTCAGGTCGGGATCGTGGACGTGCCCGGCCACGAGCGGTTCGTCAAGAACATGCTGGCCGGAGTGGGGGGCATCGACCTGGTGCTGCTGGTGATCGCCGCCGACGAAGGCGTGATGCCGCAGACGCGCGAGCACCTGGCGATCGTCCGGTTGCTCGGCGTGCCGCGCGGCATCGTCGTGCTCACCAAGTCCGATCGGGTCGAGCGCGAGTGGATCGAGATGGTGAAGCGCGATGCGAGAGCGCTTCTCGTGGGCACCGCTCTCGCCGATGCTCCGGCGGTGGAGTTCTCCGCGGTCACCGGGGCCGGCGAGCGCGAGTTGCTCGCCGCCATCGACCGTGCCCTCGGCGATCTCCCGGCGCGCCCGACCAGCGAGCCGGCGCGGCTGCCGATCGATCGCGTGTTCACCATGGAAGGGTTCGGCACGGTCGTGACCGGGACGCTGTGGCGCGGCCGGATCCGTGCCGGCGACGCGCTCGAGATCCTTCCCGCCGGGCACCGCGCGCGGGT
>VBOY01000043.1:12541-17856 GCA_005893295.1 Candidatus Eiseniibacteriota bacterium | reverse complement strand
AGAACAACCAGTTCACGTTCGTGGGCGACACGCGCGGATTCTTCGGCCAGCACGACATCCGCCGGCTGCCAAACGGTCACGTCACGCTGTTCGACAACGCCAATTGCCAGACGCCGGTCTATTCACGGGGGCTGGAATACCTGCTCGACGAGACGAACAAGGTGGCGACGTTGGTCCGGGAGTTTCGCAACTCGCCGGATACGTTTACGCCGTTCATGGGCAACGTGCAGCGTCGAGCGGACGGAGGCACCATGATCGGCTGGGGCGGCACCGGTCCCGATCCCAAGATCACCGACCTGCACGCCGACGGCTCGCTGGCCTGGTCGGTGGGGTTCCAGAACCCGGCGCGGTGGACCTACCGTGCGTTCCGGTTCCCGTGGCACACCTCACGCTTCGTCGCCACGCCCGAAGCGTACGATTTCGGCAACGTGGAGGTCGGCGAGTACGGAACGCTGATGCTGTCGGTGCGCAACGGCTCCGCGACCCCGGTCACCATCAACAGCATCGTCGGGCATCATCCCGAGTTCTCGGTGGCGACGGCGCTGCCCGTCACGATCGCCGCCGGGGCCACGCAGCCCATCGAGGTGCGCTTCACGCCGCCCGCCGTGGGGTCGTACGACGACACGCTGTCGGTCCGGTCGGTGAGCGCCACCGAGCTGGTCGCGCAGACCGTGACGCTTCGAGGAACCGGAGTGGCCACCGGTCTCTCGATCTCCGACGTCGCGCTGCGAGAAGGCGACGCCGGGGCGAGGCAGTTCGCGTTCCAGGTTCGTTTGGCCCAACCACGCGCCAGCTCGGTGAACGTCCACGTCCAGACCTCGGACGGCACCGCGACCGTGGCGGACCACGACTACAGCAAGCTCAACGTCGACGCATCGATCCCCGCCGGCGATCTGTTCAGCATCGTCGACGTGACGGTTCATGGAGACGTGGCGATCGAGCCCGACGAGACGTTCTTCGTCGAGCTCTCCAACGCGAACGTCGCCATCAACGACGCGCAGGCCGTGGGCCTCATCGTCAACGACGACGGCCCGCTGAGCGTCGGCGCCGATCTTCCCCGGTCGTTCGCGCTATACCCGGCGCGCCCCAACCCCGCGCGCGGAACGGCGGTTGTCCGGTACGACTTGCCGCGCGCCTGCGACGCGTACCTCGAGGTGCTGGACCTCGCCGGACGCCACGTGGCATGGCTCGTGGACGGAGCGATGCCGGCGGGACGGCAGGAGGCACGCTGGGCGCCGCCGGCGGGAACGACGGGCGTGTTCTTCTACCGGCTGAGGGCCGGGGAATTCACGAGCACCAGGAAAACCGTGTTCGTGCGCTGATCGATCCCACCGGCCATGCACCCGATCGGCTGCACGGTCTCTATGCGGATTCTGCTGGTGCCGGGAGCAGGACTCGAACCTGCACGGGGTCTCCCCCAGCGGATTTTAAGTCCGCTGCGTCTACCGTTCCGCCATCCCGGCATCGTCACCACCTCAGCGACCCACGAGTCTGTAGGCACCCGCGGCGCCGGGGCGCCGCCCTCGGCGAACGGCCGCCAAACACGAGCGCCCGGAACCTCGATCCTTGAGGGCCGGGCGCCGAGCGCGCGAAGGAGTCGCATCGCGCGCTAGTGTCCGTGCCCTCCATGGCCGGCTAACACGTCCGCCACATTGACGGCCGGGTACTTGGCGAGGAATCCCTGCACCGCCCAGCCGAACACTCCCAGGAATCCCAAGGTCACGCCGATCTCGGGCAGGCCCACCCACACGTGGTCGGGATTCAGCGACGGCATCACCAGGATGTGTCGCTCCATCCACATGCCGGAAAGAATGATGAGCGAGAACAGCGCCAGCCAAAACGGATTCTTCTTCGTGTACATGTTCATCAGCCCCAGGAACGGCAACACGAAGACGAAGTCGAACACGGCGAATGCGAGCCTGCGCCAGGGTTGCTCGAAGCGCAGGAATACCCACCACGTTTCCTCGGGCAGGTTCCCGTACCAGATAACCATGTACTGCGACCAGAACTGGTAGACCCAGAAGATACTGAACCCAAAGGCGATCTTGCCGGTGTCCCAGAAATGGTGCGGGGTGATGTAGGCCTCGAGCCGGTACTTCGAACGGAGCTGGGTGGCGAGCAGAGCGGTCATGGCGATGCCACTCAGGAACGCCCCCATGAAGAACCACCAGCCGAACAGCGTGCTCACCCACTCCGGCGTGAGCGACATGATGAAGTCCCACGACAGAAGCGTGTACACGGCCGCGAAGGCGAGCACGACCTGCGGCGCTCGCTTTGCGAGCCGGTCGCGCTGCCATGTCGCTTCCCCGTCGCCGCGCCAGCCTTGGGCGAGCTTCTCGTAGTGCGGCTTGAGCTCGGGCGCCACATGATCCTTGAGCAGGTGGGCGTCGGTGCGAAGCGAAGTACGCACCAGATCGCGCGAGAGCCACCACAGGAGCCCGAGGCCGATCAGCGTGCGGGCGTAGAGGAACGGCAGGTTGAGGTATGGGGCTTGACGCGGCTCGACGTGGGCCACCCAGGGTAGATAGGTGGGCGCCCCGGCGACGAGCAGGATCACCATCAACGCGAAGCCATAGGGCAAAAAGGCCGAGAGCGATTCCGCGATCCGCATCACCGGGCCGGCCCAGCGCCCGTTGGCGAGCCGGATCGAGCACGCGAACACCACCGCCCCCTGGGCGATCCCCAGCCAGTACAGCGTGTTCACCGCATACGAGCCCCAGGCACGCTGGGGGGCCGTGAAGAACAAGTACGCGAGCGAGACGATCCCGATCGCCATGCACGCGATCCACAGCATCCGCTTGCGGCCATTCGGGCGCACCGGCAGCTTCCCCGCCACGTCGGTGAGGATCGCGTCGCGTTCCGCCGCGGTCATCGAGGGGGCGGCCGGGTCGATCATCGCGGATTCGCCTTTTGGCGCTGGCGAAGGTAATGGACCACATACCACGCCTCGGTCGCGGTCACCGTCTGGCCGTACTTCGGCATCACCGCCCCGCCGAAGCGGATGTAGGAGTAGATGTATCCGTCGCTGCGGCCGCGCGTCGTGGCTCCGAGCAGGTCGGGCGGCGGCAAGAAGGAAGCCGCCACGGGTCCATCACCCGCCATCGACTGCCCGTGGCACGGCGTGCAGATCTCGGTGAAGATCCGCTCGCCACGCGCCAGCGCCGAATCGTCGAGCGCCACCGGGTTGTGCAAGCTCGCAGTGGCGGCCACGCGATCGAGCTCGAAGGTGCCGGGCCTGAGCACGTCGGCGCCCGTCATCGGGACGCTCAGCGTGTCCGGCGCCCGCGTCACCACCTTCTGCGGCATGAGCACCACGGTCTGGCGCATGTCGCGGTAGTGCCCGTAGGTGAGGTGGAGGAGCGAGCGCGTGAGGTCACGACACCCGCCCTTGAGGCCAGCGCCCGCCGCCAGGCTGACCGCCACCACTCCCACCAGGCCGAGCTTAAGCATGGACGTTCACCTCTTCGGCCCCGTGCCCGCGCAACAGCTCCTTCACCTGGGCGGTCGCGGTGCCTGAGCACGGCACCCAGAGCCCGATGCGATCCTCGGTGAAGCGCGGATCGTAGGGCGCCCTGGCCTTGAGCTGCGGCAGCCGCGCCAGTGCCAACATGCCGACCAGGTTGGCGAGCGACCCGAGCAGGATCATGGACTCGTAGCCGATGATGACGAACGGAGGCAGCGAGACCAGCTCCTTGCCCCCGACCACGAGCGGGTACGACAGCACCGAGTAGATGCACAGCGCGAAGCCGCCGGTGAGCCCGAGCACCGCGCCGCCGAAGGTGACCCAGCGCACCAGCGAAGGCCCCTGGCCGAGCACGTGCTCGATCGCGTGGTGGGGCACCGGCGAGTAGACGCTCACCTTGCGGTGCCCGAGCTGGCGCAGGGCCGCCACCGCGCGCGCCACGTCGTCCACGTAGTAGAAGATCCCCATCACGCCCTGGTAGCGCTCCGGCTTTCCTTCGAGCAGCTTCTCGACGATGCGCCGGATCATGCCGCTTTCCCTCGCATCGGCGGTGGCAGCGTCTCCTTGATCTCGGCGACCGAGAACGCCGGCAACACGCGCACGAAGATCAGGAAGTACATGAAGAACCAGGCGAACGAGCCGGCCAGGATCGCGCCCTCCGTCCAGGACATCTTGTAGTTGACGTCCCAGGTGCTCGGGTTGAACGGATGCGCGAGCGAGGTGACGATGATCACGAAGCGCTCGAACCACATCCCGACGTTGACGAACAGCATGATGGTGAACACCAGGGGCATGTTGCGGCGCACCTTCTTGAACCACAGCGTCAGCGGGATGATCGAGTTGCAGGTGAACATGATCCAGAAGGCCCACGCGAAGTGCCCGGTGGCGCGCCACCAGAACATGTCACGCTCGACCTTGCTGGGGCCGTACCAGGCGCAGAAGAACTCGGCCAGGTACGAGTAGGTCACGATGGTCGAGGTGAGGAGCACCAGCTTGGTGAGCTTCTCGATGTGATCGTCGGTCACGATGTGCTGGAGCTTGAAGCCGTGGCGAATCGGGATGAGCAGGTTGATCACCAGCGCCACGCCGGAGAAGATCGCTCCGGCCACGAAGTAGGGGGCGAAGATCGTGCTGTGCCAGCCGGGCACCTGGGCCATCGCGAAGTCCCACGACACCACGCTGTGCACCGACAGCACGAGCGGCGTGGCGAATGCCGCGAAGTAGAGGTAGGCGCCGTAGAAATGCTTCCACTGGTTGTTGCCGCCCCGCCAGCCGAACGAGAACAGCGTCAGGAAGAGCTTCATGTACGGATTCTTGGCCCGATCGCGGGCCGCGGCGGCGTCGGGAATGATGCCCACCAGGAAGAAGATCGTGGAGACCGTGAGGTAGGTGCTGACGGCGAAGACGTCCCACTCGAGCGGCGAGCGGAAGTTGGGCCACAGACCACGCTGGGTGGGATACGGGAACAGCCAGTACGCGAACCACGGGCGGCCGAGATGGATGAGTGGGAACAGACCCGCGGTGATCACCCCGAACACCGTCATGGCTTCGGCGACCCGGTAGACGGCGCGGCGGAAATGCGAGCGGAACAGGAACAGGATCGCCGACACCAGGGTGCCGCAATGGGCGATCCCCACCCAGAACACGAAGTTGGTCACGTAGGAAGCCCACATCACGGGGCGCGTGTGACCCGCCACCCCGATCCCGAGCGCAATCTCGTTGCGCAGCGCGATCATGCCGACCGCCAGGATCGCCAGGTCGACGATGAAGATCGTCCACCAGCCGGGACCCGGCGTGCTGATCAGCCTGAGCAGGTCGGCGGTGAGCGTCTTTTGCGTGATGGTCGCCGGCA
>VBOY01000043.1:3278-12488 GCA_005893295.1 Candidatus Eiseniibacteriota bacterium | reverse complement strand
ATCTTCTTGAGGTACGTGACGCCTGGCTTGGTGTTCAGCTCCTCGAGCACCCAATAGCGCCGCTCGCCGTGCGACAGCTTGGCGACGTTGGATTGGGAATCCAACAGATCGCCGAACACGATCGCCTGCGTCGGACAGGACTGCGCGCACGCGGTCTGGATCTCGCCATCCCGCACCGGGCGGCTCTCGTCCTTGGCGTTGCCCTTGCCCTCGAGGATGCGCTGGACGCACATCGTGCACTTCTCCATCACACCGCGCGATCGCACGCTCACGTCGGGATTGAGCTGCCAGTTGAGGGGCTCGGGGAAGGCGAACGAGTCCTTGTCGGGATCGGAGAAGTCGAGGAAGTTGAACGCTCGCACCTTGTACGGGCAGTTGTTCGAGCAGTAGCGGGTTCCGACGCAACGGTTGTAGACCTGGACGTTGAGCCCCTCGGGATTGTGATAGGTGGCGTAGACCGGGCACACGGTCTCGCACGGGGCGTCCGAGCAGTGCTGGCACATCATCGGCACGAACCGCACGTCGTTGCGGGTCGCCCCGGAACCACCCACTCGCTCTTCGAAGCGCTCGATCCGGATCCAGTGCATCTCGCGCCCGCGTTTCACCATCTCGGGGCCCACCATGGGCACGTTGTTCTCGGAGCTGCAGGCGACCACGCACGCGGAACACCCGGTGCACGAGTTGAGATCGATCGCCATCGCCCAGCGGTGTTGCGGGCGCGCGGAGTCGTAGCTATCCCGGTCGACCGGAATCTGCCGCGGGCCGCGCACCACTTCCTTGGCCTCGAAGGCGCTCACCGCGTGGGCGGGAATCTTCTCCCCCGGCGCGAGCTGCCGCGGCTCGGTCGCCGTGCCGGGACGGCTCTGGGCGGGCGCGCGCATCATCGAGCGGGTTCCTTCGGCCCCGTGGGCCGCGGCCCCGCGTTCCGCCCCCGCGCTCGAAGCACCGAGGAGGGCTGCCATCGGGATCACTTGAGCGATCTCGCGATCCGCCTGGGTCTGCTCGCGCTGGGTACGGACCAGTGGATGGGCCTGAGCTCCCTTGGACAGCCTGACCTTGACGCTCAGGTAAGCGACGGCTCCGGACGCCTGGTCCTGAGCCGGCGAGAGCAACCCGAGGGGGTTTACGCCGCACCCGGTGGCGTAGCGCCCGTAAGCGGTGTGTCCCTGGCCGAGCGGAATCGCGACCGTGTCCTTGCGCACCCCGGCGTAGAGGTACGCGGGGAGCTCCAGGCTGCCGGCTTCGGCGTCCACCTTGACCGGGTCGCCCATTCCGATCCCGAGGAGTTGCGCGGTCTCCGGGTGAATCTCCACCCACGAGCCCCACACCGCCTTGCTGGTGGGATCGGGCAGCTCCTGGAGCCAGGGCTTGTTGGCCCCGCGCCCGTCGTAGAACTGCGAAGAGGGAACCAGCATCAGCGCCAGGTCGTCCGGCCCCTTGAGCTCGGGAGCCGCAAATGCCGGTGCTCCGGTCCAGCGCACCGGCAGGGCGGCGGGCTCCTCCCACACGCCGCCGTTCTGCAAGGCTTCCGCCCAGAAGGTGTCGAAGTCTCGTCCGGCGGAGAGCCGCTGGTGGAGTGTCCGCCAGCCGGTCCTCACGTGGTCGACCCAGCTCGGCGCGAGCCCGGCCCCGAACCCCGCTCCTTGTGCGAGCGCGATCAGGGCCTGGCCCGCGGGGCGGGCATCGAACATCGGCAGCGGCTGCATGCCGGGTTGGACGATCGAGTGCACGCCTCGCACCGCCTCGGCGTCGTCGAGGATCTCGAGCGAGTGGCTCACCGGAAGAATCAGATCGCAGCGCGCGGCGGTTTCGTCCATCGCGCTCACCAGCGCGATCTTGAACGGCACCTTGTCCAAAGCGGGAACGAAGCCCGCCCAGGAGGGAACCGAGTACGCGGGGTTCGTGCCGTGGACCACCAGGGCCGCCACACCATCCTGACCCATCGAGGCGATTAGGCGCTGCACCTCGGTGAACGAGGCGACCAGGTCGAAGTTGAGCGTGCGATCGAATCGCACCGTCTCGCCGACGTTGCCCGCGACGTAGTTGAGCAAGTTGACGGCCGCCAGCAGCGCCACCGACTGCTCGCTCTGCCCGGCGATGCCTCCGGCCACCGCGAGGCTCGGTCTCGTCACGGCGAACGAGCGCGCCAGACCGCGCACCCGCTCAGCCGGCACGTCGGTCTGCTTCTCCACCGCGTCGGGCGTGTACGCCGCGACCAGATCCATGAGGCGATCGCGGTCCGCGGGGCCGCTGCCCAAGCCCTGGCTCAGGATCTGGTACGCCAGTCCCAGCGCCAGCGCCATCTCGCCGCCGGGCCGGATCGCGATCCACTCGTCGGCGTTGGCCGCCGTGAGTGAAAGCCGCGGCTCCGCCGCCACGAACGCGCCACCGTCGGTGCGGGCCCGCATGGCCGCGAAGTCGCGCGCATAGGCCACCGGAGAACCCCAGGTCTCCAGGAAGTCCGCGCCCAGCGACAGCACGAATCGGGCGCGCGCGAAGTCGAAGCCGGGCACCACCGCCTGGCCAAAGGTGCGGCGGTTCGCCTCGCGCAGGCTCTCGTGTGCGAACGCCTCGTGCACCAGATAGGTGCCGCCTCCGGCGGCGGCCCAGGTCTCGGCCAGTCGCTGGAACGAGCCGGTGAGGTTGCCGGTGACCAGGGCCAGCTTGCCGCGCGCCGCGGAGAGCCGCCCGGCGCCGAGACGCAGCGCCTCGTCCCACGAGACGGCCTTCCACGCCGTACCGTCCTTCAGCAGCGGGGTCTTGATGCGGTCGGGGTCGTAGAGCGTCTGGAGCCCGGCGTGTCCTCGAGCGCAGAGCCCGCCGCGGTTCACCGGATGCTTGGGATTCCCTTCCAGCTTCACGATCCGGCCTTCCCGCTGCTTGATCAGGATGCCGCACCCGGCAGGGCACTCGCGGCACGTGCTCGCGTACCAGTAAGGAATGCCGGGCAGCACGTCGTTGGGCGGCACCAGGTACGGGATCAGCTTGTCGGCCGGCGGCGTGCCGCATCCGGCGGCGGCGCTGACCACACCCAGACCGGCGAGCTTCAGGAAGTCGCGGCGCGCGAAAACGATCCGGTCGGACATCGGCCCTCGCTAGTGGTGGCAGGCCACGCAGTCCATCGTGGCCGGGAATTGGGGATCGTCGAGCTTCTTGCGGTGGCAGGTGAGGCACCAGCCCATCTTGAGCGACGACCACTGGTAGACCACCGGCATCTCTTTCACCGGCCCGTGGCACTCCGCGCACTGCACGCCCGCCTTGACGTGACGTTTGTGGTTGAACTTCACGTGATCGGGCAGCCGGTACACTTCGACCCACGGCACTTGCTCACCGCGGTCGTAGTAGCCGGTGAGCTTGACGATCTCGGGCCGATCGGTCTTGGCGATCTTGTGGCAGCCCATGCAGGTGCCGACCGCGGGAATGTTGGCGATCGGGGACTTCTCGGCGCCGCGATGACAATAGAGACAGTTCATCGACAGCTTGCCGGCGTGGATCTGGTGGCTGAAGGCAATCGGCTGCTGGGGACCCTTACGGCCCCCGAGCTGGACCGAGAAGGATTGAGAAAGTGCCACCGTGGCGGCCGTGGATGCCGTGGCGACGACGACGAGTGCGAGGGCTCGTTTCATGGCTCGGACCGCGGCACCCTACTGCCCGTGTCCGGAGCGTGTCAACGGCTTTGTGAATCATCGAACAAAGTTCCGCGAACGCACAGCGACCAAAGAAGCTGGACGCCGCGCTCTAGCAGGCTGCTAGCCGTGGACCACGATCTTAAGCAGCTGCCCTCGACGAACGTCCTGGTCGGGGAACAGATTGTTGAGAATCGACGTGTCGTCGAGGCCCAGCGCCTGTTGACCCATGCTCTCGATCACGGTCTGGAACTGACCGGTCGACGCCGCGGGCGCCACCCGCACCTGGTCGGGCCGCACGGCGAGTCGCCGCGGATCGGTGAGCGACGCGAAGCTTCGCATGCTCTGCAGAATCCTCTGGTCGTCGGGATCGCCGATCGCCCCGCTGCGGCCGAGGATGCGGAACATCTGGCCGCCCCGAACCGTGATGAACGAGGCCGCGTAGATGATCGGCGTGCCGTCTTGCGCCGTCACGCGCACGTGCCCGATCCAGGCGGGGAACCCTCCGATGTTCTCGGAACCACCTTGGGCTGCCGCGATCCGGCCGGATCGTTCGAGCTGGCTCACGTAGTCCGACGGAGAGAGCTGCGTTGCCTCGTTCAACGTGAGCTGCATCGCCGCGCGCTGGTTGGGCTCTCCCACCATCACCGCGCTGCGCGTGTCCTGGGTCTGCCAGCCCGACGGAAACTGGATCTGGAACCTCAGCGTGGGATGGAAATAGTGCTGGCCCTCGAAGTACCCCTCGCGCGGGTCCCGGCCGAAGACCAGGCCCTGCTGGTGCAGCAGATAGTTGCGCTCGCGCACCTGGAGCCCCGCCTTGCCGGCCGCCGCCTGCTGGGACAGGGCGGTGGTGCGATTCTGCCGGTCGCCGGGATCCGGATGCGTCGCGAGGAACGTCGGCAACCGCTGTCCCGACTTGTCGCTCACCCGCTTGAGCATCGCATACGTGGCCGGAATCTCGCGCGGGTCATAACCGGCCTTGGTCGCGTACTCGACCCCCAGCTCGTCGGCCTGATTCTCGTTTTCGCGACTGTACTTGAGAAACAGCAAGCCGAGCCCGGTCTGCGCCACGTTGCTGTAACGCTGGAAACCCTCCGACACCATCGAAGCCAGGCCGAGCCCGAGGCTCGCCAGCTGCTGCTTGGTGATTTGCGCCGCCGAGTGGCGCGCCGTGACATGCCCGATCTCGTGGCCCAGGACGCCGGCGAGCTGTGCCTCCGAGTTGAGGTACGCCAGGATCCCCCGGGTGATATAGATGTAGCCACCCGGCATGGCGAACGCGTTGACCGCCGCATCGTCCACCACCGTGAAATGCCACTCCAAGTTCGGCAGGTGCGAGACCTTGGCGACGCGCTGCCCGACGCTGTCCACGTAGGCTTGCACGGCCGCCGCGTCGTAGGTCCCGTACTCGGCCACGACCGCCTTGTATCCTTCGCGTCCGATCTGCAGCTCCTGGCTGGAGCTGACGAGCGTGAACTGGCTCTGTCCCGTCACGGGGTTGGTGGCACACCCACACATCAGCCCCACCACCACCAGTGCCAGCGGCATGAGCTTCACTCCCTGTGACATGTACCCCTCCCTGTGGTGGGCGCTGGCCCCCGTCCCATCAGTACCGGATCACGGAGGGATCCACGTCGCGCGACCATGCGTCCACCCCTCCCTGTAGATTTTTGAGCTTGCGAAATCCAGCCTGCTCCAGGAACTCGAGCGCCCGCGCGCTGCGCCGCCCGGTGTGGCAGTACAGCACGATCTCGCGCGTCCCATCGAGCTCGCGTATGCGCGCGGGCAGGCTGCCGAGCGGAATCAGGATCGCTCCCGGGATGCGCGCGATCTCGTGCTCGAACGGCTCGCGCACGTCCACCACCACCACGTCCTCGCCCCGTGCGCGCAACGCCGCCAGCTCGCGCGCCGTGATCTCTCGCGAATCCCGGCCGCTCGTGGCTTCCGCCGGGCGCACGCCGCAGAACGATTCGTAATCGATGAGCTGGGTGATCGAGCGCCGCTCGCCACACAGCGGGCAGGCCGGATCCTTGCGCAGCGTGAGCTCGCGGAACGACATGGCGAGCGCATCGAACAGGAGCAGCCGGCCGATGAGCGACTCGCCCAGTCCCAGCAGCAGCTTCACCGTCTCGGCGCCCTGGAGCGCCCCGATGATGCCGGGGAGCACGCCCAGGACCCCGCCTTCGGCGCACGACGGGACCAGCCCCGGCGGCGGCGGGTCGGGATAGAGGCAGCGGTAGCAGGGTCCGCGCGCGGCATCGAACACGGTCACCTGCCCATCGAAGCGGAAGATGCTGCCGAAGACGTTGGGCTTGCCCGAGAGCGCGCAGGCGTCGTTCACCAAGTAACGCGTCGGGAAGTTGTCGGTGCCGTCGGCGACCACGTCGTAGCGGGCGATCAGGTCGAGCGCGTTGGCGCTCTCGAGCCGCCCCTCGTGCGTCTCGATCTCGATCCGCGGGTTCAAGTCCTCGAGCCGCTCGCGCGCGACGTCGAGCTTGGAGCGCCCCACGCTCGAGTCCCCGTAGAGGATCTGTCGCTGGAGGTTGGTCGCCTCCACCCGATCGAAGTCGACCAGTCCGATCCGCCCCACGCCGGCGGCTGCCAGGTAGAGTGCCAGCGGCGAGCCGAGACCCCCGGCTCCCACGATCAGCACCGACGAGGCCTTGAGGCGTTGCTGTCCCTCGAGCCCGACCTCGGGAAGGATCAGGTGCCGCGCGTAGCGCAGCAGTTCGTCGTTCGAGAGCGGCGGGGGCCCGCCTGCGACACGGGCGCGCGCGTTCGGGGTGGGCTCATGCGCGGCCGGTCGTCCCTCGTTTCCTTCCATCGGTCCCCTCACCCTCAAGGGCGGCGTCGCACGTTCGCGAGCATCATACCTCGACGTCGTCCACCGTTCGAGCCAACCGAGGCTGGCGCTCGTCCACCCGGCTCGCTTAGGATGCGCGTCCCCGCGCGGTGCGCCTCGAGGGCGTCCCGTGCGAGGAACCGCTCCGCTCTCTCTGGGAGGATCTGCATGAGCCCCGCCGTCCGCGAGCGTGCCGCCCTCGAGCGCCTGACCATCGACACGATCCGCTTCCTCGCGGTCGACGCGGTGGAGCAGGCGAAGAGCGGCCACCCTGGAATGCCGATGGGAATGGCGGACGCCGCGTTCGTGCTGTGGACCCGGTTCCTGCGTTACCAGCCGAACGATCCCCTGTGGCCCGACCGTGACCGGTTCGTGCTGTCGGCCGGCCACGGCTCGATGCTCCTGTACGCGATTCTCCACCTCGCCGGCTACGACCTTCCGCTCGAGGAGCTCCGCCGCTTCCGCCGACTCGGCAGCCGCACTCCCGGGCATCCGGAACGCGGCCTCACGCCGGGCGTGGAGACCACCACCGGGCCGCTCGGTCAGGGATTCGGCAACGGCGTGGGCATGGCGGTCGCGGCGCGGATGCTGGCCGCGCGCGTCAACACCGAGGATTTCTCGCCGGTCACGCACCGCGTGTTCGGGATCGTGAGCGATGGCGACCTCATGGAGGGAGTGGCGAGCGAGGCCGCCTCGCTGGCGGGCCACTGGGGGCTCGGCAATCTCGTCTATCTCTACGACGACAACCACATCACGATCGAGGGCGACACCGCGCTGGCGTTCAGCGAGAACGTGGGGCGCCGCTTCGAGGCCTATGGCTGGCACGTCCAACACGCCGATCCTTACGACCACGACGCGCTCACCACGGCGCTCGAGCGTGCGGTCGCCGAGAGCACGCGCCCGAGCCTTGTGATCACGCGCAGTCACATCGCGCTCGGAGCACCCCACAAGCAGGACACCCGCGAGGCGCATGGTGAGCCGCTGGGGGCCGAAGAGGCGGCGGCGGCCAAGCGCGCGAGCGGCTGGCCCGAGTCTCCTCCCTTCCTGGTCCCCGACGAGGCCCGCGTCGTGTTCGCCCAGCGCGCGGCCGCCCTCGCGCCCGAGCACGACGCCTGGGTCCGCGGGCTCGAGCAATGGAAGTCCCGCCACCCGCGGCGCGCGGAGCAGTGGCAAGCGCTCGTCGAGAAGCGGGTTCCGGAGGACGTCATCGAGCAGCTGATCCACTCGGCCCCCACCGGCGCCGCCGCGACGCGGGCCCACGGTCAGGCCGTGCTCCAGAAGGCGGCGAGCCTGGTGCCTTCGCTGGTGGGCGGGAGCGCGGACCTCGAACCTTCGACCAGGACTCGCATTCAGGACGCGACGTCGATCCAACGCGCCGCGTTCGAGGGGCGCAATTTCCACTTCGGCGTCCGCGAGCACGGAATGGCCTCGATCCTGAACGGCATCGCGGCGCACGGCGGCTTCATCCCCTATGGATCGTCGTTCCTGGTGTTCACCGACTATGCGCGTCCGTCGATCCGGCTCTCGGCCCTGATGGGGCTCCAGGTGATCTGGGTGTTCACCCACGACAGCGTGCTGCTGGGCGAGGACGGCCCGACGCACCAGCCGATCGAGCACCTGACCGCGCTGCGCGCGATCCCCAATTTGCTCGTGGTCCGGCCGGCCGACGGCCCCGAGACTGCCGCCGCGTGGGGGCTGGCGCTCGAGCGCCGGGATGGGCCGACGCTGCTCGTCCTCACGCGCCAGAACCTGCCTGCGATCCGGCGTCCACGGCCGCTGGTGGCGGACGACATGCGGCGCGGCGGATCCGTGGTGCGCGAGGCGCGTGGCGGAGATCCGCTCACCGTGATCGCCACCGGCTCGGAAGTGTGGGTGGCGGTTGCGGCGGCGGAGCTGCTCGAGGAGCGTGGCATCGGCGCGCGCGTGGTGAGCATGCCGGCTCCCCAGCTGTTCCTGCGCCAGGACGCACGTCAGATCGAGGAATGGCTCGGCCCCCGGGAGCGACGTGTCACCCTGGAAGCCGGCGCCACCGACTACTGGCGTCGCCTGGTCGACCCCCGAGGCTTGGCGATCGGGATCGATCGCTTCGGGGAGTCGGCGCCGTACAAGGAGTTACTGGAGCACTTCGGCTTCACGCCGGAGAAGGTGGCCGCTCGCGTGCTCGAGTGGCTCCGTCGCTCGTCGTAGCACCTTAGAAGCGCAGCGGGCCCTTCCACTCTCCTCGATCCCACCGCTCTCCCCTGGCGATCCCTGGCCCTACCCCGACCTGCTCCTAAGGTTGGGTTGGCCCCCCGCCGATAACGCCCCAGCACGACGCAATGATGTTCGTGGGCAACCCAGGGATCGAATCGCGAATGAGTCAGCCGCAAAGTCCGACGACCGAGCAGCACGTCGAGGGCGTGGCACTCGCGTTCCAGCGAGGCCGCGCCTTCACCTTTGTCGGCAAACCGGTGCGCGCCCTCTCCCTGGCACTCGCACTGACGGGTGCGGCCTCGAGCGCCCACGCAGCCATAACGATCACGCGCACTTCCGACTCCTTTTTCTACATCAGCAGCCAGGCGGCGACCAACAACATCCGGAACATGTACGTCGCCTACCGGATCACGAACACGGGGCCCGGCAGCCAGAGCGACGTGTGGGTCAAGCTCGACACCTTCACCGGCGGGATCGTGTCGCTGGCCACGGGCGAGGACGGCCTCTACCGGATCGGGCCGCTCGCCTCCGGCCAATCGCGGATGGCCT
>VBOY01000043.1:0-3250 GCA_005893295.1 Candidatus Eiseniibacteriota bacterium | reverse complement strand
CAGACCCACACGGTGCGCGTCTACGACCGCCGGCCGAACCTCGTGGGCGCGGTCCAGCTGGTGAGCCAGGTCTTCACGCTCTCGGAGGTGCGCCAGTCCCTCTCGTCGAACGCCAACAAGGTCGACGTGCTGGTCGCCGGGCCGGACCCCGGCACGCTCGGCGGCACCATCACCATCACCGTGGAAGGGCGCACAGGCAACGTGAGCCCGGGCGACATCCTGGACCTGACCGCCGCCTCTTACGACGATTGGCCGGCCGACCAGCTCGAGCTCTACTCCATGAGCGTGACCTTCAACGACATCGCCGGCTCCACGTGCGGCAGCACGGTGCTGGGAACCTTTACCGACCAGCTCGCGATCTCCTGGGGCCAGGCCGCTTGCTACACCGTGGTCTACAAGCTCCGGGTGCGCGGCTTCACCTCCGGCCCGACGCTCACCAGCCCGCTCATTCACGCGGTGAGCGGGAGCCAGTACAAGCACACCGATCCCGGCAGCCTCTCGGCCCTGACCCCGGTCTCTGTGACCACGGCCAACGTGCGCCTCGTCAAGACGGCGATTCCGGTCTCTTTGCCTTTGGGCGGAACCTCCACCTACAAGCTCCACATCATCAATTCGGGGTCGAACGCGAGCTGCCCGGTCGGCGACGCCACGTGCAACGACGTGCTGATGGACGACTTCGTCGACAACCTTCCGACTTCGCCCGGCAGCGCGACCTACGTCGCCGGGACCTCCAAGCTCGATGGCGTCGCGTTCGCCGACCCGGTGATCTCGGGGTCCACCCTGACTTGGCTGGTGAACTTCTCGGTGCCGGCCGGTGGTGCCCGTGATCTCACCTACGACGTGTCATTCCCCGGCTCGCCTTCGGGGTCCTACACGAACTCGGCAGTCGGGCACATCGGCACGGCACAGGTGGACACCACCGCCTCCACCGGCGACAACCGGCCGGGCAAGGCCTCGGTCGCGGTAGGGACGGTAGCCGATCTCTCGCTCTCGAAGAGCGGCCCGGCCACGGTGAACGCCCTAGGCTCGATCACCTACACCATCGTGGTCGGCAACCACGGCCCTACGGTGGCCCTCGCGGTGGTGGTGCGGGACACGCTGCCGGCGGGCGTGACCTTCGTCTCGGCCAACAATGGCGGTACCGCATCGAGTGGCGTGGTCACCTGGCCCGCGGTGGCCACGCTCGCCAACGGCGACTCGATCACCCGCACCGTCACCGTGACCGCGCCGGTCGCTGGTACCCTGGTCAACGTGGCACGGGCTAACACGTCCAGCGCCGACCCCGACTCGACCAACAACAACGGCAGCGCCGCAGCGAATCGCGTCACCACCACGGTGACCGCGCTGGCGGACCTGTCGCTCTCGAAGACCGGCCCGGCGACCGTGGATGCGGCGCAGAACCTCACCTACACCATCGTCGTCGACAACAACGGACCTTCGAACGCGGCCAGCGTGGTGGTGCGGGACACGCTGCCGGCAGGCGTGACGTTCGTCTCGGCCGACAATGGCGGTACCGCGTCGAATGGCGTGGTCACCTGGCCCGCGGTGGCCTCGCTCGCCAACGGCGGCTCGATCATGCGCTCGGTCACCGTGACCGCGCCGGCCACCGGGACGCTCGTCAACGTGGCGCGGGCCAACGCCGCGACCGCCGATCCCGACACCACCAACAACAACGGCTCGGCGGCCGCGAACCGCGTCACCACCACCGTGACCGAGCTGGCGGACCTGTCGCTGGCGAAGAGCGGCCCGGCAACGGTGAATGCAGCGAGCAACTTCAGCTACACGATCCTGACCACCAACAACGGCCCCTCCGGCGCCGCGAGCGTGGTGGTGCAAGACACGCTGCCGGCGGGCGTGACCTTCGTCGCCGCCGACAACGGCGGCGCCGAGTCCGGCGGCGTCGTCACCTGGCCCGCGGTGGCCTCGCTCGCTAACGGCGGCTCGATCACCCGCACCGTCACCGTCACCGCGCCCGCCACCGGCACCTTGCTCAACCTGGCGCGCGCCGATGCCACCACCGCCGATCCCGACACCACCAACAACAACGGGGCCGCCGCCGCCAACCGCGTCACCACCACCGTGACCGAGCTGGCGGACCTCGCGGTCTCGAAGACCGGCCCGGCCACCGTGAACGCCCTGGGCTCGATCACCTACACCATCCTCACCACCAACAACGGGCCGAGCACGGCCTCGAGCGTGACCTTCGTCTCGGCCGACAACGGCGGCACCGAATCAGGCGGAATCGTGACCTGGCCCGTGGTGGCCGCGATCGCCAACGGCGGCTCGGTCACCCGCTCGGTCACCGTGACCGCGCCGGTGACCGGGGCGCTCACCAACGTGGCGCGTGCCGACGGCACCAACGCCGATCCCGACACGACCAACAACAATGGCACCGCGGCCGCCAACCGCGTCACCACCACGGTGACCGAGCTGGCGGACCTCGCGCTTTCGAAGAGCGGACCCGCAGCCGTGGACGCGGCGCAGAACCTGACCTACACGATCGTGACCACGAACAACGGGCCTTCCGACGCCGCTGGCGTGGTGGTCCAGGATACGCTGCCCGCGGGCGTCACGTTCGTCTCCGCCGACAACGGCGGCACCGAAACCGGCGGTGTCGTCACCTGGCCCGCAGCAGCCTCGATCGCCAACGGCGGCAACGTCACCTATACCGTCACCGTCACCGCTCCCGCCACCGGCATGCTGTTGAACGTGGCGCGCGCCGACGCGGCTACCACCGATCCTGACACCACCAACAACAACGGCGCCGCCCCGGCCAACCAGGCCACCACGATCGTGAACCAGCTGGCGGACGTGAGCGTGAGCAAGACCGGGCCGGCAACGGTGGATGCCGCGCAGAACCTCACCTACACCATCGTGGTGACGAACAACGGGCCTTCCACCGCTTCCAACGTGGTGGCCCAAGACACGTTGCCTCAGGCCGTGACCTTCGTCTCCGCCAACGGCGGCAGCGTCACGTACAGCGTCACCGTGACGGCTCCCACGACGGGTACGCTCACCAACGTGGCGCGTGCCGACGGCTCCATCGCCGATCCGGACACCACCAACAACAACGGCTCGGCAGCCGCCAATCGCGTCACGACTACGGTCGCCGAGGTCGCCGACCTGTCGCTGGTGAAGAACGGTCCCGCGACCGTGGACGCGGCACAGAACCTGACCTACACGCTGACGGTCGAGAACCAGGGCCCGTCGAGCGCGACCAACGTGGTGGTGCAGGATTCGCTGCCTAAGG
>VBOY01000042.1 GCA_005893295.1 Candidatus Eiseniibacteriota bacterium | reverse complement strand
TCCGCTCTGGTACCCCTCATCGTGGGCGAAAGGGCGACTCCCTGGGCCCGAAAGCTGCTCCGATCTGATCCTGCCTCGATCGTCTGGGCGCTGTCCGAGGTCGAAGTGCGATCGGCGCTCTCACGCCGGATGCGAGAAAGGACTCTGTCGAGGCGGACATTCGATGATGCTCGCCGCCGGGCCGAACGCCTCTTCGCCGCCCTTTCCCACATCGTAGCGTTGGAACACGTATCCCACAGGGCGATGCGTCTCCTCGATCTCCACGACCTTCGGGCGGCTGATGCCCTTCAACTCGCCGCCGCGCTCGTCGCCTCAGGCGAACGTCCCCAAACCGTGGCCTTCGCGACTCTCGATCAGCGCCTCGCGACGGCTGCCAGGGCCGAGGGATTCCCGGTCGACATCACGGCCTGAGGGAAAGCGACCTCAGGGCCACCGCTGGAAAGCTGGCGCAAGCAGTCGGAGGGTTGAATCCGCATACATCACGGCACAGCTCAGGCGCTATCGGGCACCGGGGGATAGAGCCGGTCGAACTCGGGCTCGCCGTGCAGGAGATCGAGGTCGGGGTCGCGCCGCGCCCAGACTGGATCGCGATATCCCGCGTTCCAGGCTCTCCGCATGGCCTCCATGGCCTCGGTCTTCTTGCTCATCATGCAGAAAGTGCACGCCGCGTTGTAGTGCACCATTGCTTCGTCCGGTCTCAAGGCCATGGCCATGTTCGCTTCGCGCATGGCGTCTTCGACACGGCCGGAGCTGGCGTAGTTGCTCGCCAGCAGCGTGCGGGCGCGCGCATCCTCGGGCATCTGCTTCAAGTGGGCCTCGAGGGCGAGCATCGCCCGCTGCCTCACGTTGAGGAGCGCTTCCTTTTTCCCCAGGCTTCCGAGCGTGTTCAGAATCGGCACGTACACGTTGTAGTCCGTGCCGCTCGCTTCCAGCGCCCCGTCGGAGATGGCCGCCACCTCCTGATAGCGACCCGCGGAGAACAGTGCACGCAGGAGCAGGTAGTAAGCTCCTTCGCAGTCGCTCTTGAGGTCGATGGCGCGCTGTGCGCAGAGGATCGACTTCTCGACCTCGCTGCTGGCGTAATGGATCCAGCCTTGGGAGACCTGCACCTCCGGCAGGTGGGGCTGCAGTCCCACCGCCCTCTCGCAAGCCGCCTTGGCACGCTCGATCCAAGTCATCTCGCGCTCGTAGAGATAGTAGTGCTCGGCGCAGACGTTGGCGATCGCGGCGTGCGCGAGCGCGAATGTGGGATCCTGGGTCACTGCGCTCTCGAACATCTGGAGCGCGAATTCAGCGTCCCGGCGCGTCTTCCGGCGCGCGTAGCTCTTGCCACGGAGAAAGAGGTCGTAGGCCTCGAGGTTCTCGGTTGGCTTGATCGCCAGGGCTTGCTGCTCCTGTGGCGAAAGCGTGATTCTCAGGGCTTCCGCGATCTTGCGAGCAATCTCGTCTTGAACCTCGAAGACATCTTTCATCTCGCGGTCGTAGCGCTCAGACCAGAGAGGAAAATCGGTCTCGGTGTCCACGAGCTGGGCGTTGATGCGCAGGCGGGTTCCAGCCCGGCGCAGGCTTCCCGCCAGCACGTAGGCCGCCTTGAGCTCCTTCCCGATCTGGGCGGGTGTCACCTGCTTGTCGCGGTAGGCGAGCACCGTGGGGCGCGAAAAGATGTTGAGCCCGCGGATCTTCGAGAGCTCCGTGATGATGTCCTCGGTGACCCCGTCGCGGAGGTACTCGTCCTCCTTTGCCCCGCTCAGGTTCTCGAAGTAGAGGACCGCGATCGATTTCTCCACCTGCTTGCGGGCTCCGCTGCGCGAATCCCCGGCTTCCGACACCCGGCGTTTCCCCGATTCCACGTCGCGCTTGAGCCGCATCAGGTCGGTCTTGAGCTCGGTGGCCGTCTGGTATCGCAGGCTGCGGTCCTTCTCGAGCGCCTTTTCCAGAATTCGGCTGAGCGCCCCGGGGAGCGCCGGGTTGACCTGATCGACCGCTGTAGGCTCGTGGTTCAGAATCGACTCGTAGACCACGGCCGAGGTCTCTCCCTCGAAAGGCCGCAGTCCGGTTGCCATCTCATAGAGCACCGTGCCGAAGGAAAAGAGGTCCGTGCGGGCGTCGGTGAGTTGTCCGCGCGCCTGCTCGGGAGACATGTAGGAGACGGTGCCGAGCGCGGTGCCCGGCATGGTGAGGTCATTGCGAGGTCCCATGGTTTCGAGCTGGGAGGCGGCCAGTGTGCTCGCCATCACGCGCCGCGCCTCGCCCACCTTGGCAAGTCCGAAATCGAGGATCTTCACCTGCCCGCGGGGGCTCACGAAGATGTTGGCCGGCTTGATGTCACGGTGAACGATCCCCTTGGCGTGGGCGGACTCGAGCGCATCCACGATCTGGATTGCGAATCCCAGGACCTGGTCCAGCGCAATCGGCTTGTGCCCCATCATCTGGGCGAGCGTCTGCCCCTCGAGCAGCTCCATCACGATGAAGTGCTCTTGCTCGTGCTGCTCGATCGCGAAGATGGTGCAGATCCCGGGGTGGTTCAGTGCGGACGCCGCGCGCGCCTCGCGCTGGAAGCGCTCGATGGATTGGGCGTCGTTAGCCATCTCCAGGGTCAGGAACTTGAGCGCCACCCGGCGGCCCAGTTTCGAGTCCTCGGCCTCGTACACCACGCCCATGCCGCCGCTGCCGAGCCTGCGGACTACCGAGTAGTGCCTGACGCTCTTTCCGACCTGGGACTCCATGGAGGAAGGATGCTAGACGCGTCGCGGGAGCGGGGTCAATCACTTCGGCGGCGTGACGTAGACCCTGACCGTCCTAGTCCTCGAGGCGGCGCCTCGGGGCACCCACGGACCAACCGCGCACTCGGCGGACTCTGGCCGGGCATGGCCACCATGGAAGCTCTCCCTGGCTCCCTCCCCGTCCCCGGTTCGAAGTCGTGGTCCCGGGCACGCCGCTGCCGCCGAAGGCCGCCGATTTCGTGCGCAAAAGGGAGTGTTTGGACGGTGACAGAGGGTCCTTTCTACCATTACCTCAGCCGGACCACGGATCGAGAAAGCGCAACGCCCTGGCCAGTCACGCGCAGGAAGTAGATCCCGTCATCGGCTTGGCGGCCATCATCTGTGCGACCGTCCCATATGAAAAGGTGGGCTCCGGCCGCAAGGACGTTGGTCCCGAACGAACGTACTCTTCGCCCATTCACGTCGAAGACGTCCAGCTCGACCTGCGTGGCGGCCGGCAATACGAACGCCAGCTGCACTCGCTCCGAGAAAGGGGCGGGCCAAGGCCGGGCGATCGACGGCGCGCTGCCCTCCATGGGCACGGACAGGACCACCCCGTTCGGGCTGATGCGGTCAGAGTAAATGTCCTCATTGGTACCGCTGCGCAAGTCCTGCCAAACGACGAACGCGCCCCCGGCGCCGTCCGACGCAATCGTGGGAAACTCCTGGGCGTTTACCGCGGCACAGAGCGCAATTCCGTCGACCGACCACTGCGACGCACCGGTTACGTCAATGCGCTGGGCATAGATGTCGGCCCCCGTCATGCCGCTGCGGAGGTCGAACCAAGTGATGATTGCGGCGAACCCGTGCCGTTCACTCTCTGCGCATAAACGTTGTAGTTCGTCCCGCTCCTGAAGTCCTGCCAGACAAAGATGCCAGCACCGGCCCCATCGGGAATCATCGTCACCTGGTTTCCCGCGGTGGACAGCTGGACGCCGCTGCTCGGAGGGCTCCAGAGCCTGGCGCCCGAGGAGCTCACTCTCTGAGCGTAGGTTCCGTTGCCCGCCCAGGCGACGACGGCACCTCCCGCTCCGTCCGAAGCGATGACTGGGACCCGGTTGTTGGCCGTAGCGCTCAGCGGCGTGTTGGACCACATGGTCCCCCCCAATGAGTTCAGTCTCTGAACCCTGGCGCCGTTGCCGAGCCAGACCACGATCGCGCCGCCTGCGCCATCCGAAACGAGTGCGGGCAGCGTCTCGTTGTTCATGTTGGTCGCGACCACCGGCGAGCCGATAGCGGCCCATTGAATCGCGCCCGCCGCGTTCACCTTCTGGGCGTAGATGTCGGAGGTCCCGCCGCTGCCGTTGTCTTCACGCCAGGCGACGATCACGCCGCCGGCGCCACCGATGTCGCGGGCGATCGCGAGGTCGCGCTTGGAAGACGCGGTGCCGGAAAGCGTGGTGCCATCGGCGTCCCACCGAACCACCCCTGTCGCGCTTACCCATTGCGCACGCGGCTGTGAACCATCGCCGCCAAAGGCGACGAAGGCGCCGCCTGCCCCGTCGGAAACGATCACGGGCGGGTTGGCGTCGCCGGTAGTAGATAACTGCACGCCGTCGGCAGCCCATTGAGGAATTCCCTGTGCGTTCACGTGCTGGGAATAGCAAACGCCACCAGCGGCGACCGTAGGTCGACTGTCGTGCCACGCGACGATGGCGCCACCCGCTCCGTCCGAGACGACAACTGGCAGCGTCTGATCGCTTGCCGCCGTGCAAACGGCGAAGCCATTGGCGTCGGCAGCGGTTGCCGCGCGGTTGCTCGCTGGCAGCGCCGCGACGGCAACGACGAGAATCAAGATACCCTTCGAATGCATGGAAGCCGTGTGACTCATGTGGACCTCATCCGTTGGAGGGAAATCCCTACACCCAAATCCGCCCCAGTCCAGCTGCCCGCCGCGCATCGGCCAACTGTCCACGATGCATGTACCAGTGGTCGGCGACATACTGCAGGCAAAGGCGATAGGTGCCGAAGGTTTCTTCGAAGCCCACAGGTACCCTCGCACTCACCTTGTCGAGATCCTCCTCGGAAAGTGAGGCCAGGAGCGCCAGCGTCGACTCGCGCACCTCACGACACTTGGCGAGAACCTGGTCGAACGGAGGGAACTGGCTGATGTCTCCGCTCGTGTCCGCGCCGTCGAAGGTCTGCTCCCACTCAGCGAGCGGGTTCGCTTCCCCAAGCATGAAGGCGCGGATGACCAACGCCTCGATGTAGGCCAGGTGCCCCAGGACCCACAAGGTATGGCAGCCTCCGTTCCGCGGTATGAGATGGATGGACTGCATGGTCTTCTCCGGCAGGAGCCTCACAGGAGCCTATGGGCCTGCAGCCAGGCCACGACCGGCGATCTACTCTACGCTTCCTCCGATTCTCGCGATTGTCCTCAGCGCCCGACCACCCGCGACCTGCCTCATGCTCTAGCCCGCCGCCGTCACGCGCAGCGGGTCGCCGAAGATCGGCTTGCCCCCGAGCGCCGTCGCGGCGCCGTAGATCAGGATCGCGGCCAGCAGCGTCATCGCCACCAGCGCGCGGTCGGCGTACCACGAGGACAGGTCGAGCGTGCCGACGGTGCTCGACATCATGATGAGCACGAACATCGCGGTCGCGCCCGGCAACAGGCCGAAGCGCATGATGGTGAAGATCAGGCCCGGAATGAAGATCACCCCCAGCAGGACGGCGACCAGCCAGCCGGCGGTAGGCGCGTTTTGGAGCGAGTAGGTCCCGGAGATGAGCAGCACGCAGATCAGCACCGCGGGCCACGTGCGATGCAGCAGCAATCGGAGCACCAGTACGATGACGAACACGTTGAGGACATAGGTCAAGCACACCGAGGCGCTGATGGCCAGAGAGAGGCCAGTGAGCGGAAGGCTCGCCACGGCGCCGGTAATACCCGGCGGGGCGTTCGCGAACCCGAATCGCAAAGCAGCGAGCCGGATCAGCGAGGCCACCGCCGTGAGGACCGTGCCGACGAGGGCACCGACCAGGAGATCGCGGCCCACCAGGGGATCGCGCGGCCTGCCCGAGATCAGCCGTGCCCATGAGACGAGCAGGCGGGGCCACAACCGCCTGAGGTAGGGCTCGATCGCGACGTAGGCCAACCACATGCTCATCGCGTGCATCAGCGCGTGCGCGAAGGCGCGGCCGAATACCCAGTTTGTAGTCGCGGCGAGCAGGCCCTCCTCAGAGAGCCGCGTGGTGAACGCCGTCTCGAGCATGTTCATGGCGAACACGAACATCGCGATGCGCGTGGCCCCCTTGCGATCGCCGCGCCCGAGCTTCAGGTTGCGCGCGGCGAAGTAGATGCTGCCGCCCAGCGGCAGAGCCGTGATGAGCAAGGCCATCCAGCCGATCGGCCCGGTGGACTCTGCCGGCGGGGAATCCATCGGGGCGGAGGATGCGCCCCAGTCGTGGACGATGGTGAAGTGGACCAGGCGCCCCCGCGAAGCCCCCGCCTGGACCGTCACCAGCTCCGAAGCGGCCCATGGCAGGTGTCCGTTCCAAGCGGCCGCGCTGTCGCAGGCCGCGGGGGCGGGGCGCGCGAGCGGCGCCGGGGCGAAGGTTGCGGCGTCGAGCCCTGCAGCCTCGAACAGAACCTTCCAATCGGGCTTCCCACCCGGCGACGCCCGCGCCGAGTCGGGCGGAATCGACTCCAGCCCGAGGAGCCGGCCCGTCGGATCGAGCAGCACCGTGGCTTGACCGGTGGCGAGCAGCGGCGGCTCACCGGGCCCGGCGAGCAGGGTGTGGATGTCGGCGGCTTCGATCTTGCGTGGGCTCCATCGGCGCCAGAAGAAGACCGCGCTTCTGCTTTGCGCGCGCGCGGCCTTCATGCTCAAGAGGTGCTTGAGATGAGCCGCGTTCAGATCGAAGCCCTCTTGCGTATGGGGCGGGAGCGGACTGAAGCTCCCCGTCCTAGCGAGGATGTCGTCGGCTCGCACCGATAGAACCTGCGTGGGCTTGGTCAGTACCTTGTAATCGGGGCCGACGATGTCGGCCCAGATGCCGATGCTGAGGAGCCCGGCGGCGACGCACCCGATCGCGGCCAGGGGCGACAGGGTCCCGCGGTCGCCCGCGTTCGCCACCAGCTCGGGCGAAGGCGTCTCGCCCGCCGCCAATGCGGCCGCCAGCGGATCGCCGCCCGGCAGCCCACCTAGCACCGCGTAGGCGGAGGGCGGCCGCATCTCGGGGTCACGTTCGAGGCAGTGCAGGACCACGCGCTCCACCGCCGGGTCCAGGTCTCGCACCAACTCCGAGGGCGTGATGAGCGAGCCCGAATCTTGCATCTGCTTCAGCTCGGCAAGGCTGGTTGCCGAGAACACGCGCTTGCCGGTGAAGACCTCGTAGAGCACCAGGCCCAAGGCGTACACGTCGCTGCGGACCGACATGCGGCCGCCCGCGAGTTGCTCCGGCGCCATGTAGGCGGGTGTCCCCGCGATGCCACCCTCGCGCACGAGCTCGTCGGCGAGCCCCGCGAGCCCGAAGTCGGTGATGCGCACTCGCCCCCGCCCATCGATCATGATGTTTGCGGGCTTCAGGTCCCGATGCAGCATCCCCGCCTCGTGCGCCGCCGCGAGCCCGAGGCAGATCTGCCGCGCGATCTCGATCGCCTTATCCGACGAGGGCCGGCCCATCCGCCGCAGCACCGAAGCCAGGTCTTCGCCGTCGATGTACTCCATCGAGAGGAACACGTGGCCGTCGGCCTCGCCGATGTCGTACACCCGACAGATGTTGGGATGAGAGATCTGCCGCGCCACCCGTACCTCGCCGCGGAAGCGCGCCAGCTCGGCGGCGTTACCGGCCAGCGCAGCCGGCAAGAACTTGAGCGCGACCGCCTGGCCGAGCTCGAGATCGTCGGCGCGATATACGTCGCCCATGCCGCCACGGCCGAGCAGTGCGACCACCCTGTAGCGGCTGCCGAGCTTGGTGCCGGGCTCGAAGCGGCCGTGCGGGCCGCTCGAAGAGGAGATCCCCGAAATTGGAGTCGTGCTCTGGGAGGAGGTCTTGGTGACATCGCCGGTCAGCACGCCGAGAGCAGCCGGAAGGACCGGCGTCCCGCACGCCGGGCAAAAGCGGCCGCCTTCAGGGATCGCGTGTGAGCACTGGGTGCAGAACGGCATCGCCCCGCCGGATCCCCTGGTTTGGCTGGTCCGCCTCGATCGGCTGCCCGTCTAGCCGAGGGCGAGACCGGCAGCCTGACTAACGGCGCAACCTAGCACGCGAGCGATGCTCTATCCACCCACGGACAAGTCTGGATGGCCGCTGCAGCTAGGCCCTTATCGGCCAAGATGAGGGGGAACTTCGCGGCCTCGCCCGGGGGTGGGCTACCCTTGAATGGCCTAACGTGGCGGTCCGAGGAGCGGACGTGGTCGCTATTCCCCGAGCCACTGGAACCTGTATGCGAGCTCCGGGCCACGATCACCCTCGTACGCGAGTCGTGCGACGAGAAGCGTGAACGGCTCGGTGTATCGGGCGATCCGGAGCGGTCCGACGTCCAGTGGATCGAAACCCACGTCGCGGATCAGCTCAGCAGCGACTTGCTTGGCGCCCAGATCGTCGCCGCAGTACACCAAGGAAGGGCGCCTCGCCTTGCGCCTGGCCTCGAACACGCCGAACAGCACTTCGCTCGGCACGGTGCCGAATGCGCTGACGAAGCGAGCCACGCGAATCCTCTTGGCCAACGCCTCCGCGCCCGAAGTCGTGTGGGCAATGACAAGCTCTGTGTCGTCCGCGTTCATCGGGAGTGAGCAGCTCACGACGACCTTGCCCGCCAAGTCGCCGGCCTGCTTCAGCACGTCTCCGACGCGAGACCAGTGCACGGCCAGCAGGAGCACGTCGGAGTCCCGAGCCGCCTCACGCGGTGTGCCGGCGCGCGCCGTGCCCTTCGCTTGGCGTGCGAGCCTCTTGAGTTTCTGCTGGCTGTGCGCGTAGCTGAACACCACTTCATGTCCGGCACGCGCCCAGAGCGTCCCGAGCTTGCCGCCCATCAATCCGGAACCGAGAATGCCAATTCGCATGCTGTTCACCTTCGGTCCTGGGCTCAGCCATTCATCCCGCCCGGTACTGTTCGTCGCTGACCTTTTCCATCCAGTCGACCGTCTTACCGTCGAGCCGTTCCTGAATGGCGATGTGCGTCATGGCCGTGGTCGGTGTCGCGCCGTGCCAGTGCTTCTCGCCTGGCGGAAACCAGATCACGTCGCCCGGCCGAATCTGCTCGATCGGAGCTCCCCAGCGCTGTGCCAGGCCGCAGCCAGCCGTCACGATCAGCGTCTGGCCCAAGGGGTGGGTGTGCCATGCCGTTCGAGCGCCAGGTTCGAACGTGACGCTGACGCCGGCGGCACGTCCGGGATCGTCTGCCTGGAAGAGGGGATCGATGCGGACCGTTCCACTGAAATACTCGGCCGGGCCTTTGCCAGAAGGCTGCGACCCGCTTCTCTTGATGTCCATGTTCCTACGTTTTCCTCCTCGATGCCTTCGCGTGCCGCGCCCTAATTCGGATGGCGGTCAACGATCGACCTGGGCCATCTGCTTCTCGCCGTAACGCGGCCCGGACACTTTCTCTGGGCCGAGCGCCGCGTCGAGTGCGTCCATTTCCTCACCGCTGAGCGACACGGCTGCGGCGCCCACGTTGTCCTCGAGGTGGCGCCGTCGCTTGGTGCCTGGAATCGGCACGATGTCCGGGCCCTTGTGCAGTAACCAGGCGAGCGCGATCTGCCCCGCGCTTACCCCTTTCCGCGCTGCCAGCTCGCGCACGGCCGACGCGGCCCGCATGTTGGCTTCGAAGTTCTCACCCTGGTAGCGGGGATCGCCCCGGCGGTAGTCGCCCTCCGGATACTCCTCGGCCCGCTTCACCGATCCGGTAAGGAACCCGCGGCCGAGCGGCGCGAACGGGACGAGGCCGATGCCGAGCTCGCGCAGCAACGGGATGATGCGCGGCTCGAGATTGCGCTCCCAGAGCGAGTACTCGCTCTGGAGCGCTGCGATCGGATGCACCGCGTGCGCCCGGAGGATGGTCTGTTCGCCGGCTTCGGAGAGACCGAGGTAGCGCACCTTGCCCTCGCGGACGAGCGCGGCCATCGTGCCCACGACGTCTTCGATCGGCACCCGGCGATCGACGCGATGCTGGTAGAGCAGATCGATGTGGTCGGTCTGCAGCCGGCGCAGGGACGCCTCGGCCACATCGCGGATGTGCTCGGGCCGGCTGTCCGTTCCCGCGAGGCCGCCCTTCTCGTCGAACCTGAAACCGAACTTGGTCGCGATCACCACGCGATCGCGCCTATCTTTAAGGGCGCGCGCGAGCAGCTCTTCGTTCGTGTACGGCCCGTACGCCTCGGCCGTGTCGAAAAACGTCACGCCGAGCTCGATGGCGCGATGAATGGTGGCGATGGACTCCGTTTCGTCGCGTTCTTCGGCGGTGCCGTACGCGTAGCTCATCCCCATGCAGCCAAGCCCGATGGCCGACACCTCCAAACCGTTGCTTCCCAGTCTGCGCTTCTGCATTGCGTCCTCTCCCCTGCGTGTTGTCACGACTCGTCTTTTGGAGGCGGGCCGGTGCATGTCTGAGACCTCCAAGCGATCAGCGATGGAATGACTCGGCGACCACCCCGGGGGGTGGTCGCCGAATCGGTCTGTCAAACGATCCAGGAACCGAGGGTTAGTTCACCACGCAGCTCTGTGTGTTGCAGGTGGTCGGGCTCGTGATGAGGCATTCCGTGAATGCGTTGTTGTGAACGCAGATGAAGTGATTCGGACCGCGGCCCTTGCACTTCTGGATCGGGCACTGGCTCGCATTGGCGTTGCGAACCACGAGCTTCGCGAGCGGCGACAGATACGGCGACGCCGCCGACTTGTGGATCGGCGCCGAGGCGCCCATCCCAACGATCGCCAACAAGACGATGACGATGACGATGCGCAGAGTGAATCTCAGGGGACCCGTCATGTTGCACACCTCCGATGTGGCGTCCGTGGTGGTCCGCCGCTCCTCAGTTGCCAACGCAAGAAGCGCTGCTGCAGCTCGCCGGGCTGTTGATGAAGCAGTCGACGAGCATGAACGTACGAATGCAAATCGCCTGGCCGTGGCGGTAGCCGCACTTGCTCTGCGAACAGGCATGGGCGTCCGCTACCACCACCTTGCTGAGCCTGGTCGCATAGGGCGAGCGAAGCTCACCGCGTGGCGTTCGAGCGAGGGTCGCGAGCGCCAGGATCGCGATCGACATGGCGACGACACGGAGAACCATCGACAAACTTCGAGGCATGGTCGCACCTCCTCAAGAACCAATCGGCTCCGACTCGCGCGGCAGGGTCGTGCTCGCGCGCGTGTGCAAAACTCGCGGAAGTCTCTCCTGGTAGATGAAGCGATCCGAGTGTTCGGAGTCGTGACACTGGAGGCATACCCCAGGGGGGACCTGACGACGGATGTTGCTTCGATCGGGGGCGTCCGAATGACCGCCTCCGGGTCCATGACACACCTCACACTGGACGTTGGCAAGGGCCAATGTCGGGTCGCCCATCCGATAGCCAGTCCTGGCTCCAAAACCCACGACGTGGCAGGCGACGCAGCGCGGTTGGTAATGGCGGTGAACGTCGAGCAGGGTCTTGAAGGCGCTGGCGTGAGGAGTCATGCGCCACTGCGCGAATTCGGACGGGTGACACGTAGCGCAGCGTGCCGAGCCGACGTAGCGCCCCATCATCCGCTCTGGATCGTTTGCGAACGGAACCCGCACGCTCGCCTGGGCGGCCTCCGTTCTCCCCACCCGCTCGTAGAAGCGACCCAGCACATCTCGAACGACGGCGTCGTCGGGAACCTTGTCGTCGAGCCAGTAGCTTCGTTCCTCGGCCGCCACGACGCGATCCCGATGATCGAGGGCAAGCTCCACGCCCGATAGGCCGTAGCTGGTCAGTTGCGTATAAGCAAGGTACGTGTGTCCCACAAAGCCGGGCCGGTCTTCGGTGGTGAGCACGTTCTTTCCGTTCGTTTCGACTTCCAGCACCGCGCCCTGCTCCGTCGAGATCATGAGATCCACGTAGGGGCAGGCTTGCGCCAGGCGACGTATGGTGAAGGGCGTGATCCTGCCCATCGCGATGATTACGTCAGCCCGGGCCTTCAACGCTGGGCAGAGTCGCCTCAACGCCTGGAGGGGGTCTTCGATTCGCCATTCCACCGCGTGGCGATCGTATGGCTCGACCCGCAGGGTGCCACGGGGCGGCTCGAACAGCCCCACCACGGCGACTCGCAGCGAACCCGTGTGGATGAGCTTCCACTCGGGACCCAGCGTCCCGCTTCGAGGCTTCACGTTCGCCACCGTATACGGAAGTCGGGCGACTCCGGCGGCGTCGTCGAATGAACGGGACCCCAACATCAGCTCGTTCATTCCGACCGTCAACGCGGTGTAGCGCATCCGGTTCATGATCTGGAGGTAGAGCCGCTCCTCCTCCTGGCTCAGATAGTCCAGCGCGCCGCGCTCGGGGCGCATGAACGCGTCGCCGGCGTCGATCACGATCGCTCCGGGATGCTCGCGACGCAGCCGGCCGAGCTCGGTGGTCCGACGTGCCACCCCACCGGACTGATTCACCTTGCAGCCGCAATTCTCGAGGTAGCCCTGGGTGCTGCCGGTGAAGGCGACGAAGAGCTTCCGCGATGCCTTGCCGAACGCGCCCGATGGCGATGGTGTCAACGGCGACAGTCCGAACAGCTCCTGCGACGGAAAGGGTCGCTTGGCCCGGGCGTATTCGTCGCGAAAACGCCGCCAAACGTCCTCGTGCTCACGTGGAAGGCTGCGCCACAAGGATCGCACGCGCCGCTCTCGGAACATGGACGCGAGGACCGAATCGAGGCCGCCCTTGGCGCCCAACCCGCGAAGCTCGCGGTCCAGCAACAGCAGGAGCAGCGGAGCCGCTGTCCTGCGGCCGACGTCGTTCGACAGCGCCGTGGAATAGAGCCGCTCCAGGTTCCACTCCTCTCCCTCGAGCCGGAGCGAGCTCGTGTACGCCGCGCCATAGTCCCTCGCGATCTCTCCCTCGTCGGCGTATCCGGCGTGGGCGATCGCCCGCCACGAGCAGAGCTCGCGCACGCCGTCGATCACCCATAGCTCACGCGGATCTCGGATCGTCCGGCGGAATGGGGCATCGGTTAGGCGCGCCTCGATGAGGCGCCGAGCGTACTGCCGCAGCCGGAGGCCGGTGGGCGGGGCGAGCGTGCCGCCTTGACCGTTGGTCCAGCCATTGCCGTCGATTTCATCCCCGAACGGGGCAGCCGGCACGATCACGGCGATGTACTCTCGTGGACCATCCCCTGGCACGATGGAGTGCGTGTAGCGCGTCACGCGCTCGATCGCCACCATGGCTTGTTCCTCGTCCTCGGCCGAGAATCCGGACTCGAATGCAAAGCGATAGCGGGTCCCATCCAGCACCAGATTACGCTCGTGAAAGTGCCCGACCCCGACCACGCCCGAGATCAGATGCTCGCCGACGTAACGCCCATTCACGCCGGGAAAACACAAGTCGCCCTGCTGCATCCACGGTGTGACCGCGGTCCAACCCTCCGGCAACGCGAACCGCACCGAGACCCGCTCGATCGACTCGAGGTCTCGAGGCGTCAGGAAGAGGTTCTGACCATTGAGAAATCCGAACCGCCTGTCGAGATACCCGAAGCACCTGCCCTCGTAGCCCATGTGGGCATCCCCATACCGCGCGCCCGGCCGCACCCGATAGCGGATCGAGAGGCGGGAAGGAATGCGGCCCACGAACCGCACGAGCTGCGTCCCTTTGGCGGACCCCGTGGTGTCTGGCTCCATGCTGGCGCTGAGAGTCGTGCCATCCGGAGTGAGTGCCACGAGATCGCTTAGCCGAATGAGATCTTTCGAGGCATACGTCCTCAGCGTCAGGCCATTCGGAGGAGCGCCGACGACGTTCAGCGTGACTTGGACGCTGCCTGAATCCGGTTGGCGAAGGTCGATGGTGTACCGGAACTCGGGTCCTCGGCCGCAGCCGGCGCACATCGTCGCGGCGCACGCGACGAGCATCGCGGCTCTAAACCATGGCCTTGGGCACGGCATCAGCGGCTCCTCGCTGAACCTCGAGTGCTTTCGGTGCGCTCCTCTCGGATCGCAGACCTCCGAGGGACGCTAGCCTACTCTAGCCTTGACTACCGTTGGTCTTTGGTAAGCGTCAGCCTCGCGGGAGGTGGTGCCCGGTCCCGTGGCACGCGCGCAGAGCATCTCGGGGCTCGGGTCCCTTTGTCGGCTCGCGGAGTACCTGAAACAATTGTCACCTCGTGCCCCGGTTGGGGCACCCAAGGCCCTGTCGGTTCTCCCCTTCGAACCACTTCGCTACGATCGCGGCACTCACAGTTGACTTACAATGGACGGTGCGTGAAGTACGAGCCCTCGAACGATGTTCGCGACCGCCGGACGACGCGATCACCCTGGCGCTGAGCTCGCGCGGCGCAATGTTTCGTGAGCGAAGCACCCGCGCGATCTCTTCGGTTGAAACGCCGTAGCGAGGAGGGCCAGGC
>VBOY01000183.1 GCA_005893295.1 Candidatus Eiseniibacteriota bacterium | reverse complement strand
GGGCGCTGGGCAACCGGCGTCCCTACCGCGACCAGAAAACGATCCTCCGCGCGACCGCCGGCAACGTCCGCGATCACCTGATCTACTCCCTGGCGTTCGGCACCGGCCTCCGGCTTGCCGAGATCGTCGGCCCCAAGTGTCACGCCATGCGCTACATGATCGCTCCAGCTCTCGCGCCGATGGTTCCATGCACCCGAGCCGAAGTTCAGTGGAATGAGAGCGCGATGCGTTATGTGGTCCGAGGAATTAACTGGAAGTTGACTACGCTTCTTCCCAACGGAAGCGCGTCGCAGCCACGATAGCGAAGATCACCGCGAATACGAGAAGCACCAGTGTCGGCGCGACAGCGGCACTGACCCCGAGCCCGCGCCACGTCATCGCGTCCAGACCGTCAACGGCCCAGCGCACGGGTACGACCTTCGTCGTTTGCTGAAGCCATCCGGGGAACACAAAAGCCGGGACCCACGCACCGCCGAGCATCACCATCATCAGCACTGCAAGCGTCGTGACGGCGCGCGCCGACGCCGGCGTCTTCCCGAGCGCGGCGACGAGCAACCCGAACGTCGCCGCCATGAGCGCGCACGCGACCGACACGCCGACGAACCCGAGTACGCTGCCTTCGATCCGAACGCGAAATACGATCATCGCGAACGCGAACGAGACCCACAGCGTCAACAGCGAGATGAGCGTGCCGCTCACAACTTTGCCCGAGAGCAGGGTCAACCGCGACACCGGTGCGCTGCGGAGCCGCTTCCACAATCCGCGCTGGCGCTCGAGCAGCATCTCGATGCCGAGGTTCGCCATCGCGAACAGCAGAAACTGCACGCCCATCCCGCCGAAGGAGTGCGCATAGCCGTTGTACTGGACGGTTAGCGCCGACGTCACCGGCTCCTCCCGCACCACGTAGGGCATCGTGAGCCCGCCACCTCCCGCCGGCCCGCCCGCGGATTGCGTGCTCGCGGCACTCTGCTGGTTGTAATAGCCCTGTACGGACATGAGCATCTTGAGAAGTGCCGCCTTCTGACCACGCTCCATCGGCAGCGAGTCCACTTGCGGTAGCATCTGATTCACCAGTGTCCGACCCTGCGCGCCGCCGAACATTTCCTTGCTCACCGCCTGCATCACGTGCTCGGTAAGGATCCCACGTACCATCGCGAGCTCGGTGCGGCGCGACGGATCGTAGAGAAAGCCGAGCGTCGGCTTCGCTCCGGCGCCGAAGAAGGCTTGGCCGGACGCCTCGCCAAAGCCCTTCGGGATGATCACGGCAACGGCCGTCCTGCCGCGTTTCACGGCGTCGCGCGCCGCCGGCTCCGACGGCATCGACAGCTTGAGGTTCTTGTCGGCCTGCGCGCCCGCGACAATCCCCTTTGAAATAGTACTATTGTCCTGGTCGACGATCGCCACGTCGATTCGGGCGGGCTCGCTGCTACCGCTGCCTGAGAAGATCGATCCGAAGAACGACGCGATTGCGATCGGCACCACGAAGCTCAGAATGACCGAGCGCCGGTCGCCGAAGAAGATCAGCAGGTCTTTCCGCGCCATCGCGAGCACCGGTTTGAGACGCATCAGTCGCGGAGGCTCCGTCCAGTCAAGGTGAGGAACACCGACTCGAGCGTCGCCGGCTTGCCGTCCACCGAAGGGACACGCGACTGGAGGCCGGCCAGCGTGTCGTCGGCGATCGCGCGCCCATGGTCGATCACGACGATGCGATCCGCGAGGCGCTCGGCTTCTTCCATATAGTGCGTGGTGTACAGCAGCGCCTTGCCGCGATTCTTGAGCAATTCGAGGTTCTCGAAGATGGCGTTGCGACTCTGCGGGTCGACGCCGACTGTCGGCTCGTCGAGGAGCAGGATGTCGGGATCGTGCAGCAGCCCCGCGGCGAGGTTCAGGCGGCGCTTCATGCCGCCGCTGAAGGTCTTCACGGCGTCGCGCGCGCGATCGGCCAGCCCGACGAGGGCGAGCGTCGAGATCATCGCTTGCTCGAGCGCGCGTCCGGTGAGGTCGTAGAGCGAGCCGAAGAAGCGCAGATTCTCGCGTGCGCTGAGCTCCTCGTACAACGCGATGTCCTGGGGCACGAGTCCGATGCGCCGCTTCGCGGGATCGGTGTCGCCCGCCAGACGCTTGCCGTCGATGAGCGATCATGGATACGGTCGTCGTCTTGCCCGCGCCGTTGGGGCCGAGCAGCCCGACGAGCTCACCTTTGCGCAGCGTGAACGACACGTCGTCGACCGCAACGACGGAGTCGAACGACTTTCGCAGATGCTGGACATCGAGCATGTGACCGCGTGATGAGCCTGTGCGTTACGCGCCTAGTCTACCCTGGGTCCGACGGTGGGTTGCGCCAGGCGTCAGCCGGGCTACAGGCGAATCCTCTGGCGTCATCACTCCTGTCGTAACAATTCGGGCCATGATGACACTCCCCAGCCTCCTCATCGCCGCGGTCCTGATCACTCCCGCAAGCTCGTCGCTCATTCCTGCCTCACTGCGACATGCACAACGTTCCAGCCAGGAGTCCGAGGTTCCGCGGTGAAGCGGACCCAGTTTACCATCCCGAGGCAAACCCGCTGGTATGAACAAGCGGCTGCGTAGCGCCTTGACTTCCCGCCCAACCTAGCCGCCCTTGTGGCATGCCCCTCCTCAGCCCTCCGACCTTGACCAAGAGCGAAACCGAGGTGATCCTAGCCGCCACAGCCTGCCATCCTCGCGACCACCTGATCTACTCGCTGGCGCTCGGCACGGGCCTCCGGCTGGCCGAGATCGTGGGCCTCAACGTCGGCGACGTGTACTTCGGGGACGGCCGGCCTCGCACCCGCGTCAGAGTCCGGCCCGAGATTGCCAAGGGAGGCCGCGCTAGCGACGTGTTCCT
>VBOY01000041.1 GCA_005893295.1 Candidatus Eiseniibacteriota bacterium | reverse complement strand
CGGCGTCACCTTGAGAATCGAGAGCAGCCAATCGATCTCGGGCTCTTGGGCCCCGGTCGCTCCCGCGGGCGCGGATCGGGCCGCCCCGATCGCGGCGAACCACGCCGTCAGGCGGCGCCATGCTTGGGCGCGCGGCGGGTCGATGCGCAGCAGTCCCTTGGCGCGGAGCGTCTCCACGACGTCCCGCATCAGGCCGCGACTGGTGATCAGCTCCGCCGCGGTGAACAGCGTTACGTTGTCCGAATGCCAATCATCGGCGCCGGTCTCGGCTCCGGTGAGCGCAGAGCGGCTGGGCTCCTTGCGCACCTCGAGGCGGGTGGTCGCCTGATAAGCCGGCACGGTCACGACGTTGAAGATCACCGCCAACGCCACGCACACGCCCACCGCACCCAGGATCACGCGCTTCCAGCGGCGCAGGATGAGTCCATAGTGCCGCAGGTCGACTTCGTCGGTTCTGAACATCGAGATGCTATCCTTTCGGTCTCAGGCTGGATCGATGCGATCCACGAGCGCCAAACTAGAAACGCCTTTGCGGAACGTCGATACGATCGCCCCGCATGAGCGCCACGTCTTCTCTCTTCCCTTGCTTGACCTTCGCCAGGTCGACTTCGAATGACTTCGCCTCCCCGTTCACCGAGCGGGTGACGCGCACACGCTTGAGGGACGCGAAATCCGTGAACCCTCCCGCCAGCAAGCACGCTTGCAGGACGGTCATGCCCTCCTGCAAGCCGTACGCGCCGGCCCGCTTGACCGCGCCCAGCACGAACACCTGCCCGCCGTATTCCTTCACGCTCACCAGCACCTGCGGGTCGACGTAGAAGTCCTTGGCCAGCAGCTCCTGGATCTTCTTCGCAACCTCGTACGTGGTCAGCGAGGCAACCTGAATCTCGCCGATCAGCGGCGCCGTGATCGTTCCCACGGACGAGACCGCCGGCGTGAACTCGTCCTGCTTCTCGCCGCCTGCATAGATTGCAACCTGGAGGACGTCGCCCGCGCCCACCCGGTACAGGATCTGCTCCGCTCGCGCCACTCCCGCGCATCCCAGGAGGCCGGCGACCAGCATCCATCGGGCCGTCGTCATCGCTCGGATTCTCAACACGTCACTCCACCTTCCTTTCGGCGCGCAGCGCTCCGCGCGCCGTGCTCGGGCCCCCGGTCAGGGGACCATCAACGTAAAACCTACTTCGACGCGGTGGCGCCGGAAGTCATCGAGTAGCAAGGACGCCGAACGATCCTGGCGCACGAACGAATACGCCAGGCGCGCGTTCAGCCAGGGACGCAGGTCGCGATCCAGCGAGACCAAGGCTCGGTACGCGTCGGCTCTGTCTCTCGGACCTTGGCGCGCCTCGACATGACGGTAGCTCCCCGAGAGCGTGAGCGTGGTGCGGACCGCGACAGTGTCGTTCAGCTCCGCGGTCACCATGTCGGCCTCGACCAGCCGGTTGAAGGCCCCGCCTTCGGAGTCCAGATCACGGTCGTAGCGGACCCCGACCCGCGCCGTCGCCAACTCTCGCCAGATCTCGGCCACGCCGGTGATCGCCGCATCGCGGATCACGCGGAACCGGGCGTCGAACGGCAATCCGAGCGCGCGGCCCAGCCCCGACATGCCCACTTGCCCGGCCAGCTCGTTGCGCTTTTCCCGTCCCGCTTCGCTCACCGATGCCACCCCGACCTCGAGCTCGCTGGTCAAGAACTCGGTGTGGGAGTGCCGGAATCCCGCGGTGCCGACGTTCGTCCTCAAGACTTGCCGCTTGTCGCTCCACTGTTGCTCGCCGCGGTAGCTCACGAGCCACGCGTGAGTCTCGGAGCGCCCCGGGAACAGCGTCGCATTCCACGACTGCGATGTCCCGTCCACCAGGTCGGCCGCGTCGAACGACCTGCCACGCGCCCGGTAGCCGGCCTCGCTGCGCCAGGTGAGGATCCGCGCCGAGCCGGAAGCCGTCGACGATGCACCCGAGGTGAACGTCGACTGAGGATCGCCCAAGACGGGGTCGCGCGAGCGCAGATAATGCCCCCACACGCCGAACTCGGTGTGCTCGGAAGGGGTGCCCACCACGCGCAACGACGCGACGTCGGTGGCGATGGTGGGAGACGCCGAGTTCTCGTACGAATAGAAGCTGCGGCGAGCGGAGAGAGTCCAGTCGGCGTACGGGCTGCTGTGCTGGAAGCCCACGCGAGGAGCAAGCACGCCGATCCAGCGGCCTTGCCGCGTCGAAGGCTCCGACTGGTCGAAATGGCCAGCGATCGTGAGTCCGGGAAGCCATACGTCGATCGGTTCCTGAGCGGACGCGCGCCCGAGCCAGCAGCTCACGGCGAGCGCCACTGCGAGGCAGATGCTGGATGTGCGACGAAACGAACTCATTGCGCAGCCTTTGTGGTGGTCGAAACCACCCGGCGCGACCGGATCACAAACCGGCCCCGACCGTAGAGAGCCCCGAGCCCGAGATCGCGCCCGAGCCGGGTCCCCACGTCTATTTGATGCACACTGGGCTTTGGAACCAACAAGCAATGCCGCGCCCCCCTACGTGGGGGTCAAACCGAGCGTTTTCGAACGCAGCGCGGCACACTCGTTTAGGCTCCCGTAGGGAGCCTGCAACGGGTGAGATGCGGTCTACTGTCCCATGGTGCCTTGTGTGACGTACCTCGGCAGAACGAACCGGGGTATCTCGAAGGCCGCCTCGGTTCCCTGTGCGTCCCAGCAACCGATTGGGACAGAATACGCGCACGTGCAGCCCTTGCCTATCCGTAGGCAATTATCGTAGCGTCGCCCCCCGTCGAAGTCAACGCCCACTGCCCCTCCGGCAAGGAAATGGGCCTTCTGGGCCGGCTCGGGCCTCCGGCCGAGGCCATTCGGGCCCCCGGCCGAGGCCATTCGGACCTCCTCCGCAGGCGGGAGTGGCCGCCACGGCCGCTCGCAACGTTGCATCCGCACGATACCTTCCGTACTCCTAAGGCTGCGAGGTCGACCGGTCGATCATGCCGAGGGGGCGACTCATGATGGCTGGTGAGATCGAACGGGGGAACGAGGGGTTGAGCGTCACGGAACGGTCCGTGCCCGACATCGCCACGCTCCGAGCCATCTGTCACAAGGGCAAGCTGGAGCGCGACCGCCGCTGGTGGTATGCCGGCTGGCGCCGGATTTCCATCTACATCACCTGGCTCCTGATCCACACCACGATCACCGCGAATCAAGTCACGGCTACCACCGTGTTCCTGGCGCTGGCAGGCTCGCTGCTCCTCGCCTCGGCTCCCGCGGGGGTCGCCTTCGCCGGGGCGTTCACGCTGATCGTCTACCATTTGCTCGACAAGGTGGACGGCGACCTGGCGCGCTTCCGCAACGCACACTCGCTGGTGGGTGTCTACCTCGATGAAGTCGGCCATGGCGTCGCCTTCGCCGGAGTGTTCCTCGGGCTGGGATCTCACCTCGCCTGGAACGCCGGCAGTTCCCAGCAGACGATGCTCTGCCTCGGCGCCGGCGGCGTGGGAGCGGTGGCGCTGGTGCTCGCTCGCCTGCACAAGAGCGCGCCGTTCCTGCTCTACGCGCAGCACGTGCTGGTGCAGCCCGCCCTGCTGCCGAGGCACCCGGCATCCGGCACGCCGCATCCCTTGTCGCGCGAGGCGGTCCACCGGAGCCGACGCGGCGAAGGCGTCGCCGCGGCCGGTGCGGGGCGCCTGGTGGCGAGGGCGCGAGACGCGGTGCTCCTGCTCGGCGACTTCAGCCTGATCCTGCTCCTCACGCTGGGCGGGCTCGCGCTCGAGATGGCGACCGGGAGCCGGCTCGCGTTGCGAGGGCTGCTGTTCGCGGAGGCGGGAGTACAGGTCCTGGTGTGTGTCGCCTTGGTCGTGATCAACGTTTCCGCGAACGTGGAGGCCGAGAGCCTGCGGCTGGATGCTCTCGCCAAGGGTGGAGAGGCAAGACCCACGGGCCCTGCGCACGTGCACTGCGCCGACCCAGGGAGCGAACGATGAGAATCATGCATCTGTCGCGTGCCGCCGAGACGCTCAAATCCTTCCTCATCCCGACCATGGAGCGTCAGCGTAGGCTCGGGCACGAAGTGTGGGTGTGCACCGGGGACGACTCGCCCGACGCGGAAACGCTTCGCCAGGCCGGGTTCGAGGTGCTCATTCACGGCATGCGGCGGAGCCTCAATCCGATCGGGGCGCTGGTCGCGATCACGCGCATCCGGCGCTTCCTGATCGAGCGCCGCGTCGACGTGGTCATCTGCCACAACTCGCTCGCCGGCCAGGTGGGTCGACTCGGCGCGTGGCTGGCCGGGACTCCCAACGTCGTCTATTTCGCGCACGGGTTGGCCTGCGGGCCGGCCCAAGGGGCGCTGCTCTGGCAGGTACGCTATCAAGCCGAGCGCGTGCTCGCCCCGATCACCAGCGCCGTCGTGATCATGAACGACTACGACGAGCGCATTTCGAAGCAGGGGCCGCTCGCGCGCGATCCGCGGCGGGTCTTCCGCATCCCGGGCATGGGAGTGGATCTGACGCGGTTCAGCACCGCGCCGACGCCCGAGCTGCGGGCGACGCTGGCCCGCGAGCTCAAGGTCGATCCGTCGGCGCCGCTGGTTCTGTGCGTCGCTCGACTCATTCCGGAAAAGGGCGTGCTCGACCTGGTGGAGGCGGCGCGACGCGTCGGTCAGAAGCGGCCGGACGTCGCCTTCTTGCTCGCCGGCACCGGCCCCTTGCGCGCAACCCTCGAGCGCAGGGTACGCGAGTTGGGCATCGAGGGTTCGATGCGTGTCCTCGGCTGGCGCAACGACGTCGAGGCGCTGATGAAGGCCTGCGACCTGTTCGTCCTTCCTTCCTATTACATGGAAGGGCTGCCGGTCTCCATTCTCGAAGCGATGGCGTGCGGCAAGCCGGTCGTGGCCACGCATCACAAAGGCTGCGAAGACGCGGTTGTCGACGGCGAAACCGGCTTCCTGGTCGCGGTGAAGCAGCCAGGTCCGCTGGCCGAGCGGGTTCTCGAGCTGGTCGACGATGCGGCCCTGCGCACCCGCCTGGGGCAAGGCGGCCGGCGGCGCGTCGAGCAGCACTACGAGCTGGAGCACTGCACCCGGTTCATCGTCGACGTGCTCGAGCAGGCGATGAGCCGGCCGGTCGCCGGGCGCGATGCCGTTCCCTCGGGTGACCGGCCGGGCGGCCCTCCGCTCGCGATGCGCCGCGGCGACTCGACAGCGGATCGGAATCCGACGTGAACGCCGTATTCCTGACGACCGACGATCCGCTCTACTTGCCCGCGTTCTTCGATCGCGTGCTCGAGCACAACGGGGCCTCGACGCGGGCGGTGTACGTCACCGCTCCCTTGTTCAAGAAGCAAACCCCGTGGCAGGCCACGTTGCGTTTCGCGCGCACCTTCGGGGTTCTCGATGCGATGGGCCTGGCCCAGCGCGTGGTCCAGGCCAAGCTCAAGGGTCGGTCGATTGCCGCGTCCTGCCGCCGGCGAAACGTCCCCTGCGAGACCATCCTGGACGTGAACGCCCCGGAGTTCCTCGACCGGCTGCGCCAGCTCGAGCCGGACGTCCTGATCTCCGTGAGCTGCCCACAGATCTTCAAGAAACCCCTGATCGACCTGTCGCCACGCGGCATCCTCAACATCCACGGCGCGTTGCTGCCACGCTACCGCGGAGTCATGCCCAGCTTCTGGATGCTCTCGAGCGGCGACCGGCGCGCCGGAGTGTCCATCTACTTCGTGAACGAGAAGATCGACGCCGGCGAGCTGTGCGGACAGCGCGAGTTCGACATCCTCCCCGACGATTCGTTGCATTCCTTCCTGGTCCGCTCGAAGGCGGTGGCCGCCGATCTACTGCTCGAAGTGCTGGGCAAGATGGAAAACGGAACCGTGACCCGCGTCCCGCTCAACTTGGCCGAAGGCTCGTATCACTCCTGGCCGAACGCGGAGGCGGTACGAAAGTTTCGGGCCAAAGGACGCCGACTCTGGTCGTGACGCCCGGGACACGCGTGCGCGTCTGAGGGTCAGTCCCTGGCCATCGGAGCCAGGGTCGGCCAGCCGCACTCTCTCTCGTAGGCGCGCGCCACGCGCAGCACGGTTGCCTCGTCGAAGGGCCGGCCGGCGATTTGCAGTCCGATCGGCAGCCCCAGCCGATCGCAGCCGCACGGCACCGAAATGGCCGGGCTCCCGGTCAGGTTGAACGGCGCGAGGAAGCGCGTCCACGACTGGGTTGGCTCGCGCGAGATCGGCTCGCCGATCGGCGGCGCGGTGCGCGGCAGGGCCGGCGTGACGAGGACGTCCGCGGCCTCGAAGATCATGTCGAGCTCGTCGCGCAACAGCAACTGCACGCGACGCGCATCGAGGTAGGCGGTCGCGGGGATGAAGTAGCCGATCTCGAGAGCGGCGCGCACATCGGCGCCGTAGTCCTCGGGCCGCGCGCCCATCCACGGACGGTGGAACGCGCTGGCCTCGCTGGCCAGCATGGCGTGGAACGCGGTGTAGGCCCGATCGACGTGGGGCCACGTGACGCGCCTGGTGGACGCGCCCAGCCGTTCCAGCACATCGATCGCCTGCGCCACCGCTTGACCCACGTCGGGCTCGAGACCGTCGAAGAACAGCGGCTCCGGGATCCCGATCGTGAGCCCGCGCACCCCTCGCTCCAAGTCGGCGGTGAAGTCCTCGGCACCGTCGCGAGACGACCACGGGTCGCCGGCGTCCGTCCCGGCGACGGCGCACAAGAGCAAGGCGGCATCCTCGACGCAACGTGCCATCGGGCCCACGTGATCGAGCGACCATGCCAGCGGCAGCACGCCGCCACGGGGCACGCGGCCGAAGGTCGGTTTGAGCCCGACGCCACCACACACGGACGCCGGGACGCGGATCGAGCCACCGGTGTCGGTGCCGAGAGAGAGATGACAGAGCCCCGCGGCCAGTGCCGCCCCGCTGCCGCCGCTCGATCCGCCAGGCACGCGATCCAAGTCCCATGGATTGCGGCACGGACCGAAGTGCGGGTTCGTGGTGGTCGTGCCGTACGCGAACTCGTGCAGGTTGAGCTTACCCAGCACGATGGTTCCGGCGGCACGGAGACGCTCGACCACGGGCGCGTCGCGTGCGGGAACGTTGGCAGTCAAGATGCGCGACCCGGAGGTGGTGCGCACGCCCGCGGTGTCGAAGATGTCCTTGAGGCCGAGCGGCACGCCGTGGAGCGGTCCGCGATGGCGGCCCGCTGCGATCTCGGCCTCAGCGGTTCGCGCGTCTGCCAGTGCGCTCTCGCCGGTCACGGTGAGGAAGCTATTGAGCTTGGGATCGAACCGCTCGATCCGGGCCAGGGAATCCGCCACCACCTCCACCGGAGAGAGCTCGCGGTGAGCCAAGCGTCTCCCCAGATCGGCGGCGCTCGAGGCCGCGAGCTTAGGAAGGCTCACGTGGGACGCCTCGGGGGACCCCCGGGGGCGGGCTGACGCCCGCGCTCGAGCCCGTCCGTGACGCGGGCGAGACGGGCGAGCAGGCTCTCGACCCGTGCCCTCAAATCGAGGGCGCGCGCGGCGTCGAGGCCGATCCCCTGCTGTCGGGCGATCTCGATCAAGACCTCGATCGACATGTGTGGTGTGCGCTCCATCGTTTCCTCCCGCACTGCTTGACGACCGCCCGAGTCCGCACCATCCTGGACCCGATGCGACGCTCGTCGTGGTGCTCCCATTCGCTCGGCCTGGCGGTGTCGATTCTCGCCATCGCGCCGCTCGAGGCACATGCTTCCCCGACGAATCGCGCGACCTCGAGCAAGGAGAGGCGCATGACGCTCACGCTGCGCTCGGCCGCGTTCCACCCTGGGGGCGACATCCCGAGCCGCCATACCTGCGACGCCGAGGATCGTTCACCACCACTCGCTTGGTCCGGGGCTCCGCCCGGCACCAAGAGCTTCGCGTTGATCGTGGATGATCCCGATGCCCCCGACCCGAGGGCCCCCCAGATGACATGGGTACACTGGGTGCTCTACGACATCCCGGCCGAGACCACATCGCTCCCGGAGGGAGTCGCCACAGCCACCCTACCCGCCGGCGCCCGAGAGGGCTTGAACGATTGGAAGAAGACGGGCTATCGCGGCCCCTGCCCCCCGATCGGAAAGCACCGCTACGTCCACAAGCTCTACGCGCTGGACACGATGCTCCCGGATCTGCACCGGCCGGGCAAGGCCGCGCTCGAACGGGCGATCGAGGGCCACGTTCTGGCGCGCACGCAGTTGGTGGGTCACTACCAGCGGCGGTGACGCGGCTACGCGCCCTTCTTGACGACCCGCGCCAGAACCAAGCCGGCGAAGAACCAGCTCAGCGTCTGGTCCACCGCCGCCGCCGCGGTGTAGAGGGCGGGGAAGCCGTACCAGATCCAGTACGACAGATCGATCGCCAAGCTCGCGAACAGCCCGAGCAGGGTCACGAACAAGACCCGCATCCCGAACGAGCCGATCGGGCCGGCCATCGAGAGCAGGATCGCGGCGACCATCGCGCCCAGCACGTCGGACAGCAGCTCGGCGCCGAGCTGGGCGACGCTCATGGGCTCTTTGCCGCCTGGCGTGTAGACCAGGAGGCCGCTCGGGCCCCGACGCAGACGCTCGCTCCACAGCTTCTCGGCGGCCGCCTTTTGGCTCTTCGTCATGCCTGGGCTCATCGGCATCCCAGGGAAGAAGTAGAGACCGGGCTCGCGTACCGCGACCCGCAACGTTCCGGTCACTGCGTCCTCGTTGGGCAGGTCCTGGATGCCGGCCGTGCCCAGCGGGAGCACGGCGTGGGATGCGAAGCCCCACAGGAACACGACGATCCCGCCCAGGACTGCGGCCAGCACGATCTTCATCATCGCTCGAGTTTCCCCTCGAGGGGACCGGCCCGCTCGAACGCAGGGCACCTCGGCTTCGTCGATGGCATCATCGCTTCTTCAGCTCCGAAGTCCAGTGGGTCACGACCGCGAACTGCGCCGAGGATTCCCCACCCGCCGGCACGTTGAGCAAAAAGCGCTTGCCGTCGGCCGTGGGCGCCCACCGCGAGGACGCGACGTCGAGATCCACGAGCGCCGTCTTGAAGAGTGCTACCGGCGTGCCGGATTCGAAGGTGGCCCCCAGCGAGACCGGCGCCGCCATGATCACCCCGTCGTTGGTGCGATAGAAGAGCTCCTTGCCGTCCGCTCGCCAATAGGGCCGGAAGCCGCCGTTCGTGGACACTTGCCACTTGCCTCCGGGACCCGGGAAGGCTTGCACGTAGACCTCCTGCTGCCCGGATTCGGAGGAGGAATAGGCCACCCAGCGACCGTCGGGCGAGAACATCATCGATCGGTCGTTGAACGGGGATTGCAGGAAG
>VBOY01000040.1:12721-14476 GCA_005893295.1 Candidatus Eiseniibacteriota bacterium | reverse complement strand
GACCCTCGAAACACTCGGGCTCGGCAACGTCCACGACGTCTTCCGCCGCGGATCCCTGCCGGTGGAGGCGGGAGAGTGCGTGGAGCGGGTGTTCGGTCCCAAGGGTGCACGCGGCTCGCTTGTGATCTCGGGCGCGAGCGGGATCGTGGGCGCGGGCAAAGCGATGCAGCTTGGCGCGCGCTTGGAGCCCTACGGAGTGCGCGTGGTGGCGCTCGATGTCCCGGGTGCTCCCGACGGAATCGGCCGGCAGTATCCGGGTCTGTCGCGGGCCTTCGGGCGCGCGGTCGCGGACCGCGTGATGGGGAACATCGTGCGGCTCGCGTACGACGGTCGCCGCCTGCCGGACGAGCTCGAGGCGCTCAGGCCTCGCTTCCTGCTCGAGGCGGTCCCCGAGGTGCTGGAGATCAAGAAGGCTCACTACCAGATCTTCCGTGAGGCGTTTCCCAGCATCGAGATCCGCTCCGTCACCTCCGGCTTTCCGAGCCGCGAGCTGGGAGTAGGAATCGCCCATCCCGCGTTTCCGCACGAGATCAACAAGGTGTGGGAGATCGTCGAGCCCGCACCTTCCGCCGTGACCCAGCTGTTGTGGGCATTGGGGCTGATCCCGGTGCCGGTCTCGGATCACTGGTCGTTCGTGCTCGACGTGCTGTTCTGCGGCGTGACGCTGGCGGGCCTGCGCGTCCACCGCGCCACCAACATGCCGTTCTGGAAGATCGACAAGCTGATCCGCAGACTGCTCGGCCCCAACCCGTTTCGGGCGCACGACGTGATCGGCTCGAAAGGGGCGGACTTCCTCACCTGGTCGTGCCTCCACCATCTCGCCGCCGCCTACGGCGAGCTCTTCACGCCCACGCCGGAGCTGGTCGAGCGCAAGGAGACCGGCCAACCGTGGTATCCGCCCGACCATTTCCGGCCGGTGGTGGACTGGGCCCTCAGCGAGGCCGAGGCCGCGGACTTTCGGGTGCGCATGCTGGGACCGCTGTTCCAGATGACGTGCCTGATGCTGGACGAGCGGCGCGGCCACCTGGCCCACGTGAACGCGATCGGCGAGCTGTGCGCCCAGCTCCGCCGCGGCGTCCTGGCCGTGATGCGCGACCTGGGAGAGGCCGAAGTGATCCGCACCGTCGAGGCGTATCACCTGCTCGATCCGGCTGCCCAAGGGACCCGGTGGGTCCCGGACGCGCTCGCGACCCTCGAGGGACCCGAGGGACGGCAGCTCTACGTGAACGCCGAGCACGACGGCACGGTCGGCGTGGTCACGATTGGACGCGAGAGCTACAGCTGGGACGTCGACCGGGAGCTCAACCGCGCGCTCGATTGGCTGAAGGCGGCCGGGGTCCGCCGCGTCCTGGTGAGCGGAGACTTCCATCTGGCGACCCAGATGGTGGGCGCCGACACCAGCGAGTTCTTCCCGGCCCTCGACGACGCGTCCCATGGGCTCGCCATCACGAGCGGCTGGCCCACCACCGCGCGGCGGCTCCACGACGAGTTCGAGGTCTCGGTCGGCTTCGTGGGCGGCAAGCGCTGCCTGGCCGGGATGCTCGAGCTGCTGGTCCACTGCCACTATCTGGTGGCGGTCGAAGGCGCCGAGCTGGGATGGCCCGAGGTGACGCTGCCGGTGGTGCCCGGCATGGAAGGCTGCCATTGGCCATTCCGTAGGGCCGCTCGCGAGCACTGGCCGCGGCTGCTGCGGATGCTGCTCACCGGCGAATCGGTGCGGGCGCGCGACGCGGTGGGGTGGCTCGTCGATGTCGC
>VBOY01000040.1:0-12682 GCA_005893295.1 Candidatus Eiseniibacteriota bacterium | reverse complement strand
GCCGCCCGGTCGCGGCGGGGAGCATGAATGGCACGGTCGAGGTGAGCGACGTCGCCGAGGCGGACGGCCCGGGCCAAGCGGCGGCGCGTTCGGCGATCGTGGAGTGCATGCGGCGATCATGTGGCGTTCCGCTCGGCGAGGCATTGGCGCTGCAGGCCAAGCTGGCCGCCGACTTCCTGGCTTCTCCGGCCTGCCGCGCGGGACGCGTGGGATCGGAAGCGGCGCGCACCCTGGTCGCATGACGGAAGGGACCCGGCGCTCCGAGGAGCGGGTGCCGGAGGGCGCAGGGCCGAGGAGGATCGCACCATGAAGGTCGGAATCGTCGTAGCGGTGCTGCTTTCGGCGTCCGCGGAAGGGGCGGCGGCCGCCGGTTGGATGGCCCCGGTGGCCCCGGTAATTCCCGGAGCGGATGGCTACGTCGCCATCCCGCACGCGGCCGTGATGCCGCAGAAGACGCGCATCTATCGGGCGGTCTTCAATGCCACGCTCGCCGCGGATCGGCCGACCGAGATCGTTCCGGCGCTCAACATGGCGGGGTCCGAGCTCAACGTGCTGGCCGGCGCCGGCGTGTTGCCGCGTCACGCCAGGTTCGCGGTGGTGTTCCATGGCGCCGCGATCGACGCGATCCTCGACGACGCCCATTACAAGGCCCGGCACGGCGTCCACAATCCCAACCTCAAGGTGATCGCGGACCTCAAGCGCGCCGGCGTCCAGCTGTTCGTGTGCGGTCAGAACCTGGCGTTCGCGAACATCGACCCCACCACCCTCACGCCCGACGTGACCGTCGCCCTGGACGCGCTCATCGTGCTCATGACCTTCCAGGAAAATGGCTACGCCCTCATGAGCTACTGACCGCCATGAGGCAGGACGTCGCGCTGGTCCTGTCGGCGACCGACCTCTCGAACCACCTCGCCTGCCGACACCTCACCGCGCTCGATCTGATGGCCGCCCAGGGGCGCCGCGCGCCGCCGTCGTGGCGGGCCCCGCACCTCGAGGTGCTGCGCGCGCGGGGCCTCGAGCACGAGCGCGCCTACGTCGCCCACCTGGCGGAGATGGGGCTCGCGATCGAGCGCATCCCGGACGGCTTCTCCACCGAGGCGGCCGCCGCGCGCACGGTGGCCGCGATGCGCGAGGGAGCCCAGGTCATCGTCCAGGCGACCCTGCTCGAGGGTCGCTGGATGGGCCGCGCCGACGTGCTCAGGCGCGTCGAACGGGCGAGCGATTTGGGGCCCTGGTCCTACGAAGTCGTGGACACCAAGCTCGCACGCGAGACCCGTGGCGGCACGATCCTCCAACTATGCCTCTATTCCGATCTGGTGCGAGCGGTCCAGGGGATGTTGCCGGAACGGATGCACGTGGTGCCGCCGCGCCCCGACTTCCTCCCCGATACCTACCGCCTCCACGACTACCTGGCCTACTACCGCGCCGTGAAGCGCCGCCTCGAGGCCACCGTCGACCGGATTGCGGAGGCGCCCGAGGCCGCCGCGACCTATCCCGAGCCGGTCCCGCACTGCGAGGTCTGCCGCTGGTGGCCGTCGTGTGACGCGAGGCGGCGTGCCGACGACCACTTGTCGTTCGTGGCGGGCATCACCCGCCTGCAGCAGCGCGAGTTCCGCGCCCGCGACGTCGGCACGCTCGCTCGATTGGCGCGGCAAGCGGTGCCGATCCCGTGGAACCCGTCCCGCGGCTCGCGCGAGGGCTACGAGCGCGCCGCCGATCAGGCGCGGGTCCAGTTCGCGGGGCGCACCCGGGGCGAGCCGATTCACGAGTTGCTGCCGCGCGAGGCCGGACGAGGGCTGGCGCGCCTTCCCGCGCCCGGTGCGGGCGACATGTTCCTGGACCTCGAAGGCGACCCGTACGCCGCGGAGGGCGGGCTCGAGTACCTGTTCGGGTACGCCACCCTCGAGGAAGACGGCGTCCTTCGCTACCGTGCGCGCTGGGCCAACGACCGGGCCGAGGAGCGCGACGGGTTCGAGCGCACCGTGGACGAGATCATGGCCCGCTGGGAGAAGCATCCCGACCTGCACGTCTATCACTTCGCGCCCTACGAGCCCGTCGCGCTCAAGCGTCTGATGGGGCGCTACGCCAGCCGTGAAGGCGAGATCGACCGGCTGCTGCGCGGTGGAAGGTTCGTGGATCTCTACGCGGTGGTCCGCCAGTCGCTGCAGGCGAGCGTCGAGCGCTACTCGATCAAGGATCTGGAGCCGTTCTTCGGCTACCGGCGCGAGCAATCGCTGGATGGGGCGCGCGACGCGCTGCGAGCGGCCGAGGCGGCGCTCGAGCTGGGCCAACCCGGGCTGCTCACCGCCGAGCTGCGCCGCGTGGTCGAGGCCTACAACCGCGACGATTGCGTCTCGACCCACGATCTGCGCGACTGGCTCGAGCGGATCCGCGCAGGGCTCGAGCGAGATGGCGAGATCGTGCCGCGCCCGGAAGCGACGAGCGGGGATCCGGCGTCGGCGGTCGAGGAGCGGGACCAGCGCGTGGCCGACCTGATGGCCCTGCTGCTGCGCCGCGTCCCCGACGAGCGGGGCTTGCGTGGCCCCGAAGAACAGGCGCGCTGGCTGCTGGCCCACATGCTCGATTGGCACCGGCGCGAGAACAAGGTGGCGTGGTGGGAGTACTTCCGGCTGCGCGAGCTGACCGACGAGGAGCTGCTGGACGAGCACGAGGCGATCGCCGGCCTCACGTTCGAGGGCGAGGCGGGAAAGGTGAAGCGGTCGACGATCCACCGCTACCGGTTCCCGCGGCAAGAGACGAACCTGCGCGAGGGCGACGAGCTGCGCTCGCGCGAGATGCACACGGTGGGAGAGGTCGTGGGAGTGGATCTTGTCGAAGGCGTCCTCGACGTCAAGAAGCAGGGGAAGGCGCTCGCTCACCACCCGACGAGCGTGTTCCGCAGCACCGTGATCCCCGAACGCGTCTTGGCCGACTCGCTGTGGGGCATCGGAGAATGGGTGGCCGAGCACGGCCTCGAAGGCCGAGGCCCGCACCGCGCGGCGCGCGACCTCCTGCTCGCCCGGCCGCCGCGGATCGCGGGCGGCGGCGCGCTCGAGCGGCCGGGCGAGGATCCGGTGGTCGCCGCGTGCCGGCTTGCGCTGGCCCTCGACCACACCGTGTTCCCGATCCAAGGTCCTCCCGGCTCGGGCAAGACCTACACCGGGGCTCGCATGATCGTCGAACTGGTAGGGGCGGGAAAGAAGGTGGGCGTATGCGCGGTGAGCCACAAGGTGATCCGCCAGCTCTTGGAGACCGTGGCCGCCCAGGGCGCGGAGCGAGGCCTCGAGATTCGGTGCGTTCGCAAGGTCAAGGGGGAGAGCGGGCCCGCCTCGCCGATCGAGGAGGTGACCGACAACGCGAAGGCCGCCGAAGCGATCCACGGAGCGTCGACGGTGGTGGGTGGCACCGCGTGGCTGTGCGTGCTCGCGATTGCTTCCTCTGCCGCGAGCCTGGTGCTGCTCGGCGATCCGCGCCAGCTCGAGCAGCCCCAGCAGGGGAGCCATCCGGAAGGCACCGAGGTCTCGGCCCTCGAGCACGTGCTGATGGGAGAGCAGACGATCCAGCCCGGGCGCGGGCTCTTCCTGCCCGAGACCCGGAGGCTCCACCCACGGCTCTGCGCGTTCACCTCGGAGCTGTTCTACGAGGGCCGGCTCAAGGCGGCCTCGGGTCTCGAGCGACAGGCCTTGCGCGGGTCTCGGCTCCTGACCGAAACCGGGCTGTGGCTGCTGCCGGTCGAGCACGAGGGGAATCAGAGCGCTTCGGCCGAGGAGGTCGAGGCCGTGGGTTGGCTGGTCGAGTCGCTGCTCGCCGAGGGGGCGCGGTGGGTGGACGATCGAGGGGGCGAAAAACGGCTCACGCTCGACGACATCCTGATCGTCTCACCCTACAATGCCCAGGTGGCCGACCTCGGCGTGCGCGTGCGCGGCGCGCGCGTCGGCACCGTGGATCGCTTTCAGGGGCAGCAGGCTCCGGTGGTCGTCTACTCGCTCGCCACCTCGACCCCCGAAGACGCCCCGCGCGGCATGGAATTCCTGTACGACCTGAACCGCTTCAACGTGGCCACGTCACGGGCGCGGTGCGCCTGCGTCCTGGTGGGAAGCCCCAAGCTGTTCGAGCCCGAGTGCCAGACGCCACGCCAGATGATGCTGGCGAACGCCCTGTGCCGGTACCAGGAAGTGGCGCGTGTCGTGGAATGGGTGGGGCGAGATTCCGTTGACGCCGCTCGGTAGATGTCGAGAATCCCCTCATGAGTGGCTCGGACCGAAACGCTCCATGCCCCTGCGGCAGCGGTCGCAAGTACAAGGTCTGCTGCCTGCGCCGCGATGAGGCCGAAGAGACCGAGCGCGGCGCCCGCCATGGCGGCGTCGGCGTCGCGATTGCTTGGCTCGACGAGCGGTGCCCCGGAGCCGCCGACGAGGTCATCGAGACCGGCTTCTACAGCATCGTCGACGATGACGGCTTCGATCGGTTGGCCGAGCTGCCTGCCCATGTCCAGGATCTGGCCGAGCTGAACGCGTTCGACTGGCTGCTCGCCGACGGCGAGATGGCCCTGGACGACGAGGGGCTCATGGTCCCGGTGACCGACATGGTGCTCGGGGATGGCGGGCCGGCGCTCTTCGAAGCTCAGCGGCAGCACCTCGAGGCCCTGCGGGCGAGCCCGCTGCGCCTGTATCGCGTGGAGCAGGTCGCCGGAGAGCACCGCATGATCGTGCGAGACGTCCTCGACCCGACGACGCCGCTCGAGGTGAAGCAGGGGGCATGGGCCGGCGAGTTCCGGGCGGGCAACCTCAGGGGAATGCGGCTGCTGCCCGGCGTTCCGCCCGAACCTTCGGGTGCGTTGTTTCCATACCCGGACGCGCTAGCCGACGAGGTCGTGGGATCGATCCGCGACGCGGTGGCGGCCCTTCGGGGGGTCTCGAGCATTCATGCCCCCGGCTACGACGAGCGCAAGTTCGTGGCGAAGACCATCATCTCCACCTGGCTCATGTTCCTCGTGGGTCCTCTTCCCGAGGCTCGGGCGCGAAGCACCGAGCGCAAGCACACCGACCGCAAGGGGCGTCGCCTCCGGGCGGCACGGGACCCGTTCATCGTTGACGGCGGCTCCGGCGACCCCGCTCTCCTCGTGACCGATCGCTACGAGGTGCGAAATTGGGACCGACTGGCCGCGGCGCTTGCGGCGCAGCCGGAGGTCGAAGGGAGCCGGCAGCACGGCTGGGTCAAGCTCGAGCCGGGAGGCTCCCGCCCGCTCCTGGCGATCAACCTGGGAGAGGAGAAGGATCGACTCGAACCCTTCGCGCGGACCCAACGTCTGGCCGACGAGGGACGCGCGTGGCTCGAGCGAATTGCAGGAGACGCGCTGCGCTTCCTATCGCGCGAGGTGGTGGACCCCAACGACCCGGCGACCTTGAGATCGCTCGTCTCTCGCAGGTAGCTCCGCGACCTACAAGCCGTCGTACCTGGAGTAGCCGCGTTCGTTCCAGTAGTCGGCTGGCTCGTCCACCGTGTAGGCGATGTCGGTCACGGCCTTGATGTTCTTGAGCCCGAGCTTCATCGGGGCCAGCAACCGCAGCGGGGCGCCGTGTGCCAGCGTCAGCGGGCGGCCTGCGAGGTGGGTGGCGAGCAGCGTCTGGGGGTGCCGGGCGGTCTCGAGATCGATCGAGACGTAGTAGGGATCGGGGCGGCCCGCCCCATCGAGGTTCACCGACGAGCGCAACGCCGCCCAGCGGGCAGACGGCGCGGGAGGAAAGGCGGCGAGCACGTCCGCGAAGCGGATGCCGCCCCACCAGGCGACCGCGCTCCAGCCTTCCACGCATACCAGGCGCGTGACCTGCCCATGGAGCGCGAAACGGCGCAGCAGCTGGTCGATGGACAAGCGCTGGTCGCTTCCGGAGGCGAGTCCCGACAACCCGAGCGACCAGCTGGCCAGGTACTCGGGGCCGGGCGTCCTGCCGTCGTAGTTGTTGCGCAGCGGCGTGACCTCCGAGCGCGAATAGGTGCGCACGCGACGATCCTTGGAATAGAGCGCTTCGGCGACGTCGTCGTCGAAGCTCAGCGCCCGGTCCAGGGCGCGCTCGCGGTTCTCGCGCGAGAGTCCGACGCGCGCCGCGAGCGTGTCGAGGCGGTCGTGCGTCTTCGGCAGCAAGCGTGCCTTGGTCCGATCGGGCAGCAGCCACCACGTGCCGGCGGCTGCCGCCAGGGTCCCGACCGCAAAGAACAAGAAATCGCGCCGCGATTGCGCCGCGAGCCGGCGTCGCGGCACCGCGATCGCCCCTTCGGGGCGCTCGGCGAGCCAGCCGCGGCGCGGCGCTCGTGGCGCACGATGCTTACTCATGGGACGCCTGCCGCACCCGGGCCGACCAGCCCACGATCATCGAGCGGAACGTGTCCCAGCCATCGGCGATCACCAGCACGACGTGCGGGACGATGAACCCTCCCAGCCCGAGCATGCAGCCGAGGTGAACGATTCGGGCCCCGTTGTAGTTCACGAACATGCGTTCGAGCCAGCCGAGCTGCACCGGCTTGTGCATCGCCCACCCCGAAAGCACGACCAGCGTGCCGAGCACCGGCATCGCGAAGTACGCGGCGCGCTGCAGCGCGTTGTACTTGGAGTGCACCGGCGGGTGTGGCCAAGGACGGCGCAGGATGGCCATCGGGACGACGCCCAGGTAGAAACGGATCATGCGGAACGCATCCAGGATGTCCGAGGCGCGCGGTACCAGCGCCCTCCAGCCCCCACCCGCGGCCAGGCCGAGCAGGTAGAGGGCGCCGTTCAGCATGAAGAGGTAGGCGAGCACCCAGTGGAGCCGCAGCGCCACCGCGAGCTGGCGAGCCCCGAGGCTCAGGTGGTCGTAGAGCCAGAAGCGCTGATCGCCGCCCGCGTCGTGAAGCGCGCGCGCGATCGCGAGCCCCAGGTCTCTCAAATAGTCGCGGCTCCCCGTCACCGGGTCGGGAGGGTGGAGGAGCACCGGGGCTGCCCAGTAGATCGAGAGCCCGCTCGCGATCAGTCCGAGCAGCAACGGCACGTTCACCCAGTGCGACAGGCGCACCAGGACGTGATGCTTGGGAACGACGTGGGCCAAGTCGTTTGCAGCGGCCTGCCGCGTGCGCCGGGTCGGGTGGTGGGCCATAGAGGTCTCCGAGCGTTCAGGCTATCATTCTCCATTCGCATGACGAAACGCGCCCCCCCGTGTGACCATAGCGCCTACCTTCGCATCTACGCCGTGATCCGCAGGATTCCGCGCGGGCGGGTGGCGACCTACGGCCAGGTGGCGACACTGGCGGGTCTGCCCGGGCGCCCGCGCCTTGCGGGCTACGCCCTGTACGCATCGCGCCCGCACCACCGGCTGCCATGGCACCGGGTGCTCGGCGCCGGCGGACGCCTCACGTTGGCGGCCCTCGACCCCGCCTCGGCGCTCACCCAGCGCATGCGACTCGAGGCCGAGGGAGTGCGCTTCACGGCCCGCGGGCGCGTGGACATGGTGGCATTCCAGTGGAGGCCCGGCGGGCGCCGCGGCGAGGCCAGGGCGGGCCACCGCGGCGAGGCCAGGGCGGGCCGACGCGGCGTCTCTTGAAACGGCCGCCCCATCGCGCCATTCTGAGCCGGGAATCATCCAGGGTTCGATCGAAAGGAGCCGGAACGATGAGCGCTTCGAGCATGACCACCGCGACCCCGTCCAAGGTCGGGAGCACCAGGGACTACGTCGCCGGGCTGATGGCTCTGGTGAAGGCGAAGAATCCCAGCGAGCTCGAGTTCCACCAGGCGGTCGCCGAGGTGGTGGATTCGCTGTCCTTGGTGCTGGATCGTCACCCGGAGTATCGGGCGGCGCGCATCCTCGAGCGCATGGTGGAGCCGGAACGCGTGATCATGTTCCGCGTGCCGTGGATGGACGATCGCGGTGAAATCCAGGTCAACCGCGGCTTCCGGATCGAGATGAACAGCGCGATCGGCCCCTACAAGGGCGGGCTGAGGTTCCATCCGTCGGTGAACCTGGGGATCCTCAAGTTCCTCGCGTTCGAGCAGGTGTTCAAGAACTCGCTCACCACGCTGCCGATGGGCGGCGGCAAAGGCGGATCGGACTTCGATCCCAAGGGCAAGAGCGACCACGAGGTGATGCACTTCTGCCAGAGCTTCATGACCGAGCTGTGGCGCCACATCGGTCCCGACACCGACGTGCCGGCCGGAGACATCGGCGTCGGCGGTCGCGAGATCGGGTTCCTGTTCGGCCAGTACAAGCGGCTGGCGAACGAATTCACGGGCGTGCTCACGGGCAAGGGCCTGCACTGGGGCGGCTCGCTGATCCGGCCCGAAGCCACCGGGTACGGCTGCGTGTACTTCGCCGCCGAGATGCTCAAGAGCCGCGGGATGAGCCTCGACGGCAAGGTGTGTCTGGTGTCGGGAAGCGGCAACGTCTCCCAGTACACGGTCGAGAAGCTGCTCGACCTGGGTGCTCGGCCGGTCACGTTGTCGGACTCGAACGGAGTGATCCACGACCCGCAGGGGATCGACCGCGAGAAGCTCGCCTGGGTGATAGAGCTCAAGAACGTGCGGCGTGGACGCATTCAGGAATACGCCCAGCGCTTCAAGGGCACCCAATACACGCCCACCGATCCGATGCAGGATGTGAACCCGATCTGGGACATCGCGGCCGACTGCGCATTCCCCAGCGCGACCCAGAACGAGATCAACGCCCGCGACGCCGCGAACTTGGTGCGCAACGGAGTCACCGTGGTCGCCGAGGGCGCGAACATGCCGAGCACCTTGGAGGCGACGAAGGTGTTCCTCGACGCCGGCCTCCTCTATGGTCCGGCCAAGGCCGCCAACGCGGGCGGCGTGGCCACGTCGGGGCTCGAAATGTCGCAGAACAGCATGCGACTGTCGTGGACCCGCGAAGAGGTGGACGATCGGCTGCACAAGATCATGCTGGCGATCCACCACAACTGCTTCGAGACCGCCGAGAAATATGGCACTCCGGGCAATCTGGTGAACGGCGCCAACATCGCAGGCTTCCTCAAGGTGGCCGACGCGATGATGGACCAGGGCCTGGTCTAGCGCCGACCCAGCCGCCGGTCCACGCAGCCGGCGCAGAGCCGCGGACGCGGGGCGGATCTCTCGCCCCGCGTTTCGTTTATCATGGCGCGGTGGCCACCGTGACGCGAGAAACCCCGCTGGTGGATCCCGGTGGGCCCTTCCGGGGCTTCCAGGACCTGATGCCGTTTCGCGTCCAGGACATCCTGTTGGTCTCGAGCCTCTACGACTCGTTCACGCTCCAGGAGGATGGCCGGCTCAACGAGCTGATCCTGGGCGAGTTCCTCGAGCTGAGTCTCCACCACCCGCCGGGGCTCACCCATGTCTCGAGCGGCGCCGAGGCGCTGGCGCGGGCAGCGGCCGAGCCGCGTTTCAACCTGATCCTGACCACCATCCAGCTCGGCGACATGGACGCCTCGCAGCTGGCGCGCGAGGTCAAGACGCGCGGGCTCGACGTGCCGGTCGTGGTGCTCGCGTACGACAACAACGAGCGCAAGGAATTCATGGCCCAACGCGATGTCTCGGACATCGAGCGCATCTTCCTGTGGCAGGGCAACGCCCGCATCCTGGTGGCGATCGTCAACTACATCGAGGACAAGCGCAACGTTGCCCACGACACCTCGACCGTGGGCGTGCCGGTGATCCTGCTGGTCGAGGACAACGTCCGCTACTACTCCTCGTTCTTGCCCACCATCTACACCGAGCTGATCCACCAATCGGAGCGGCTGATCAGCGAAGGGATCAACTTGTCCCACAAGCTGGTGCGGATGCGGGCTCGCCCCAAGATCCTACTGTGCAGCACCTTCGAGGACGCCTGGGAGCTATTCACTCGGTATCGGCCATTCCTCCTCGGTCTGATCTCCGATGTCGAGTTCCCGCGCGGTGGCCAGATGACGCGCGGCGCTGGTTTCGACCTGGCGCGGATGGCGCGGGACGCCGCGCCCGACCTACCCATCCTGCTCCAGTCCTCACGGGTCGAGTTCGCGGCCGGCGCGCACGAGGTCGGTGCGGCGTTCCTGCGCAAGTATTCCGTCACGCTGCTCGCGGATCTGAGGCGCTCGATGGTCGAGCAGTTTTCGTTCGGGGACTTCGTGTTCCGCATGCCGGACGGCAGCGAAGCCGGGCGCGCCGCCGACCTCAAGCGCCTGGAGGAGATGCTGGGCGTGGTGCCGGCCGCGAGCATTGCCTACCACGGGGAACGCAACCATTTCTCGAACTGGTTCACCGCCCGCACCGAGTTCGCGCTCGCGCGCAAGCTCAAGCCGCGCAAGGTATCGGATTTCGCGACGCTCGAGGACCTGCGCCGCGACCTGATCGCCTCGATCGCCGACTACCGGAGGGAGCAGAGCGAGACCCTGGTGGCGGATTTCGATCGCCATGCGTTCGACGTCGAGGCTGCGTTCTTCGCGCGCATCGGAGCCGGTTCGCTGGGCGGCAAGGCGCGCGGGCTGGGGTTCGTGCGGTACCTGCTCGGCTATCACGCGGCGGCGCGGCGCTTTGCCGACGTCCACGTCGCGGTGCCGGCGGCGATCGTGCTCGCCACCGACTGCTTCGATCGCTTCCTGGGCGACAACGACCTGTGGGGCTTCGCGCTGCGGAGTGAAGACGACGACGAGATCCTGCGCCGTTTCCTGAGGGCGCGGTTGCCCGCCGACGTGGTCGAGGACCTGGGCGTCTTCCTCGACATGGTGCGCTGGCCACTCGCGGTGCGCTCGTCGAGCCTGCTCGAGGACTCGCAGTACCAGCCGTTCACCGGCGTCTACGAGACATTCATGCTCGGCAACGACCATCCGAATCCGAGTCGGCGTCGCGCGCAGCTCGAAGCCGCGGTGAAGCGCGTCTACGCTTCGACCTTCAGCAAGCGCGCCAAGGCGTACTTGCGCGCCACTCCCTACAGCCTCGAAGAAGAGAAGATGGCGGTCCTGCTGCAACGGGTGGTGGGGGAGCGCCACGGGTCGCGCTACTATCCCGACTTTTCCGGCGTGGCGCGCTCGCACAACTTCTACCCATCTCCGCCGTTCACCTCCGAGGACGGCGTGGCCGCGGTGGCGCTCGGCATGGGACGCACCGTGGTGGAGGGCGAGCAGTGCTTGCTGTTCTGTCCCCGCTATCCACAGCATCTGGTCCATGTCTCGTCGGTGGACGACATGCTCACCCACTCGCAGCGGGATTTCTGGGCGCTCGAGCTCGATCACGGCGGGGACGAAGAGGCGATGCGCGAGACGCGCTTCGGCATCGACGTCGCCGAAGCCGACGGCACGCTCTCGGCGTTGGGTTCGACCTATTCGCCGGAGACCCACGCCGTCTACGACGGGATCGCGCGGTCGGGCGTGCGCCTGGTGACGTTTGCCCCGGTGCTCAAGCACCGCCTGTTCCCGCTTGCCGAGCTGCTCGCGGACTTGCTCGACATCGGACAGCGTGGAATGAACCGCCCGGCAGAGATCGAGTTCGCCGTGCGCTTGAGCAACCAGCCATCCGAGCCCCACGAGTTCGGCTTCCTCCAGATGCGACCGCTGGTCATCTCGCAGGGCTACGAGGAGCAGGATCTCGACGCGATCGAGCCCGAGCGGCTCCTGTGCACGAGCCCCCTGGTGCTTGGCAACGGCACGGTGGAGCTGGGCGACGTGGTGGTGGTGGACGCCGACCGCTACGATCGCGCGCAGAGTCGCGCCGTGGCACAGGACATCGCGCGCTACAATGCCGAGTTGATCGCCGCCGACCGCCCGTATCTTCTCATCGGCGTCGGTCGCTGGGGCTCGGCGGACCCATGGCTCGGGATCCCGGTGGCGTGGGAGCAGATCGCGGGAGCACGCGTGATCGTCGAGTCGGGGTTCCGCGACTTTCGCGTCACGCCCTCGCAGGGCAGTCACTTCTTCCAGAACCTGACCTCGTTCCAGATCGGCTACTTCACCGTCAACGCCGACGCCGGCGAAGGATTCGTGCGCTGGGACTGGCTCGCGGCGCAGCCGGCCGTGAGCGAACGCGGCCCAGTCCGGCACCTGCGCGTTTCGCCGCCACTGGTGGTGCGGATGAATGGCAAACGCAACCAGGGAGTGATCTACAAGTCGGGGTAGGCGCCTGGCGATGGCGGCCCCTGCGCGGCGACCCGGCTACGCTTGGGCTATAGTGCGCTGCGGATGATTCTCGCTTCCGGGATCTGGCTCGGACGAGTCATGAGGTATCTCCTGGCCGCCGCGCTCGCGGCGCGGCCCAGCGTCGCGAGCGCCGAGTCGAGGTTGCGCCCGCCTCGGGGGATCTCCGCCGACGTTGCCGCGGCCCGCCACCTGTTCGAGGCCAACCTGGATGCGATCCGCCGCCACGACCGCGCCGGGTACTTGGCATGCTATCTCGATTCGCCGCGCTTCGCGCTCACCGGACCGACCGGGTTCACGCTCGGCTACGACTCGCTGGCCGCCTCGGCCGGCTCCGGCTGGCCCGACCACTTCGAAGCCCTCGACCTCGAGCTCACCCCGCTCGCCCCCGGACGGGTGTACGGCACGTATCGTTACCGCGTCCGGTATGGGGCTGGCGAGCAGACCGGACTCTCGGAGCGCTGGTTCGTGGAGACGCCCGGCGGTTGGAAGATCGAGGTGAGCACGCATTCCCCGCGTGAAGACCCGCTAGAACAGGACGCTCCGAGCCGCTGGCGTCCCCGTG
>VBOY01000093.1 GCA_005893295.1 Candidatus Eiseniibacteriota bacterium | reverse complement strand
CAGCAGCGCGGCGTCGGCGAGGACCAGGCCCGGCGCCGGTGTGGCCACCGGCCACGGCGGCCGAGGGTGCCGGGCTAGCTCGATCGGGAGCACGAACAGGGTCGCCGGCCAGCCGCGCTCGGCCAGCTCGCGACTCGCGACCGCGTACGAAGCGGCTTCCTCGCCGAGCGCCGGCGTCGAGCCTCCCAGATCCAAGGCGCGGGCATGGAGCGCGATCAGCTCGCCGCCCAAGAGCAGGAGCGCTGCCGCGACGGCGAGAGGGCCGATCCATCGGGCGAGGCTGCGCACGCTCGCAGCCTAGCAGGTCGACGAATGTGACGAGGTCGCCTTCGCTAGAGCTGCCCGCAGACTTCGAAATATTCTGCAGCTGAGTGCGGCCGAACGGCAGGTGGGTGCGATCGCCGTAGACGATGTGCCGATCGTCGAGGCCGAATGCAGCTCGCCGAACGTGGGGAGCGTGACTGGCTTGGCCGATCTCGAGGAGCGCAGCTCGTCCCGCCGCCGCCTCCCCGAATGTCAGCTGCCTGCAGCTTTCCTACGAGTAGCCGACAGCCGTCGCAAGGATACATCGCAACTGTCACGCCTTCCATCGCCCACGGCGATCCTCCACGCGGACTTGCCCTTGACGGCCCCTTCCCATGAGTTGGCGTGCCCGTGGCCGTCAACGCAGAACAGGGCCACTTGGATCTGCACGGGTGTCTTCTTGTCGGCTCGCCCGGAAAGGCGGTACACACCACGCTGAGGGTTGTGCATTGAAATCCCCATGGCCATCGGTTGAAGAGGATCCTCGTCCACCCGAAGATCTCCTTCCCAGACACACTCGGGAATGTCTCCGAAGACGTACCCCGAGCTATCCCGATTGGACCGCCCGAGCGGGTCGCTCAGGACGACGTCGTCGATATCACCGATGACCGTGATGCGCAGCCACTCCTTCGCGCTTCCTGGACGCTGAGAGGCGCCGTCGCCGCTACTCGCCGTCCAAGCGATGCACAGAAGAACGACGGCGACCCAGGGAAGACCCCGCCTGTCTGTCATGAACTTGGTGGGCGATCTTCGGACAAATCGGTCCTGAAGGAGTGAAGGGCGGTCATGGCGATCTCCTGGGTAAGAATCAGGGCGGGTCGTGGTCAGTGACGTGTCCCAGCACCCAATCCTGGCTTACCGAAAGGTGCGGGGCGGCCACACAGTACAGCTGGCCATTGGCTAGGACGCGCCGTTCAGGACACGCGTGTGAGACTAAATTAGGGCCTTTCTCGCGGCAATCAATGTCGTTCCGTGGTACCTGGCCTGCTCGAATCGTCAGGATGACTGACCGTACCCATCGTGATCGATGCGCGAGTTGATACTTGGTATGGCTCGTCAGACCTGTCATGCCTTCGATCGCGGGTCAAAAAGAAGACGGCCAGACGCGCGAGCATCCAGCCGTCCCGTCGTAGCTCATCCCGAGATCGGCATCAAGCCGGGGGCCGATGAGCTACGGCGCCAACCGAGAAGGTTCGTGGACCAAGCCCGGCGCCAGGGCGAGCAGCGCGATGAGGACCAGATCCCATCGCACCGGGAAGCGGGGAGACCGAAGCGGGATGATGCGCGGTCTGACGATATGTGCGCGGCAGCTCTCCACGGGGCACCTCCTTCGCGAGCGAACGATTGCAACCCGCGGGCCATCGCCACGAGCGACGAAGTCGTTGCGATTCAGCGCGACAGGGAGCGCGCGGCGCGCGCCGCGGCACGGGTTCCACGTCGGGTGAGGAAAAGGATGCGGAAGCGGACCTACACCACGTCGATCGAGGGCACGCCCGGGATGGCTCCGCACGCAGCGGCCCTGCGATAGAGACGTTCCAAGGCCCGGCGCCCGGTCTCGCCGAGGTCGAGCGTGAGGTCGTTCACGTACATGCGAACGAAGCGGCCGGCACGGCCGACATCGAGCCCGCGCCCGTAGCCGAGCGCGTAGTGGATCGCCTCGTCCTCGCGGTCGAAGGCGTGGCGAATGCTGGCCTCGAAGCCCTGGCTCACCGCCCGCATCAGCTCTCCCCCGAGGTCGCGGCGCACCACGTCGAGGCCGAGCGGCAGCGGAAGGCGATCGCGCTCCTGCCACAGCTCACCGAAGTCGAGTACCTTCACCAGGCCCTGCTCACGGTAGGTGAGCTGGCTCTCGTGGATGATGACTCCGGCCTCGGCCTCGCCCTTCACGACGGCATCCGGGATCCGGTCGAAGCGGATTTCGACCGGAATACATTCCGGACACTCCATGCGCAGCAGCAGCGCCGCCGTGGTGAGCGGTCCGGGGATCGCGACCCGTCGGCCCCCGAGGGACGCGAGCGACCGAGGCGAGCGCGCCACCACCACCGGGCCATAGCCGATCCCCATCGAGGCGCCGCAGCGCAGCACCGCATAGCGATCGGCGAGGAACGCGTAGGCATGGGCGGAGACCGCCGTGAACTCGAGGTCGGCGTGCTCGAGCGCGCGCCGGTTGAGGCTTTGGATGTCCTCGAGTACGTGCTCGACCCGGCAGCCCGGAATCGAAGCCCGGCCGGCGTGGAAGCCAAAGAACATGAAAGCGTCGTCGGCGTCGGGACTGTGCCCGAAGCGCAAGAGCCGCGGCGCGGCGGCGCGTGTTGCCGGGGCGCCGGCGATGCTCATACGGCAGCCTCGAGATGCGCGCGCAGGCGATCGAGCGCGCGCGGCCAGACTTGCCGATACATCGCGGCGATGGGCTCGTAGTCGGGGCGGGCGGGCAAGCGATGGCGCGTCACCAGCACCGTGCCCTCCCCTTGCGGGGCGAGCTCGAAGCCCACGCGCCCGGCGTACCCGTCTGGGTAGCCGGTATGACCGCCCTCGTAGGCGCAGCCCACCATGGGCTCGAACACCACCCAGCGTCCCTCGAACGGTTCGCGCGACGCTCCTTCGCGGGACCAGTGGAGCACGAGTCGCCCGCCTTTGACGGCGTCGACCTCGGCGCGGTCGCAGAACCAGCGCTCGAGGTGGCCGGCCTCGGTGAGCGCGCCGAAGACGCGCGCGGGCTCCGCCATGAGCTCGTGCCGGAACTCGAGCACGATCGAGGCCGTGGAGTCGGTCACGAGGCGCGGCTCCAGGGTCGTCCCGAGGCTTGATCCCAGACGAACTCGCGGAGCTGGGCGAGTCCCTCGCCGGTGCGCGCCGAGACCACGAAGCACCCCGAGAACTCGGCGCGCAGGCCTGCCGCCAGGTCCTCTCGGATCCGGTCCGACTTGTTGAACACCAGGGTCGTCGGCCGCGGGGCCGGCAGGATCTCCTCCATGACCGCTTCGACCACGCCCATGCGGTGGCGAAAATCGGGATCGGCGGCGTCGACCACGTGGAGCAGCAGATTGGCCTCGACCGTCTCGGCGAGCGTGCTGTGGAACGAGGCCACCAGGTGGTGGGGGAGCTTGCGAATGAATCCGACCGTATCGGTCACCAGCGCCACCTTGCGATCGCGGCTCACCATCTGGCGCGTCGTGGCGTCGAGGGTGGCGAACAGGCGGTCCTCGACCTGCACGCGCGAGCGCGTGAGCCCGTTGAACAACGTGCTCTTGCCGGCGTTCGTGTAACCGATCAACGCCGCGCGCAGCTCGCGCCGCCGCCGCCGCCGCTGCGTCTCGCGCTCGCGCTCGACGCGCTCGAGCGATTGCTTGAGCCGCGCAATCCGCTCGCGCACGATGCGGCGGTCGGTCTCGAGCTGGGTCTCACCCGGACCGCGGGTGCCGATCCCGCCGGCCTGGCGCTCGAGGTGCTTCCACAGGCCGGTGAGCCGCGGCAGCGAATACTCGAGCTGGGCCAGCTCGACCTGGAGCCGCGACTCGCGCGTGCGCGCGCGCTTGGCGAAGATGTCGAGGATCAGCTCCGAGCGGTCCACGACCTTGCGACCCAGTGCCTTCTCCAGGTTGCGCACCTGCGCCGGCGAAAGATCGTCGTCGAAAATCACCAAATCGGCGTCCCATTCCTCGACCTCCGTCTTGAGCTCCTCGAGCTTGCCGCGGCCGATGAACGTGGCCGGGTGGATCGGGCCGCGACGCTGGGCGATTCGCCCAAGCACCCTGGCGCCGGCGGTGTCGGCGAGCAGGGACAGCTCGTCGAGCGAGTGGGCGAGGCGGTCGCGATCGCGCGCGCCGTGTCCCACCAGGACCGCCCGCTCGGCACGGGGAGGCTCGCACACCAGGTGAAGGGCTTTCACCCGCGAGGCTCGATCTCCAGCTCGTAGGGCGCCGGGGTGAGGTTCTCGATCCGGCCATCCGGGCCGATCACCACCAGGTCCTCGATCCGCACACCCAGGCCTCGCGACGGGTAGTACAGGCCGGGCTCGATCGTGACCACCATTCCGGGATCGAGCGTCTGGACGTTGCTCGGTGGCCCGCCGAGGCGCGGCGCTTCGTGCACCGCCAGCCCCACGCCGTGGCCGAGCCCATGCACGTAACCCTCATCGGCGGTCTCGTTGGTGCGCAGCGTGGCGTGACCGCGTTGCTCGAACAGCTCGCATACCTTCTCCTGGTAGGAGCGGCACGGCTCACCGGCCTTGAGCGTGCTCATCGCCAGCTCGAACGCGTCGCGCACGTCGCCGTAGAGCGCGCGCAGCGGCTCCGGAGCCTTGCCCATGCAGAACGTGCGCGTCAGGTCGCTGAAGTATCCGCCGCCCACCTCGCCCGGGAAGATGTCTACCAGAAGCGGAGCACCGGCCTGTAGCGGCTCGTCGTCGTTGCCGCGGTTGTGCGGCACGCCGGCGTCGCGCCCCTGCGACACGATGCTCTCACCGCCTTCCAGCCCGTGGGCCAGGAACTCGGTGTGCAGCAGCCGTCTCAGGTCGCCGAGCCGGACCCACCCCGAGCCGTTCGCGCGGAAATGGTCGCCGTCCTTTCGCAGCGATTGCAGATGCTCGCGCAGCCGCGCGATCCCGGCCACCGTGCCCTTCGCCGCGTGCCGGATGCGCTCCAGCTCGTCCTCGCTCTTGGTGGCGCGCGCGGCGGTGAGGATATCGGGATGGCTGCGGTCGATCTCGATCGCGGCATCGACGTGACGCACGTGCTCGAGCATCTCGTAGGCGAAGCCCGAAGGCAGCTCCCCGAAGAACGGGATCCGGCCGGTCATGCCGAGCGCGGCGCACGTGTCGGCGATCAGGCCTCCGAACGCTCGCGCCGGATGGCCCTCCTTCTCGAGACGCGCCTGCAGGCCGTGCTGTGGGAACGTCGAGTGATCACATCCCACGTGCGCCGCCTGATCGCGCTCCATGGGATCGTGGATCAGGTGAGCGCGCCCGTCGGCGGCGCGCATGTAGATCGCATAGTGGAGCTTCTGCCCGGTGGCGTAGTACATCGCCGGCGTATAGCGGTCGTAGGCGAAGACCACGAGGCCCGAGAGCCCGCGTTCTTGCATGAGGTGGTCGAGGTCTCGTCGCACGTCGATTTCTCCCGAGAGGGGGGTCGAGTCCCGGAACGGGGACAGGACCCGTGAGGGGGTGCCCCGCCCAGAATGCTAAACCATCGGGCCCGGAGCTCGAAAGGGGGCGCGGGGGGGCACCGGCCCGGCGCCCGCGGCGCCGGCTACTCGGTCCAGGCCCGCGAAGGCCTCCCGCGCACACCCTGGAACACCAGCATGGCCACGGCGCCGAAGCCGAACCCGCCGATATGGGCCCACCAGGCGACCCCGCCGCCGCCACCCGTGCTCCAGGCCAGGCTCAGGGCCCCGCTGAAGAACTGGAAGACGAACCACAATCCGAGCATCAGCACCGCCGGGAGCGCGATCACCTGGAAGAACGGAAACAGCGGCACCAGGGTGATGACGCGGGCGCGCGGGAACGCGACCAGATAGGCCCCCAGCACGCCGGCGATCGCTCCGCTGGCTCCGACCGCGGGCAGGCGCGTGGTGGGATTGAAGAACACGTGGAGCAGGCCCGAGACAAAACCGGCCGCCAAGTAGAAGATTAAGTAGAGGGTGTGCCCCATGCGATCCTCGACGTTGTCGCCGAAGATCCACAGGTACCACATGTTGCCAATCAGATGGAGCCAACCGCCGTGCAGGAACATCGAGGTCACCAGCGGCAGGCCGGCGGCGACGAGAGACTCGCCGCCTCCGCTCAGCGCCTGAACGAACCGGTCCGGCACGGTTCCCCACTGGAGCATGAAGTCGCGCAGGTCGGGGCCGAGCATCAGCTCGTAGACGAACGCGGCGACGTTGACCGCGATCAGCGCCACCGTCACGCCGGCGGTGGTCTGCGACGGATTCTCGTCGCGCAGGGGGATCATCGGCGCTCGCGCAGGCGGCGGGGCGCGTGCGAAGAATGGAGAAGGTAAGGCATTTGACGGCCTTTAGATCCCCTGTCTATCCTAGCGAGAAGCGCCAGCTTGCCTGCATCGTCTGCCGCGTTCCCGCATCGAAGAAAAGCGCCGAGGCCGGATACTAGGGGGGTTCGGAGGGGTTTTGCCATGGGAAACACAGTCGCCGTCACCGATCAGAGCTTCGAGCAGGAAGTGCTCCAATCGCCGGTGCCGGTGCTCGTAGATTTCTGGGCGGCTTGGTGTGGCCCGTGCAAGGCGATCGCCCCCTCCATCGATGCGATCGCTTCCGAGTACGGTGGAAAGCTCAAGGTCGTCAAGCTCGACGTGGATCAGAACATCGAGATCTCGACCCGCTTCGACATCAAGGGGATTCCAACCCTTCTGCTCTTCAAGAACGGCGAAGTCGCCGAGAAGATGGTCGGTGCGTACCCCAAGGCGGCGATCGTGTCCAAGATCACGCCGCATCTATAGCGCTGCGGCAGGCGCTTGGTTGGGGCGGCCCGCGCATTGCGCGGGCCGTTTTCGCGTCTATCGAACCTCGGCCCGTTGAGATCTCGCGGGCGGTTGCGTTGGCGCCGGCTGGGGAGCGGGCGATTCGGCACGCAACCGCGTGAGCGCCAGGAGCGCCGTCGGCAGGGCCTCGAGCAGGTCCGAGGCGGTGAGCCCGAGCTGTCCCTTCTCGCCCGCGGCGATGTCGCCCGCCATGCCGTGGACGTAGACGCCGAGTCGTGCCGCGTCGTAGCAGGAGAGCCCCTGCGCGAGCAGGGCGGCGATCGTGCCGGTGAGCACGTCGCCGGTGCCGGCGGTGGCCATCCCCGGGTTGCCGGTGGGATTCACCGTGGCGATCCCCTTCGCCGAGACCGTCACCGTCGGGGCTCCCTTGAGCACCAGGACCGAGCCCCAGCGCTCTGCCCATTCCCGCGCCGCGTCGATGCGCCGCGCCTCGAGCGCCGCGGGGTCGATGCCGCACAGCCGATGCATCTCGCCCAGGTGCGGCGTGAGGACCCGCTCGACGCGCAGCTCCCGCAGCCGTTCGCCATGTCCTTCGAACGCGTTCAAGCCGTCGGCGTCGATCACTAGCCGTCGCTCGGTTTCGCGCGCCACGCGGCGCGCCAGCTCGGCCGCTTCGCCATGGCGTGAGAGACCGGAGCCCAGGGTCACCACGTCGGCAGCGGCGATTCGGGCGAGCAACGGCTCGAGAAACGTCATCTCTTCGGTCAGCTTCACCTCGAGCACGTCGCCGAGGCTCCGCGGCACCGCGGCCTGGACGTAGCCCGCCCCCGCGCGCGACGCGGCGCGCGCCGCCAGCGCCACCGCGCCGGTGAGCCCGGCCGACCCGCCGATCACCAGGACGCGGCCCACGCTGCCCTTGTGAGCGCGCGGATCGCGCGCAGGCAGGAGGGCCGCCATGTCCGTGGCGGTGGCGAGCGAAACCGGAAACGCCCCGGCGACGTCCATGGCGAGGCCGAGGTCCACGACCTCGAGCGAACCCACGAAGGCGCGCCCGGGGAAGAGGAACTGGCCGCGCTTGGGTGCTCCGAAGGTGACGGTGAGATCGGCGCGCACCGCTCGGCGCGCGACGGTCCCGGTGTCGGCATTCACCCCGGTCGGTAGGTCCACCGCAACCACCCGCGTCCCGGCGTCGTCTAGGGAGCGCAGTGCCTGCACGCCGGCCGCCACGATCCCTTCTGGAAGACCGCGGGCCCCGGTTCCGAGCAGGGCGTCGAGAGCGAAATCCCACTGGTCGCGATTCGCCAGCACCCGCTCCAGATCGGCCTCGGTGGCCACCGCAATCGGAACCAGGTCGCACGCCGCGAGTCGCTCTAGGTTGGCGCGCGCGTCTCCCGCGACGCGCGACGGATCGCCGAGCAACACGGCCTGCACGTCCGCGCCGCGAGCCTTCAGGTGCCGAGCGGCCACGAAACCGTCGCCGCCGTTGTTGCCGGGACCGCACAGAACCAGCACCCGCATCCCGAGCTGCGTCCCGAAGCGTCGCTCCATCGCCTCCACCACGCCCGCCCCGGCGCGCTCCATCAGGGTTTCGCCGGAAGCGTGGCCGCCTTCGATCGTGGCGCGATCGAGGCGGCGCATCTCTTCGGCGGTGACGAGCAGCATGGGGGGATGGAGGTGCGGAGCCCCCGCCTCAGCGGCTCCGGCCGCGGGCGCGGGCTTCGGAATCGAGGTCCTTGACGAGTCGGGTCTTGTGGGCGGGATCGCGCTCGATCCGCGCGAGCAGGTCTGGGTCGGACGAGACGAACGGGAGGTCGAACAACTCCGGCTCCGCCTCCTGCTCGGTGTAGATGCGCTCCTGCTCGCGGCGCTGGAACGAGGCGGCCCGCTCGATCGTGTCGAACGACTTGCCCGGCAGAAACGTCTTGTGGAACACGTCGAAGACGTAAACGTGAAAGTGGCCATCCAGGCCACTCGCCCCTTCGGGCGGGGCGTGCACGCGAACCTTCGAAGCCTTCACCTTCCCTGTCATTCGTCCTCCTTGCAACGCCACGGCCGAAGCTCGATGCCCGCGTTGGCGCATCGTCCTCGGCGTTTCATCCGCGGCCTAATCCCGAACCGCCGCGCGCCTTGATTCAGGTTGGTTCAGCCGGTCGACGATCTCGACCAGCTGGAACACGTCGTCGATCTCGTAATCGGCGCCCGAGTCCTGGGTGCCGAACGTGTCGCCATAGCGGGCGAACACGGTCGTCATCCCCAACGTCTTGGCACCCACGACGTCGCGCTCGGGCCAGTCGCCCACCATCAGCGCATGCCGCGGCTCGGCCTCCAGCCGGCGCAGGGCCGCGCGGAACGGGGCCGGACTCGGCTTGAGCTCGCGCGTGTCGTCGTAGGTCACGACCGCGTCGAACACGTGCTGCAGCCCGAGCGAGCACAGCCGGAGCCATGCCTGGGCGCGCGGCGCGTCCGAGACCACGGCTAGCTTGATGCCGCGCTTCGTCAGCTCGAGCAGCGTCATCTGGACGTGCGGATACAGCACCAGCGAGGAGGCGCGAGTCTTGCGATAGGCGACGATTCCCGAGGCGAGAATCTTGGGGTCGATGTGCCCCAGCTCGCTCTCGAGCAGGGCATCGAACACCTGTTGGTATTCCATGCCCTGCTCCTTGTAGATCGCATCGATGCGGGCGCGCACGGCTTCGCGTGGCAGGGTGAGCCCGGCGTCGATCATTCCCTCGATCGCCGCGTGGATCGCGTCCGCCTTCATCTTCATGAAGTCGGTTAGGGTGTTGTCGAGATCGAAGACAATGGCGCGGACCAATCGAACGCTCCTACTTGGCGGAGACTCCGATCCCGCGCCCCAGGCTGATCTCTCCGTTGTCGATGCGGAGATTGAAGCCGCAGGTCGGATTGCTGCACACCCACGCTTTGTACGTGATGGGGGCGCCGTCGCGTCCGTAGTCGGAGAGCGGCAGCAGGACCCCGTCGTGGCACTTGCGGCATTCCGGAAAGCTCAGTTCCATCCCGATCCCCTCCCCCTCGAAGCTGACGAGTTCGTGCCACCGTTTCACTCTAGTTTAGGCGAGGTTCGGCGCGCGGTGTCAACCGATTTGGCCGCGCGGGCGCGGCAAGCGATCTAGGCCATGGTTCCCGCGACGCCCGCGGCTCGTGGCCAGATCGTGACGTTTCCGATCGACACGTGCTCGGGTGCGGTGCAGAGGAAGGCGACCAGCGAGGCGACATCCGCCGGCTCCAGGTTGCGATCGCGCTCCGCCGATCCGGGCTCGATCGTGCGCCCGGCGGAGTTGATGTTGTGCGGGTAGACGAGGCTCACCCGGATGCCGTGCGGTTTCGCTTCGAGCGCGGCCGATTCGAGCAGCCCGCGCAATCCCCACTTGCTGGCGGCGTAGGCAGCGGAGCCCGGTTGACCCACCCACCCGCCGAAGGAGGCGATTCCCACGACGGTGCCGGACGCGCGGCGCATGAAGTGAGGGAGGGCGTGCTTCAGGGTCAAGAAGGCCCCCTTGAGGTTGAGATCGAGCAGCAGGTCCCACTGTGCCTCGGTGGTCTCGTGGAGCGGAGCGCCTTGCCAGGTGCCGGCGTTGAGCACGACGATGTCCAGGCGATCCCAGGCCCGGATGACCGCCGCGATGGCCGCGGCGACTTCGGACTCCCGGGTTACGTCGGCAGCGACCGCCATCGCCGAAGCGCCGGCCGCCTCGAGAGTGGCGATCGCTCTCGTCAGCTCTTCGCCCGAGCGGGCGAGCACCGCGATGCGCGCCCCTTCGGCCGCGAGAGCTCGGGCGATGGACAACCCGAGGCCGCGGCTGCCGCCGGTGACGAGTGCCACGCGCTGGTCGAGTCTCATCGGCGCTCCTTTGGGGTGAGCCTGCTCGGTCGAACTTCCGTTGGCGCGTCCGCTCATCGGTTCTTGGCCGAGGCGGGGCTCGCGAGCAGCCGGGAATAGTCCACGAACGGGTTCTCGCAGGGCCGGCCTTCCGCGTGAAGATAGCGGGCCTCGCTCTCGGCGAGCCACACCAGAGACGAAGAGACGGTGACCATGCGTCCCTGGTGCAGGCACACCGCGGGGTTCGCGGCGCCGGCTTCGTGCGATCCGAGCAGCGCGCGAAGCCGCTCGGTGGCCTGCTCGGCGGTGCGGGGCCGAAAGCCATCGAGCTCGCGCATGAGACGCACCGTGCGCAACTCGCGATCGTCGTCCAGGTCCATGTGGGTGAGGACGTGCCAGCCGGCCGGAACCTCGACGCTGCGCCCGGGTCCGTCGCCATCGTGGGAGAGCCACCAGCACGATGCCGGGCTCGCGAGCACGAGCGAAAACGGCGCGTACCGATCGCGGGCCACAAGGGTTCGCGCGTGATCGATCGCATCAGCCGGCTCGGGGACGGTCGCCACGTCGATCGTCAGCAAGCCGCGGGAGCGTCGGTCCGCGCGGGGCGCCGCCGGCTCACCGCCGTCGCGCCGGTTGAGCATCGCTACCGCCAGTCCTTCGCGCACCGCGAGCCAGGTGCCGCCTGCCCGCACGTCGCGCCCGCCCACCACCCGCGGGCGCTCGCGGAGCGCCCGCGGCGTCTCCGCCGGCCGCGTCGGATCCTCGTCGCGGTTGGCGCCCAGGATCACGGTCCGGGGCCCCACCACGTCCCGCCCGAGGATGAGCGTGCACATGAGGCCGAATCTACGGGTGAAAATCGCGGAAGGTCAAACGTCGGAACGCAAGGACCGCGCTGGTTGCCGGCGCGGTTGAGGACGCGGTAGTCTCGCCATGAATGTCCCGCCACGCCACCTCCCCGCTCGGCGTTTTCCCGGCTCTGCTCGCGCTCGCCACCTTGGTCACGCTCGCCGGGCCCGCCCGCGCGCAGACCATCAAGCCGTGGGTTCCTCCCTCGGCCGATTCGCTCCTCATCTGGGCCAGCCAGGCCAAGACCTTGTTCCAGACCAACCAGGGAGATTCGGCGGGGGGCTCCAACTTCCGCCCCTACGAGCGCATCGGCACGATGGGCCGCCGGCTGCTCCGCTCCCTCGGTGAAGGCCACCTGATCCAGGCCCACGCGATCGCGACCGTGCTCGACTCGTTGGGCCTCGACACCGAGGTGCGCGTCGACCCCGAGCTGCCGCACTTCGTGCTCCTCATGGTGCGCAACCCGTACCGCCGCACCGCGGACGCCGTCGGCTTCATCTACTGGTATCGAGAACACGACCTGCGCGTGCAAGGATCGGTATTTCGCGGCGGGACGAAGCCCGAGATGCGGGTATGGTGGACCGGGCAGGAGCACAGCCCCTATACCTTGGGCGTGGTGGACCACTCCCGCGACGAGAGCAAGATGTACCTGTCCCTGTACCGTCTTTCGCCCAGCGGGGCGTTCTGGAACTTGGTCCAGGTCGAGGAGCTGGGTCCCGAGCGCTCGCCCGGGGGTGCCGCGGCATGGGTGGACATCAACGGCGACGATCACCCCGAGCTCGTGACCTGGATCAAGGACCCAGGAGACTCGCTGTTCGAGGAGTGCTCCGATTGCCCGAGCTTGATCAACGAGTTCGTGTTCGTCGAGCGGCCGGAGGGTTTCCGTCTGCACGACATCCGCCTGCTGCCCTCGGCGTACGCCAGCTTCGTCCAATTCGTGCGCCTGCTGAGGGGCCATCACGACGCCCAGGCGAGCCGCCTGCTCAAGAACCCGGTGCAGCTCAAGCAGGCGGTGGCCGATGGCTGGGCAATGGGCCGTGGGGCGAAGACCTGGAAGGTCGAGCTGGCGGAGGCCGACTCACCGTGGCCGCGGTGGCTCGCGTTGCGATTCCGAGGCCCACGCGGCCCACGCCGTTACGTGGTTCGCTTCGAACAGTCGGGCGGGCGTTGGGTCATCTCTGGCTGGGAGGCACGCGCGGTTTCGACGCCGACGCCGTCCCCGTCGGGACCGCGGGCTCGATGATGCGCCGCCTTTTGGCGCTCGTGGGCGCAGCCTTGCTCGCCGCCTCCTGTGGCCGCACGCCCCGCTTCGTCCCGGTGGGCGCCGACTCCACCTTGGCCCCGCCTTCCGCGGATTCACTGGCGACCTGGGCCCAGCAGGCGCGCGAGGGATGGGAGTCGGCCGACCGGCAAGACGAGACCGCCGCGCTCACCGCGCGGCTGGTGTTCGACGACCTGCGACTCCATCCATCCGCTCCGCTGCCGCGACGGGTGCGCACCTTCCTCGATTCGATCGGGATGGGCGCCGAGGTCGCGGGACGGGGAGGGTTTGCGATCGCCAACCTGTTCTCCCGCTCCGATCCCTCGGGAGGCTCTTGGCCGTATCTGTTCTGGCGCGACGGAACACAGACGCGCGCCCAGGCCTTGGAAGGCGGCGGCACGCGGCTCGTCGACCTGCTCCCCGGGAGCGAAGCGGCTTCGGACGGGTCATCCGACCAAGGCGCGGGGCCGCTCTGGCTGGCGGCCCTGTTCGCGCGCGCAAGCGGCGGCCAGCAACAGCCGCTCGTCTTCGTGTGGAGCAGGCCTCCCGGAAGCGCGCAATGGCGGCTTGCCCAGAGCCTCGGCTCGGATTCGCTCGGCGGCGTGGGGACAGCCACCTTCACCTACCCGCCACCCGCTGACGGATCGGTATTGGTGGCGCGCACCCACCTCGCGGTATCGGGCTTCGACGAGTGCGAGACCTGCCCGCACGTGATTCGCACGCGCCGCTTCCGCTGGGGCTCCTCGGGACTGGAGTCGGTAGGAGAACAGATCGACAACTCTCCCTACTACGTGTTCGTGCGCTTCATCCAGGCGCTCAAGCTCGGTGACCGGGAGACCGCGGGCCGTTGGGTCGCGGATCCGTCGCTGGTCGAAGCCGCGGTGGGCTACGACTGGGGCCGCAGCAAGGGGGTGTGGCGGTTGTCGCCGGGTTCCGTGTCCAAGTCGGAAGCCTTGGTGTTCTTCCGTGGCCCGCAGGAAGCCTACCGCGTGCACTTCGTGCCGCGCGGTGACGACTGGCTGATCAGCGACTTCGAGCCGACCAGCCGCTCGATCGAGTAGCGGCGTACCGGCTACCGCGATATACTCACGCCCCGCCGAGCCGCGGGTTTCACCGGCGCATCCGAGCGCGCCTTCGAGAGCTGAAGCGGACCGTCCTGCGTGCGGCCGCGAGGTTTCGACATGGAAGCCGAACCCGGCCGTTTCCTCTCGCGCCGGCCCGCGCCCGCGGGCGCGACCGTGGATCTCGCGACGTGGCTCGACGATTTCGCTCGCCAGCCCGAGCATCGCGGCGCGCTGGTCCACCGAGCCACCTTGCCGGCGCGTGCCGCGCGCTACGGAGCGCTCTCCGTGCCGCTCCAAGGCCCGCTCACCGAGGCTCTGGAGTCGCGCGGCATCGAACGCCTCTACACCCACCAGGTGCAGGCGATCGAATCGCTGCGTGGCGGGCTCGACACGGTCGTGGTGACCGGTACGGCGAGCGGCAAGAGCCTGTGCTACCACCTTCCGGTGCTCGAGCACCTGCTCGAAGAGCGTGACGCCACCGCGCTCTATCTTTTTCCGACCAAGGCGCTGGCGCAGGACCAGCTCAAGGGGCTCACGCGGTTGACGCTCGGCCACCCGTCGCTTCTGAGCGCGGTCACGGCGGGGGTCTACGACGGCGACACGCAGGCCGCCACGCGGCGCACGCTCAGGGACGAGGCCAACGTCATCCTCTCCAACCCCGACATGCTTCACCAGGGCATCCTGCCGTCCCACCCCAAGTGGGCGCGTTTCCTTTCACGCCTGCGGTTCGTGGTGGTGGACGAGATGCATGCCTATCGCGGCATCTTCGGCTCGCACGTGGCGAACGTGCTGCGCCGGCTCGATCGTCTGGTGGCCCACTACCAGGGCCGCTGCCGTTTCGTGCTGTGCAGCGCCACGATCCGCAACCCCGCCGAGCTGGCGCGCGGGCTGATTGGCCGCCCGGTCACGGTGATCGACGACGACGGAGCGCCGCGCGGCGAGCGTCAATTCGTGTTCTGGAATCCGCCGCTCGCAGACGAGTCGCGGATCGAGCGTCGCTCGTCCAACGTGGAGGGGGCCCGGCTGCTGGCGGAGCTGATCGCGCGCGGCGCGCAGGCGATCGCCTTCACCAAGTCCCGGGTGGCGGCCGAGCTGGTCTACCGCTACGCGCGCGAGATGCTGTCTCGGGTCGAGCCCGGCCTGGACGAGCGCGTGCGGCCGTATCGGGGCGGCTACCTGCCGGAGGAGCGGCGCAGGATCGAGCGGGCGCTGTTCTCGGGCGAGCTGCGCGGCGTGATCTCGACCAACGCGCTCGAGCTCGGGATCGACGTCGGCGGGCTGGACGCGGCGATCCTGATCGGGGCCCCACCGACGCTGGCGAGCGCATGGCAACAAGCGGGGCGCGCGGGGCGGCAGGGGAAGGCGGCGCTGGCGGTGCATCCCGACTACTTCTTCGGCCGCTCCCCCGAAGCCGCGGTGATCGATCCTGCCAACCCGTACATCCTGGCCCAGCAGCTCGGATGCGCGGCCTACGAGCTACCGCTCACCGCGGGCGACGCGGCGGCCTTTGGCCCGCAGACCCAGGAGATCCTGGCGGCGCTCGAAGCCGAGGGCGAGGCGCGCACCATCGACGGCAAGAGCTACTGGGCCTCGACCGAGTTCCCGGCCGCGCGCGTGAACCTGCGCACGATCTCCGACAACACCTACACGATCATGGATGCGGCCAAGGGCAACGCGGTGATCGGCACGGTGGATGCGATCAGCGCGCTCGAGCTGGTCTACCCGGAGGCCATCTATCTGCACGAGGGCGAAACCTACTTCGTGCGCTCCCTGGATCTGGAGCAGAAGACCGCCTTGGTCGAGCCGCGCCAGGTGGACTACTACACCCAACCGGTACTCGACATGGGGATCCGGGTGATGCGCGAGCTCGAGCAGCGCCCCTGGCGAGACGAGACCGTGATGCTGGGCCAAGTCATGTCGTCGTGGCAGACCGTGGCGATGAAGAAGATACGCTTCGGCTCGCGTGATTCGATCGGCTACCACCCGCTCGCCCTGCCGCGGCTCAGCCTCGACACCACGGGGTTCTGGCTCGCGCCCGGCGAGGTAGCCTGGGCGGCGATGGCGCGCGACGGGCGGCGCCGGTTCGAGGCGCTGAGCGGCGTGCGCAACCTGTTTCTCACCATGCTCTCGATGCTCAGCATGTGCGATCCGTCGGATTTGGGCGGGGTGCTGGATTCCTCGAACCTGGGCCGTCCGGCGTTGTTCGTCTTCGATCGCTACCCGGGCGGCCTCGGCTTCTCGGAGCAGGGCTATGCGCGCATCGAGGAGCTGGCCGCGGCGAGCCTCGAGCACCTGGAGGAATGCCCGTGCCAGATCGGGTGCCCCTCCTGTGTCGGGCTGCCGCTCTTGCGGCCCGCGCAGCAGCAGGATCCCGACTTGGCGCACGCGCGCGCGGTTCCCAACAAGGAGGCCGCGCGGCGGTTGCTGCGGCATTGGTTGGCGAGGTCGGCGTGAGCCCGAACCAGGAGTGGCTGGTCACGTTCTTCGACGAGGACTATCTCAAGCTCCATCGGCATCAGCTCACCGCGGAGAGCACGCTCAAGGAAGTGGACTTTCTCGAGGGCGCGCTCGATCTCCCGCGGGGCTCCGCGGTTCTCGACCTCGCGTGCGGGCTGGGTCGCCACGCGATCGAAATGGCCACCCGCGGCTTCCGGGTGACGGGCATGGACTTCAACCCCCGCTATCTCGAGATCGCGGCCGAAGACGCCCGGCGGGCCGGTGTCGAGGTGCGCTGGAGCGTGGGCGACATGCGCACCCTGCCGTTCGAGCGGGAGTTCGCGGCTGCGTATTCGTATTTCACGCCGTTCGGCCATTTCTCGGATCAGGAGAACGAGCGGGTGCTCGCCGGCATCGTGCGATCCTTGGCGTCGCCCGGGCGATTCTTCGTCGACATGGCGAATCGCGAACGGATCCTGCTCCATCCCCAGCAGCGCTCCTGGACCCAGCAGGAGGACGGGGCGCTGCTCATGGAAGAATCGACCTTGGATCTCAAGACCTCGCGGGTGCTCTCGCGCCTCATGCTGATGCGGCCGCACGGGGGTGTCGAGGTGACGAAGGAGTTCGACCTGCGTCTCTACAGCTGCGCCGAGCTGACTGCGTTGTTCGCGAGGCACGGGCTCGAGGTGAAGAACGTGTGGGGAGGCCCCGATGGGAGCGAGTACACGGCCGAGAGCCGCCGCTTGATCCTCCTCGGCGAGCGCGTGGCCCGAACGACGGGAGCCGCCTCGTGATTGGCGGCGCGGCCCTGCGCGAACGCCTGGGGCGGCTCGCGCGCGAACGCCGCTCGCGCTACGAGGCCTGCGTCGAGAGTGGATCATCCCCCGCGCGCGAGCGGCACTCGGGCTACGAGCCCTCCCTCGAGCGCGCATCCTCGCCCGCCCCGCAGGATTCGCTCGACAGGGCTCCGCTCGGGGTCGAGGCGTTCTTGCCCGGTGGCGAGTTGCGCGACGAGGCGGGAGCGGTGTTCGTGCACGAGCGCGTGCGCTCGGACATCGAGCGGCCGCGCGCCGACTGGGCTCGGCTCGAGGCCGCCCCCGGCGACGAGCCCGACCTGGTGGCGCTCAAGTCGCTCGGCCTGGAGCACGCGCTGTTCCTCGATCTGGAGACCGGCGGTTTGGCCACCAGCCCGGTATTCCTGGCGGGAACGATGCACTGGAACGGCGCCGATTTCGTGCTGCGGCAGCTCTTCGCGCGCCACTATGGCGAAGAGGCGCCGTTGCTGAGAGCGCTCGCCAACACCGCGCGCGGCTTCACCTTCCTGGTGACGTTCAACGGCAAGTCCTACGACGTGCCGTTCCTGCGCGGGCGCTGCCTGGTGCACGGCGTGCCATTGAGGTTGCCCGAGCGACACCTGGACCTCTTGCATCCGGCACGGCGCCGTTGGAAGAGGCGACTCGCGGACTGCCGATTGCAGACCCTCGAATGGCACGTGTGCCGCCGGCGGCGCTCGGGGGACGTCCCGAGCGCCGAGGTCCCGGGCCTCTATCACGACTACGTTCGTCGCGGAGATCCCTATCGTCTGATTCCGGTCTTCCACCACAACCTGTTGGACGTCATCACCATGGGGGAGATCTTGCGAGCTCTGTGCCGGCCGAGGCGTATGGTGGAGGGCGGCGTGTCGGGTGCCCCTACGCAGGAGGGCGTGATTCTCGGTTGAGTTCCGGCGCGCAACTTGCAATGGCGCAGAATCTAGGGGGCGGTTGCGTTGACATTGTCTTGTCACCGCTCGTATACTCGGTTTTTCCCCTACACGCGGGTTCGGTAGCGGTCGATTCGGGGAGTTCTCTTCGGTCTGCACGTGTTCTTCCATCGGTTCTCGTTTCGCCACACGGGCTTTCTGGTTTTGAGTCGCCTCGGCGGGCTCTGGCCTACCGGGGCATCATTGTGTCTCGACCCCTGGGTTGGCCGCACACACCGTCGTTCGAGGGATTCGGGGATGCTGTCATGACCGTGCTACAGGACAAGACCATCAAGTGCGCCGACTGCGGTCAGGAGTTCTTGTTCACCGTCGGCGAGCAGGAGTTCTACCGCGACCACGGCTTGACGCATCCGCCCACCCGCTGCAAGCGCTGCCGCGAGCTTCGCAAGGGTCAACGTGGCGACGGCGGCGGTGCGTCGCCCAAGGGCGGCGGCCGCGAGATGTACACCGCGACCTGTGCCGAGTGCGGCACCGAGACCCAGGTTCCATTCCCGCCGACCGGTGGGCGCCCGGTATACTGTCGTTCGTGCTTCCAGTCCCGCCGGGGCGGCAGCGCAGCCTCCGAGACGCGTCGTCGCCCGCGGCCGGCGGAGCGCGCTCCGGCCCCGCCGAGCGTCTCGGGCCACGCCCAAGGTGCGGTGAAGTGGTTCAACGAGGCGAAAGGCTTCGGCCGAGGAGATCTTCGTTCATTTCTCGGCGATCCTCGGCGATGGCTTCCGCGCCTTGACAGCGGGCGAGCGCGTCGAGTTCGATATCGTGGACGGTAGCAAGGGAAAGCAAGCCGCCAACGTCGTGCGCCTCTAGCCGGCTCGCCGGTCTCCGGCGACCGGCACGTGTTCCCCCGGACGCCTGGTCCTCGGCGCACCCGCGCCGGGCGCCGTACGCGGGAGTCGCATGCTCGAGACCGAAAAGACGTTCTCCGCGCTGAGCGAGGAGTTCGTCGAGGTCGTGATGAAGCACCACCCGGTCTACGCGACGCTGGTGGGGATCCACGACTACGACCACGCCCTGCCGAACGACTCTCCCGACGGATTCAAGGAGCGCGTCACGTGGCTGCGTGATCTCGAGCAGCGACTCGGGGCCTCGGTGCCACGTGGGGAGTTGTCCGGCGAGCATCGCGTGGACTACGAGCAGCTGCGTTCGCGGATCGCCACGATGCGGGCGGATCTCGAGGAAATTCGAATCCATTCGCGCAACCCGGCGGCCTATCCTGAGACCGCCCTGACCGGGATCTTCTTGCTGCTGGCGCGTCCGTTCGCCCCGCTCGAAGAGCGCAAGGAAGCGATCCTGGCGCGGTTGCTGGCGGTTCCCGACTACTTGAAGGCGGCGCGCGCCAACCTCCAACAGGTGCCCGACGTCTACCTGACCATCGCCTCCGAGGTGAACCTGAGCGCGCCGGGATTCGTCGACGAGGTGGTGCGCACGCTGACCAAGAGCTTCCCCGGAGAAGCGGAACGCATCGAGCACGCCGGGCAGCGCGCTCGCGTGGGTTTCCTCCAGTATCAAGAATTCATGGATCGCGACCTCGACGCCAAGGTGGGAGGTACGTTCGCGATCGGCGAGCGCTGGCTGAATTTCAAGCTCGAGCGCGAGCATCTCCTGACGATGGATTGCAAGGCCCTGGAAGCGCTCGGCCGCGAGCACGTGGCGCGCACCAAGCAGCATCTCGAAGTGGAAGCGAAGGCGATCGACCCCTCGCGCTCGTGGCGAGACCTGATCGCCGAGGCGAAGAAGCGGCACCCCGAGCCGCTGCGCCTGCGCGAAGCCTACGCGTCCGAGGTCGACCGTGCGCGCCGCTTCACCACCGAGAAACATCTGGCGACACTCCGGTTTTCGAGCGCTCCACGCTTCCCTATGCGGCGTACCTGCCCCCGGCGCCGTTCGACGAGGACCAGACCGGTTTCTTCTACGTCACGCCGATCGACCTGTCACGCCGCAAGGAGGAGCAGGAGCAGCAGCTCGAGGGACACAACTATGCCGGACTGCCGCTCACCGTGGTGCACGAGGCGTTTCCGGGCCATCACCTCCAGCTCTGCCACGCCAACCGGAGCGGCTCCCGACTGCGTCGGCTCGCCGACAGCAACGTGTTCGCAGAGGGCTGGGCCCTGTACTGTGAAGACCTGATGCACGAACAGGGCTTCTTCGTCGACCGGATCACGCGCCTCTATCAGCTCAAGGACCTCTTGTGGCGCGCCTGCCGGGTGGTGATCGACGTCGGCCTGCACACCGGCACGATGAGCTTCATGCAGGCGGTCGACTACTTGGTCGACCAAGCGATGCTCGAGCGCGTGAACGCCGTCATCGAGGTGAAGCGCTACACGATGACGCCCACCCAGCCGATGAGCTACTTGGTCGGCAAGCTCGAGCTGCTGGCGATCCGCCGCGATGCCGAGCAGCGCCTGGGCGACCGGTTCTCGTTGGCCGAATTCCACCGCGCCCTGCTGGCGAGCGGCACGCTGCAGCCCGCGTTGGTGCGTGAGGAGCTCAAGGCGCGGCTCGCCTAGCAGCCTGCTGGGCTCCGCGTGGAGCCTAGCTGGGCGGGACCGCCACGCGCGGGAACATCCGCCGGTAGAGCTCGGGCGCGTTCTCGATCACCGGATAGAGCTTTCGCCCCGCTCCTTCAACGCGAAGCCGCGAGGACGTGGCGGTCGCCGCTTGGGTCAGATCGATGTGGGGAATCCGAGTCCCGAACTTCGCGTTCACGGCGTCGATCATCAGGTTGCAGATGAACCCGTGCGCGAGATCGGTGGGGTGGACGCCATCGAGGCTGAACAGCCCGCCGGTGATGAAGTCCGGACCGTAGGCGGTGCCTTGGTATGGGAGCCCGATCAGCGCGGCGGTCTCGAGCAGCCCGCGCAGGTCCACCAGCGCGGCGCCGCGCGCGGCTGCCTCGTTGCGGATCGCGGTGTCGTAGCCGTCGACCGCGGCCTTGATGCTGGCGGCCTCCGCGCTCGACAGCACCTGGCTGTCGTCGAGCGGCGTTCCGTTCCCCGGCGCGGCGGGGTTCACGTAGTTGTACGAGCCAACCGGGAACCCGTTGCCGGCCGCGAGCGCGGGTCCAGCGGTGAGCAGCACCAGATCATCGGGAGCGAGCGGGCCGCTCGGACCGATGAGCGCCACCCGCTGCCCGGTCGAGAGGCTTTGCGTGAAGGGCGGGAAGGTGGTGAAGAAAGGAATCGAGGTGACGTCGGGCACCGTCATCAGCGCGAGCTTGGCGAGCGGAAGCTGCGCCTGGAGCGCATCGAGTGTGCCGTGGAGCAGCGCTCCGAACTGAGCCACAGTCGGTGTCACGTCCCCGACGCCGGAGGTGGCTGGGCCCAAGACCTCGTTCGACCCGTACTCCAAGCTGACGAAGGTGGGGCCGAGGCTCACCACCTGCGCCAGGATGGTGCCCCGGTGTCTCGCCACGATCTCGAACGGATCCGTGGGACGCGGCAGTCCACCGTAGTAATAGGTCTCGTTCGCGGCATCGAACAGGATCGCGTACGGCACCGCCATGTTGTTGAAGGCCGCGGCTTGGGCATCGTTGGTGGCGATTCCGGTGGTACGCCCGGCATTGCTGATCTGAAGCGGTGGGCCGAACGAGACGATGCGCAGCAGCGGTGGGCGGCCATCGGCGCTGACGCTCGGGATCGTGAACGGGGCCCCGACCTGACTGGCGAACAGCGCGGCGTAGCTGTGCCGCTGGTGGTGCTCCACCAGACCGCCGGACTCCCAGCCGGCGGTGATGCTCGTCCCCATCGCGGCGTAGGCGCGAAAGTCCGCGCTACTGCTGCCGGCAGCCGGGGGCTTCAGCGGATCGAGCTTGCTACAGCCGCTCGCCAGTACCACGGCGAGGCCGAGCGAGAGCCAGTGGCGAGCGTTCATGTGTGGCTCCTTTCCTCGCAGATTGCTACCAATGATAGTCGAGGCTCAAGCCCAAGGCATTGAGGAAGGTCTTGTACGTGCCGTTGTAGTCGTCGCGATTGACGCTGTTTGTGCTCCGCTTCTCGACGAACAGGCCGAGGTCGTAGAGGTCGATCGTCCAGCGGCGATCGGGCCCGAACGTCTTGCCCAGCCCCAGCGTCGCGCCATGGCGAGCGGCGTCGGGCAGGATCGGGCTCACGGACTCGGAGGGCGCCGCCTCCTGCTCGAAGTAGTAGCCGAAGCGGTAGGTGTAAGCCGCGAGTCGGTGCTCCGCGCCGACTCGGATCGCCAGCGTGTTGTCATAGTCTTCCACGATCGTCTGGTCGAGCTGCGAATCGCGTTCGAAGTGGAGCGGGAGATCCTCGAAGAGTGACCACTCCGTGTAGACCAGATCGGCTTCGATCGTCCACGCCGAGGGGGTCCACGCGCCGCCGAGTGCCCAGATGGCGGGGAAGCGCAGCGTCGTGCTCACGCCCTGATTGCGCGGCAGCGACGCGGCCACCAGGGCGTCGAGCACCGGGTCGCCCGTGGGAATCTGCCGGAACGTGGCGTCGCCTTCGGCGTCCACGATCACCTTGCTCCGGTACGTGGCGCCCAATCGAACGCGGTCATTGGGCACCACCGACACGCCGGCGTTCCAACCGAGCCCACTCTTGTAGTCCGACTCGAGCCGGGTTTCGGCGACGTCCACTTGCGCGCCGCCGCCGCCGGGGCGCGGCACCAGAGTGCGCCTCCTCAGCTCCACCTTGGCGAACATCGCATCGCCGCCGAGGGCGACGCTGACCATCCGATTCACTGCGTAGGCCGCCGCAAGGCCCGTGTTCACGCTCTTCAGCTCGGCCTTGGTCGCGATGTAGCGGCCCGTGAACTGGTCGGGATCCTTCCACTCGGTCCCGAGCCCGAACGGCGAGTCCACGCCGAGCCCCAGGCTCAAGCGGTCTTGCCAGCGGCGAGCGAGGTAGACGTTCGGGATCGGGAAGAAGCGATGCTTCATCTCTTCGGTGACGCCGAATCCGGGATAGGGGTTGGCGCCGGCGAAGCTCGTGAAGGGTGTCAGGCCGGCGCCCCCCAAGAACAGGTGCGTGCCTTCGAGCCGCGACAGAGCGGCCGGGTTGTAGAATACCGCCGAGGCGTCGCTCACCGACGCCGTTCCGGCCCCGGCCATGCCCAGCACGGCCGCCCCTTGCTCGTAGATGCCGTAGCCTGCGGCCCAGGCGATCTCGGGCGCCGCCGCGAGACAAAGGGCGAGTGCTAACCGCCGTCGAGCGTTCACGTGGCACTCTCCTGGTCGAAGTTCACACCGTGATATAGGCCTCGCGGACTCTACACCTCGGAGGGGGCCGCGTGGCCGGCGTACAGGCTCTCGATCGCCGATTGAAACTTCTGCGTGACGACCCGGCGCTTCACCTTGAGCGTCGGGGTCAGCTCGCCTCCTTCCTGAGTCAGCTCCCGCTCCAGGAATGCGAAGCTCTTGATCTGCTCGAAGCGCGCGAGATCGGCGTTCACGCGATCGATCTCGGCTTGGTACAGAGCCCGCACCTCGGGGCGGAGGAGCAGGTCATGGGGACGCGTGAAGGGCCAGCCCAAGCGACGCGCCTCGCTCTCCAAATTGACGAAGTTGGGGGCCAGGAGGCAAACCACGTACGGGCGACCGTCGCCGAGCAGCACCGCCTCGGACACCCACTTGCTGGTCTTGAGCCGCGCTTCGATCGGCTGCGGCGCTACCTTCTTGCCGCCGGCGGTGACGAGCAGGTCCTTGAGCCGATCGGTGATGAAGAGATACCCCTCCTCGTCGAGCCGACCGACGTCCCCGGTGTGGAACCAGCCGCCGGAGAGCGCCGCCGCGGTCGCGGTCGGGTTCTTGAAATACCCCTGCATGACGTGCGGACCACGCGTCAGGATCTCCCCGTCGGCGCCGATCCTCACTTCCACCCCTGGAATCGCCGGCCCGACCGAGCCCGGCTTCTCGCGCCCCGGTGGATTCAGGCAGATCACCGGCGAGGTCTCGGTGAGACCGTAGCCTTCGTGCACCGGGATCGATATCGCGAAGAAAAACTCCATCACCTTGGGCGGCAACGCGGCCCCGCCGGAGATGCAGAACCTGAGCTTGCCGCCGACCCGCGCGCGGATCGTGGAGGCGACCAGGCGATCGGCGATTCGTGCTCCGATGCGGGCGGTGGCGGGAGCCGGCCGGCGCTCGAATCGGGCGCGCGCCACGGTCGAGCACTGTGCGAGTCCCCAATGGAAGATGCGGCGCCGCAGCGGCGGCTGGGCGCGGGCGTTCTCCATGACTCGCGCATGGACCTTCTCGTAGAAACGCGGGACGCCGATCAGGATCGTGGGCCGAACCTCCACCGCGTTCGCCGCCACGGTGTCGATGCTCTCGGCGTACGCGATGTCCGCCCCGGCCGCCAGCATCGCGTAGAGGCCCGCCATGCGCTCGAAGATGTGGCACAGCGGCAGGAACGACAGACATCGATCGGTGGGCCCGATCCCCACCACCTTGAGACAGGCCGACACGTTGGAGGCGATGTTGCCGTGGGTCAGCATCGCTCCCTTGGGATCGCCGGTGGTGCCCGAGGTGTAGATGATCGTCGCCAGATCGTTCGGGCCCACGGCGCTCGCCCTGGCGCGGAACGCGTCGGGTGCTTCGGAGCGCAGCGCCTCGCCGCGCTGGATCATCCACTGGAATCCGCGCTCGGAAGGGCCTCCCGGGGGAGCCGGATCCATCCGCAGCGTGAACGCGAGATGGGGCAGGTTGGGAGCGATGCTGCGGACCTTGTCGAGCTGCCCGGCACTCGACACCACCACGCCCTTGGCCTCGGAGTTCTCGAGGATGAACCGGCACTGGGGAGCGGTCAGGGTGGGATAGATGGGCACCGTCACGGCGCCGAGCCCCAAGATCGCCAGGTCGGCGATCGGCCACTCGTAGCGATTCTCGGAGAGCAGGGCCACGCGATCGCCGCGCTCGACCCCCAGCTCGCGCAGCGCCAACGCCAGGCATTCCACGTCCGCCCGCGCTCGCTCGGAAGTGAGCGACTCCCAACCGCTGGTGGTCTTGCGAAGGAAATGCTGGGGCTTGGCGTAGGTCGAGACGGACTCGAGGAAGATCCCGATCAACGTATCCGCAGCCATGGCCCCCCTGCGCGGGCTTCCGCGTGTCCACCTGGGCGCACGCGAACCCGGGGGAACCGTTAGCACCGTGATCTCGGGCCGACAAGCGCAAAGTGGCCTGGAATCGCAACGCGCCGCGCCCCGCGCGCCATTCGTGGCGTTGACTTTCGTTGCGACGGTCGGCACAGTCGCGCGCGGCTCGCCACGGAAGGGACCGTCTTGAGGAACCGGAAGCGTTGAGCAGTCGAAGCTGGATCTTGAGCGGCGTTCGTACGCCGTTCGCCAAGGCGGGCGGGCCGTTCCGCGCCACCCCTGCCTACGAGCTGGGCCGCGTGGCGCTCGCCGAGCTGCTGAGCCGCTCCGATGTCGACCCCGCGCGGCTCGATGAGGTGATCCTCGGCAACTGCGCCCAGCCCGCCGAGGCCGCCAACGTGAGTCGCGTGACGGCACTTCGCGCCGGCGTGCCCGAGCCGGTGCCCGCGGTGACGGTGCATCGCAACTGTGCCTCGGGCATGGAGGCAGTGGCCGCCGCCTCGCACCGGATCTCCGCCGGCAGAGCACGGCTGGTGCTCGCCGGAGGAGCCGAGTCGATGAGCCAGATCCCGCTTCAGTACCCGCTGGAGTACGGGACGTGGCTCGAGAGCCTGATGCGCGCCAAGGGCGCGCTCGCGCGGCTCACCGTCTTCTCGCGCTTCCGGCCGGCGCTGCTCAAGCCGCGCATCGCGCTCGCCGAGGGGCTCACCGACCTGGTGTGCGGGCTCAACATGGGCGAGACCGCCGAGGTGCTGGCGCGCGAGTTCCGCATCACGCGGGAGCGGCAGGACGAGTTCGCCCTCGCGAGCCACCAGCGAGCGCTGGCGGGGCGCGCGCGCCTGCGTGAGGAAATCGTGCCGATGTTCCCGGCCCCGGGCCACGAAATGGTGCAGGACGACGTGGGGCCGCGCGAGGGGCAGACCCTGGAGGCGCTGGCCCGGCTGAAACCCTATTTCGACCGCAAGAACGGCTCCGTCACGGTCGGTAACTCATGCCAGGTCACCGACGGCGCCGTGGCGCTCCTGGTGGGAGACGACGAGACGGCCGCGCGTTGGCCGACGCCGCCGCTCGGGCGCATCGTGAGCTTCGCATTTGCCGGGCTCGCCCCCGCCCGCATGGGACTCGGCCCGGTGCTCGCCGCCGCCAAGGCTCTGGCGCCGGCGCGGCTCGAGCTCTCCCAATGCGAGCTGTTCGAGATCAACGAGGCGTTTGCCGCGCAGGTGCTGGCCTGCCTCGAAGCCGCGCGCTCCGAAGCGTTCGGTCGCGCCGAGCTCGGGCGCACGGCGGCCCTGGGCGAGTTTCCACTCGAGCGGCTCAACGTGAACGGCGGCGCCATTGCGCTCGGCCATCCGGTAGGAGCGAGCGGGGCTCGGCTGCTGCTCACGCTGCTCATGGAGATGCGCCGCCGCGGGCTCAAGCGCGGGCTCGCGGCCCTCTGCGTGGGCGGTGGGCAGGGCGCGGCCTTCGTATTGGAGCGGGACTGATGCCGGTGTTTCGAGTCGAGCCCGCCGCGGACCGGGTGGTCCACCTCATCATGGATCATCCGTCGCGCAAGGTGAACGTGCTCGACGTGGAGGCGCTCGCCGATCTCGAGCGAGCGCTCGATGAGGTCGAGCGCCTCGAGAGGCCCGCAGGGCTGGTTCTCACGAGCGGCAAGCCGGGGTCCTTCATCGCCGGCGCCGACGTGGCGGCGATCGGGGCGATCAGCGATCGAGACGAGGTGCTGGGACTGGTGCGCAGGGCGCACGCCTCGTTTCAGCGGCTGGCCACGCTCCCGTACCCCACCGTGGCGGCGATCGACGGCGTATGCCTCGGAGGCGGCGTCGAGCTGACTCTGGCGTGCGACTCACGCATCGCGAGCGAGGAGCCGCGTACCCAGATCGGGCTGCCCGAGGTCCTGCTCGGCATCTACCCCGGATTCGGCGGCACGCAGCGCTTGCCCCGTCTGATCGGGCTCCCGGCCGCCCTCGATCTGATCCTCACCGGACGCGCGCTCGACGCCAAGCGCGCCGAGCGCATCGGGCTGATCGCCCGCGCGGTGCCGGCCGCCTGGCTGATGGAGCGCGCGCACGAGCGGCTCGAGCTGCTCACGACCCGGCCCGAGCAACGGCGGCGCGACCGCTACCGGCCGCCCGGGATGGCGGCCTGGTTCATGGACGGCACACCGTTCGGTCGCTCCCTGGTGTTCGCGCGCGCGCGTGCCGCGACCCGCGCGCGCACCGGCGGGCACTATCCCGCTCCGCTCGCGGCCCTCGAGGTCATCGAGCGCACGCGCGGCCTGCCGATCGAGGCCGGGCTCGAGATCGAGGCAGCCTGGGTGAGCGATCTGGCCATCGGCCCGGTGTGCAAGAACCTGGTCCGCCTGTTCGAGCAAACCGAGCGAGCCAAGAAGGAGCCGGTCGCCACCGACTCCTCGGTGCAGGCGCTTCCGGTGCGCACCATGCTGCTCGCCGGGGCCGGCACGATGGGAGGGGGCATCGCCGAGGCGGCGAGCCGCGCCGGGATCCGCGTGCGCTTGCGGGACCTCAATCCCGAGGCGCTCACCAGGGCGCTTCGGACCGCCCGGGAGCTGATCGAAGAGCGCGGCCGCCGGCGCCGCCTGCCGTCGCGCGAGCGCGACGCCCAGCTGGCCCGCATCCTTCCCACCGTCGAGCTGAGCGGCGTGGCGCGGGCCGACCTGGCGCTGGAGGCGGTGGTCGAGGACTTGAACGTCAAGCGCCGCGTGTTCGCGGAAATCGAGGTGCGCATCGGTCCCGACGCGGTACTGGCCACCAACACCTCGTCGCTCTCGGTCGATGCGTTGGCTCAGGGGCTGGCGCGCCCCGAGCGGCTGTGCGGACTCCACTTCTTCAACCCGGTGCACCGGATGCCGCTGGTCGAGGTGGTGAAGGGATCGCGCACCTCCGAACGCACGCTGTTGACCGCGGTGGCCCTGGTGCGCCGGCTCGGCAAGACGCCGGTCGTGGTGGGGGACGCTCCGGGCTTCGTGGTGAACCGTATCCTGATGCCCTACCTGCGCGAGGCGATGCACTTGCTCGATGACGGATTCTCGGTGGGTGCGATCGACCGCGCGATGCGCGGGTTCGGGATGCCGATGGGACCGTTCGAGGTCCTGGACGAGGTCGGGCTCGACGTGGCGCAGAAGGTCGCGGGGGTGCTGGGACGGGCGTTCCCCGAACGCGTGGCTCCCGCCGTGCTTCTGGACAAGGTGGTGGCCGCCGGCCGGCTCGGCAAGAAGAACGGGGTCGGCTTCTACCGCCACCGCGGTCGCGAGCGCCAGCCCGATCCCGCATTGCGCGCACTGCTGCGGTTGCGCCGCCCGCGCAAGAGCCCCAACCTCGACGCCCTCGCCGAACGCATGGTTCTCGTGATGATCAACGAGGCGGCGCGCTGCCTCGAGGAGGGGGTGGTGGCCGACGCCGGGTGGCTCGATCTGGCGATGATCTTGGGCTCCGGGTTCCCGCCATTTCGCGGGGGCCCGCTGCGCCACGCGGATTCCTTGGGGCTCTCGCGTGTGGAATCGCGCCTGATCGCGCTGCAGGCGGAGAAGGGCGACCGCTTCCGTCCAGCGCCGCTGCTGGCGCGGCTGGCCGCCCAGGGGGGCACCTTCACCACGGTTCCCCGCGCCGAGGCCGCACCGGCGGCCGCTACCGCGTAGCCGGACGAGCGCCCGGCTCGGAGCCGATCTCCTCCCAAAACACAGGACCGCCCGGCGGTGCACACCGAGCGATCCCTGGGTGCAGTCGTAGAGCCCCGTCTTGGAAGACCCATACGACCGATGGAGGTACTTGCCACGCGGTCGCACTCGCGTGACGATACTATAGACGTTCCAAGCTCCGGGAAGGTTCCACGCTCGCGCCCGGTGTTTGTAATATTGGCGTCAAGTGCGGAGAAACGGGGCACCGGCGCGGAGCGACCTGGCCGGATCGGAATTCCTCGAAGCTCGACCTACGCCCCGGCGGGTCTTGGCTCCGCCGATCCGAGAGGGTCGGGCTTGCGCCGCTCGCCCTCCTTGGCGACCTGGGCCTCATCGGTCGGTGCCGCAGCCTCCGGTTCCGAGGTGCGCGCCGGCTCGAGCTTCTCGCCGCGCAGCACGCGATTCATCTCGTCGCCGTCCAGCACCTCGCGCTCGAGCAACGTGCTCGCCAGCAGATCGAGCT